>NZ_JAMYTD010000004.1:0-342267 GCF_040322255.1 Mesorhizobium sp. M0166 | reverse complement strand
AGCGCCCGTCGCTTCACCGGCCCAGCAGGGCACAACCCACGCCGGAAACGAACTCAAAACTGGATAGAAACTGGGGGCAACGTCAGCTTCACCGTCGAAAAAACGACTAGTGAGATTTATGACCAATACAAAAAGGCGAGAGGCTTCGTTGAGATGGTCGAAAGGGAGCTAGATTATTGTTGCTCTAAAGCTACGACGAGGGGGTTGTAGTCCCCCTTGTAGCTTGCTTCTCTAGACAGCTATGGGGACCAAGACGACGGAACCGGTTTGCATAGGACGCTCCAACCATTCCGCTTGAACCCTGTCCTTCACCATCCTACCGCATTGGCGTATCCTCTCCTAGGCTTGGGGAGACATAACATGCGCTCCACCTTCGACATCACCGCCGCGATCGGCCTTGCCATCGGCGGCGCTCTGGGCCTCGCCGGCACCTTCGTCGAGAGCGCGTCCCTTCGCGAAACATTCTGGACGATCGACGGCGTCGGACTCGTGGTGGCGACCGCGCTGTTGACGATGAAGTATCAGCGGCTGGGCAATGATTGGGTGGCGGCCGGTTTTCTGACCTTCCTTGCCGGCGAAAGCCTGCTGCTCGCCGGCAATGCGGCGGGGCTTGAGGCCAGCGTGCCCTCCTATGTCGGCGGCATCTCGCTCTGGGCGGCAGCGCTGGTCATGATCAGCGCGCCGAAAACCTTCGCGCTGTGGATGCGGCTCACCGCTGTCGTGGCCGCCCTGCTGTTTGTCGTCTCAGTGGGCCTGATCCTGTGGGGCGCGCCTTTGCTGCCGACCTCGGCGCCGCTGCCCACTGCCGGATATCCCTTCCTGGTGCTCACATTCATCGGCTGGATCTGGACGCTGCTGAAGCCCGGGCGTTGAGCCCGGTCGGACCGCCCCCTCTCCGGCCGCTTCGCGGCCACCTCTCCCCCACTTTGTGGGGGCGAGGAACCCAGGTCCTGTGAGGCTTCGGCGGTTGGCATTCCTCGCCCCACGGCGTGGGGAGAGGTGGTTTGCGAAGCAAACCGGAGAGGGGTCTTGCTTAGCAACGCTGCGCCTTTCGCGATGCGCAAATGGCGCACCCCCTTCCACCCATCCCGCCACCATGCCATGTTCCCCCTCGCGGCCGGGCAGGCCGCTTCATTCCGGGGGGAATCATCATGTTGTCTTACGCTTTCGCGCGCCGCGCTGCCGCGGCGCTCTTCATAGCCGCGTTGTTTGCGCCGGCCGCACATGCCGGCGATGTCACTTTCGAGATCAGGAACAGCCATCCCAACGCCATGCGCGTCGAGCTCTACAGCCAGGACCGCGACCATGTCTGGCCGGGCAACAATCAGGATTATTATCTCAACGACGGCGAGACCAAGTCGATCCCGCTGTCCTGCAAGGACGGCGAATCGATTTGCTACGGTGCCTGGGTCGATGGCGACCAGAATACCTATTGGGGTGTCGGCCCCGCCAACGCGGAAAAGTGCGACGATTGCTGCTACACCTGCAGCGGCGGCGAGACCGAGGAGATTGATCTGGTTCCGTGACGTGGCAAATCTCCCCCCTTGAGGGGGAGATGGCCGGCAGGCCAGAGGGGGTCGGTACGTCCTGATGCGACGTCCCATCGGGACAGAAGATGCCGGCGCTCCACGCGCAACGACCCCCTCTGTCGCCTTCGGCGACATCTCCCCCTCGAGGGGGGAGAGGGCCGTCCCGCGAGTGCAGGCCGGCAACACCGGAATTCAAAGCTGAAACAAAAAACCCGCCTCGGTGGGCGGGTCGTTGGAGCCAATTGGCACCATACCCAAATTAGTAGCATAGCTGCCGGCACAAAGCAAGAACAAAATGTGGCGCGGCGGAAAAGAAATGCGCATTCCCTTCCCTGCCGCGCTTTGCCCGGGAGTTTGGCCCTCGAGAGAGGAGAATGCTGCCTTGACGCCGTCCGGGCCATCGCCATAGCGTGAGGCATCAGCAAGGAGATGCATCCATGGCCGGCATGGTCGAAGGCGAGAAGATCGATATCGGCTTTTCCGGGCGCCGCTGCATCCATTCGCGCAATTGCGTGCTTGGCGATCCGCGTGTCTTCGTGCCCAATGCGCCGGGCCAGTGGATCCACCCTGAGGCGGCCAGCGTCGAGAAGATCGTGGCGCTCGCCGAAGCCTGTCCGTCCGGCGCCATCACCTATGTCCGCAAGGATGGCGGGCCGCAGGAACAGCCGCCGGTGGTCAACACCGTGCGCATCAGGGAAAACGGCCCGCTGGCCGTCCATGCCGAGATCGTGCTGGGCGGCGAAACGTTTTTCCGCGCCACGCTCTGCCGCTGCGGCGCTTCGGAAAACAAGCCGTTCTGCGACGGCAGCCACGCCAAAGCGGGCTTCACCGCCACCGGCGAGCCGCCGCTGAAGGATACGCCGGCGCTTGAAGTGCGGAATGGCCCGCTCACCGTCACGCCGACGACCAACGGCCCGCTCAAGCTCGAAGGCAACGTCGAAATCGTCACCGGCACCGGCCACACGGTAGACCGTACGCAGCGCACCTTCCTCTGCCGCTGCGGCCATTCCGCCAACAAGCCGTTCTGCGATGGCAGCCACAAGCGGGTGGGCTTTGTGGGGTAGGCGCTGGTAATCTCCCCCTCGAGGGGGGAGATTAGGCGTCGCGGCAAAGCGCTCGCCGCCAATCTCGGCCTTCGACAACTGCGCCCGGTTGATGTTAGATCTTTGCTACCGGTGCGTGCATGTGCCGGAGTGGCGGTTCGTCGGGCTTGGGGACTTCAAATTGCGCAAATATGTCTTGCTGTTTCTCAGCCTTTGTATCGATTACGTCTGGGTAAATGCGGCCGTCGTCTTGGTCGACCGGCTGTTTCCCGGCATTGCCGAGACCGTTCTTGGCCAGCCGGCGTCGTGGGCGGCACGGCAGGTCCTTTCGCTGATCCTGTTCAGCCTTGTACGGGTGGCAAACGTCTCGGTGGGCGAATGGCTGCTGTCCTATGCGCAGACGGAGCAGCCGGCCGGCCAGCGACAATGGGCCAATCTGTTGCTTGGCACGCTTGGTGTCCTATCCGGGATTTGGTACCTGCTGCGCCTCACCGGACCAGACGACGGCGCGCCGTTCCTTTTCATGGTGGAGGACACGCCGCTGAAGACCGCGGCCGTTGCGATTTACAGCGCTGTATACAGTTGGTGTGGCGTGATGCTGTTGCGGTTCGAGCCCAAGGCGAAGCTCTGCAATGCCCTGCTGTTCGCCTCGGTCCTGCCATTGACCGCGATAAACCTGATCTTCTCCCGCGACGCGCTGGTTGCCTCGATGGTGGCGCGCGCCGCCAGCCAGGGCCGTTCGTTCCCGGTGGAAAAGGCGGAGCTCTATGCCCGCGTGTCGATCTACTACGCCATCCTGCTTGTCGCGGTGATGCTGACGATCTTGTATTTCTGCCGCGAACGGCCTGCCGTTTCCGTCGAGAGGTCGTTCGAAGGCTCGCCGGGCAGCCAGGCGTAGGGCTATTCGGCCAACAAGCCCTTTTGGGGGGTAGGCGGCCAAGCTGCCAATCTCCCCCCTTGAGGGGGAGATGGCCGGCAGGCCAGAGGGGGTTGTCTCGCGTGGAGCGCCGGCTTCTTCTTCGCACAAAGGACGACTTCTTTCGCAGAGAGGGCGTCGCGCCCGGACGTACCGACCCCCTCTGTCGCCTTCGGCGACATCTCCCCCTCGAGGGGGGAGATTACGCTGCCTTGGCCCAGCCATCGCGGCTTTATCGGCCTGCTCATATCCGCTAAGGGGCGGGGCAAGAGAATTCTCCGGACCCAAATATGACCGCCAAGACCAAATCGCCACCCCTGTTCCTCGGCATCGACACCGGCGGCACCTACACCGACGCGGTGCTGTGGTCGGAAGCCGGCGGCCCCGGCGGAAAAGTTTTGGCCAAGGCCAAGGCGCTGACCACCCGTCATGACCTGGCGGTCGGCATATCGGGCGCGGTCGATGCGGTGCTGCAAGAAGCCGGCACCGACCCGACTGCGATAAAACTGGTGTCGATGTCGACGACGCTAGCCACCAATGCGCTGGTCGAGGGCCAGGGCGGGCGGGTCGCACTTGTGATGATCGGCTTTGCCGAGGGCGACCTTGCCCGCGACGGGCTGAAGGCGGCGCTCGGCACCGATCCGGTAGTGTTCTGCGCCGGCGGCCACGACGTCCACGGCAATGCGGCAAAGCTCGACCTGTCCGGGCTGGAGGCAGCTTTGCCGGAACTGGAAAAGTCGGTGTCCGGCTTTGCCGTCTGCGCCTATTTCGCCACCCGCAATCCTGCGCATGAGCTCGCCGCCCGCGACCTGATTCGCGACAGGACCGGCCTGCCGGTCACCGCCAGCCACGAACTTTCGGCCAAGCTCGGCGGCCCGCGCCGGGCGCTGACGACATTGCTCAACGCCAGGCTGATCTCGATGATCGACCGGCTGGTGGCGGCGACCGAAGGTTTTTTGGCCGCGCGCAACATTGCCGCCCCGCTGATGGTGGTGCGCGGCGACGGCGCTTTGGTCTCGGCCGCCTTTGCCCGCCAGCGGCCGATCGAGACCATCCTGTCCGGCCCGGCCGCCAGCCTTGTCGGCGCCCGCCATATGACCGGTCTCGACGATGCCGTGGTCTCCGATATCGGCGGCACCACCACCGACGTTGCCGTGCTCGACAAGGGCCGGCCGCGGCTCGATCCGGAAGGCGCCACCGTCGGCGGTTTCCGCACCATGGTCGAGGCCGTCGCCATGCGCACTTTTGGCCTGGGCGGTGATTCCGAAGTGGCGCTGGAGGACGGCGTGCTCAACCCAAAGATCCTGCTCGGGCCGCGCCGCCTGGTGCCGCTGGCGCTGGCCGGCTTGATGCATGGCGAGGCCGTCACGGCGGAGCTCGAACGCCAGCTGCGCGCGCCGAACCCCGGCCGCATGGATGGCCGCCTCGCAGTGCGCACCGGAGTGCCCGAGCGTCTGGCGGCCGGACTGACCGGCGCCGAAGCCAAGCTTTACGAGCTGATCGGTGCCGTGCCGCAGGCTCTCGACAGATTGCTGACCTCGAATGCCCAGAACGCCACCTTGAACCGGCTGGTGTCGCGCGGACTGGTGCATATCGCCGGCTTCACGCCGTCGGACGCCGCGCATGTGCTGGGCAGGCAGGCCAATTGGGATCCGGCCGCGGCGCGTCTGGGTGCCGAGCTGTTCGCGCGCAGGCGTGACGGCCGCGGCCAGTTCATCGCCGCCTCGCCGGAGGCAATCTCGGAACGGGTGCTGACCGCGCTGACCCGCCTGTCGGCGGAAGTCATCCTCGAAACCGCCTTCGCCGAGGATGGGCTGGATGGCGCGGCGACCGTCGCCCATGCCCTGGTCCAGCGCGCCGTCGACGCGCATCCCGGCATCGCCCGCCTCAGCGTCGCGCTCGACCGCCCGGTCATCGGCCTCGGCGCCTCGGCGCCGCTGCATTATGCCGGGCTGGCCGAGCTGGTCGGCAATAACTGCGTGGTGCCGCAGGATACCGATGTCGCCAACGCGCTCGGCGCCGTCGTCGGCCAGGTCCGGGTCTCGGCCGAGGCGCGGGTCAGCCAGCCCAAGGAAGGGCTGTTCCGCGTTGCCTCCGGCGAAAGTGTACGCGATTTCAACGACGAGGCGGCGGCGATCGCCGCAGCGGAGAAAGACGTGCGCGCCATCGCCGCCGGGCGGGCGAAGGACGCCGGCACCGACAGCGCCGAGATCGAAGTCGCCAGCGAGTTCCGCGTCTCTACCGTCGAGGGCCAGCGCATGTTCATCGAGGCGCATGTCGTGGCGGTGGCGTCGGGCAGGCCAAGGATTGCGGTGTAGGTTCAGCCGATCTCCCCCCTCGTGGGGGAGATGGCCGGCAGGCCAGAGGGGGGCGCTGTCCCGCCAACGTCTCAGTCTTTCGTGGTGTGCCCTCAGACTTGCGGCTGGTCGTAAATGACAAGGTCCGCGATCCTTCACGCCCCCCTCTGCCCTGCCGGGCATCTCCCCCTCAAGTGGGGAGATTGGCAGCTCCTGCGGCAGCGAAAACGCCCTACCTTCACCCCAAGCCGAATTGACCCTGCCACCGTGACATGTCAAAGGCCCGGCCTAGCCTTTCGTCTGGAGAAGCCCTGATGACCGATCGCGTCGAGATCGCCGGATTGCGGATTGCCCGCGAGCTTCATGACTTCGTCGCGAACGAGGCGCTGCCGGGCACCGGCATTGAAGCTGAGGCATTCTGGGGCGGCTTTTCGGCGATCGTCCATGAACTCTCGCCAAAAAACCGGGCGCTGCTCGAAAAGCGCGATGCCATGCAGGACAAGCTCGACCGCTGGTATCGCGACAATGGCGCGCCCGTCGACATGGAGGCCTACAAGAGCTTCCTCCGCGAGATCGGCTATCTCCTGCCCGAGGGGCCGGCTTTCAGCGTGACCACCGAAAATGTCGACCCGGAAATCGCGCTGGTCGCCGGGCCGCAGCTGGTGGTGCCAGTGATGAATGCGCGTTATGCGCTGAATGCCGCCAATGCGCGCTGGGGCTCGCTGTACGATGCGCTCTACGGCACCGACGCCATTCCGGAGACGGACAGCGCCGAGCGAGGTAACAAATTCAATCCGGCGCGTGGTGCCAAGGTCGTCACCTGGGTGAAAAGCTTCTTCGACGAGGCGGTGCCGCTCACGACAGGCAAATGGGCCGGGGTGAACGGGCTTTCGGTTGCCAACGGCATGTTGCGGCTGGGCGAGGGTGCCGGCGCCACCACGCTTGCCGACCTCAAGCAGTTTGCCGGCTATCGCGGCGACGCCGCCAACCCCGAAGCCGTGCTGCTCACCAAGAACGGCCTGCACATCGAAATCGTTGTCGACCACAACAACCAGATCGGCCGCACCGATCCGGCCGGCATTGCCGATGTCGTGCTGGAATCGGCGCTGACCACCATCCAGGACTGCGAGGATTCGGTGGCGGCCGTCGATGCGCAGGACAAGGTGCTGGTCTACCGCAACTGGCTCGGCCTGATGAAGGGCGACTTGGCGGAGGAGATCACCAAGGCCGGCAAGAGCTTTGTCCGGAGGCTCAACCCAGACCGCACCTATACCGCGCCCGATGGCGGCACGCTGACCCTGCCCGGCCGCTCGCTGATGCTGGTCAGGAATGTCGGCCACCTCATGACCAATCCGGCGATATCGGACCGCGACGGCAACGAGGTGCCGGAAGGCATCATGGATGCGGCGCTGACGGCGCTGATCGCGCTGCATGACATCGGCGTGAACGGGCGCCGCGCCAACTCCCGCGCCGGCTCGATGTATATCGTAAAGCCCAAGATGCACGGGCCCGACGAAGTCGCCTTCGCCGTCGAGATTTTCGACCGCGTCGAGGCGCTGCTCGGCATGGCCAAAAACACCATCAAGATGGGCATCATGGACGAGGAGCGGCGCACCACCGTCAACCTCAAGGAGGCGATCCGCGCCGCGAAAGACCGCGTCGTCTTCATCAACACCGGCTTCCTCGACCGCACCGGCGACGAGATCCACACCTCGATGGAAGCCGGCCCGATGATCCGCAAGGGCGACATGAAGCAGGCCGCCTGGATTGCCGCCTACGAAGCCTGGAACGTCGACATCGGGCTGGAATGCGGATTGGCCGGCCACGCCCAGATCGGCAAGGGCATGTGGGCGATGCCCGACCTGATGGCGGCGATGCTGGCCGAGAAAATCGCGCATCCCAAGGCCGGCGCCAACACCGCCTGGGTGCCGTCGCCGACGGCGGCGACGCTGCACGCCACCCACTATCACAAGGTCGATGTTCACGCGGTGCAGCAGGCGCTGAAAAGCCGGCCCAAGGCCAAGCTCGACGACATCCTGTCGGTGCCGGTAGCAAGGCGGCCGAACTGGTCGCCTGAAGAGATCCAGAAGGAGCTCGACAACAACGCGCAAGGCATTCTGGGCTATGTCGTGCGCTGGATCGACCAGGGCGTCGGCTGCTCGAAAGTGCCAGATATAAACGACGTCGGCCTGATGGAGGACCGCGCCACGCTGCGCATCTCTTCGCAGCACATCGCCAACTGGCTGCATCACGGCGTCTGCACCCGCGAGCAAGTGATGGAGACGATGAAGCGCATGGCGGCGATCGTCGACCGCCAGAACGAAGGCGATCCGCTCTACCGGCCGATGGCACCGGATTTCGACAAGTCCATCGCCTTCCTCGCCGCCTGCGATCTCGTCTTCAAGGGCCGCGTCCAGCCCAACGGCTACACCGAACCGGTGCTGCACGCGCGGAGATTGGAACTGAAGGCGAAAGAGCAGGCGCGATAGTCGCCAGCGTTCCCCTCCCCCTCGAGGGGAGGGTGGCCCGAAGGGCTGGGTGGGGTCCTGCGTGAAGTGCGCCGACTCCCATTCCGGCGACAAGAACGGGAACGAGGATTGTCTTAGCGACCGATAACGGGTGCCATCTTGATCTGCCGCATATCGAGGAGACGTTAAAGGCAGAGCACGTCACCGGCGACCCCACCCGGCCCTTCGCGGCCACCCTCCCCTCGAGGGGGAGGGAAACCTACGCCGCTTGTGCCATCCGCTCCGAGCTCATGCGGTAGGAAATCGCCTCGGCCAGATGGATGCGGCCGACCGTCTCGCTGGCCTCGAGATCGGCCAGCGTCCGCGCCACCTTCAAGACGCGGTGATAGGCCCGCGCGGAAAAGCCGAGCTTTTCGCTGGCATCCCTCAGCAGCGACAGGCCGGCGGCATCGGGCATGGCGATTTCCTCGATGACCGACGGCGAGCAATGCGCGTTGGTGGTGGCGGAGGTCGCGCCGAGCCGCTCGAAGCGTTCACGCTGGATCGTACGGGCACGAGCGACGCGCAGTGCCACGGCTGCACTCTTCTCCGCCCGGTCCGGCCGGATCAGATCGCTCGCCGAAACCGCCGGCACCTCGATCCTGAGATCGATGCGATCGAGCAGCGGGCCGGAAATGCGCGCCTGGTAGTCGGTGCGGCAGCGGTCGCCGCGCAGGCAGCGATAGCCCGGCTCGCCGGCCATGCCGCAGCGGCACGGGTTCATCGCCGCGACCAGCTGAATGCGCGCCGGATAGGTGACGCGGTGGTTGGCGCGCGCGATCATGCAGTCGCCGGTCTCCAGCGGCTGGCGCAGCGCATCGAGCGCCTGCGGCGAGAATTCGGGAAACTCGTCGAGGAACAGCACGCCGTGATGGGCAAGCGAGGCCTCGCCCGGCCGCACGCGCAACCCGCCGCCGACCATCGCCGCCATCGAGGCCGAATGATGCGGTGCCCGGAACGGCCGCCGGTCGGTTAACTTTCCTTCGCCGAGTTCGCCGGCCACCGAGGCGATCATCGAGACTTCGAGCAATTCCCTGGGCGCCAGCGGCGGCAGGATCGACGGCAGCCTCTGCGCCAGCATCGATTTACCGGAGCCCGGTGGCCCGACCATCAAAAGATTGTGGCCGCCGGCTGCTGCCACCTCCAGCGCCCGCTTGGCGGTCTCTTGGCCCTTGATGTCGGCAAGGTCGGGCAGGTCGCGCGCCGAAGCACGGATGCCGGCTTCCGGCCGCGACAGGACCTGCGTGCCGCGAAAATGATTGGCGATGGCGATCAGGCTGCGCGGCGCCAAGATGTCGAAATCCTTGCCGGCCCAGGCCGCTTCCGGCCCGCAGGCGAACGGGCAGATCAGGCCCTTGCCTTCGGCATTGGCGCCGATCGCCGCCGGCAGCGCCCCGGCCACCGCGGCAATGGTGCCGTCGAGCGACAATTCGCCAAGCACGACATAGCCGGCCAGCATGTTGCCCGGAATGGCGCCGAGCGCCGCCATCAGCCCGAGCGCGATCGGCAGATCGTAGTGGCTGCCTTCTTTCGGCAGGTCGGCCGGCGCCAGATTGACGGTGACCTTCTTCGACGGCATCGACAGGCCGGATGCATGCAGTGCTGCCTGTACCCGCTCGCGGCTTTCCGCCACCGCCTTGTCGGCCAGCCCGACGATGTGCATGTTGACCTTGCCCGGCGCGATCATCACCTGCACGTCGACCGGCACGGCCTCGATGCCCTGGAAAGCAACCGTGCGAACCCGCGCCACCATGTCTTCACCCCGGATGCAGGCTTTGCCCCAAGCCTTTGCGATCATGCCGCGAACGGCGTCACCGGAAACAACCACAGATTTCCGGCGAAGGCAAGAACATTTGGGGAACAGCTGAACGCAACGGCTGCAATGTTTGCAACGCGGCGCTCCCGAAGCGACTAGTTACGCTTCTCCTCCACGGCATCCCAGAACAGGCTGGCGATGTCGGCGCCGCCGAAGCGCTGCACTTCGCGTATGCCGGTCGGTGAGGTCACGTTGATCTCGGTCATGTAGTCGCCGATGACGTCGATGCCGACGAGGATGAAGCCGCGCTCCTTCAGCGAGGGGCCGATGCGGGCGCAGATCTCGCGTTCGCGTTCCGTCAGCTCGGTCTTTTCGGCGCGGCCGCCGACATGCATGTTGGAGCGCGAATCATGCTCGGCCGGCACGCGGTTGATGGCGCCGACAGGCTCGCCGTCGATCAGGATGATGCGCTTGTCGCCGGCCCGCACCTCCTTGAGGTAGCGCTGCACGATGTACGGTTCGCGGAACATCTGGCCGAACATTTCGAGCAGCGAGGCGAGGTTGCGGTCGGCCTCGTGCAGGTGGAAGATGCCGGCGCCGCCATTGCCGTAGAGCGGCTTGACGATGATATCGCCGAACTCCTTGCGGAAGGCTGAGACCTCGAGCGGGTCCTTGGTGATCAGCGTGTCCGGCATCAGGTCGGGAAATTCGGTGACGAAGATCTTTTCCGGGCTGTTGCGCACCCAGGCCGGATCGTTGATCACCAGCGTCTGCGGATGGATGCGCTCGAGGATATGCGTGGTGGTGATGTAGTTCATGTCGAAGGGCGGATCCTGCCGCAAAAGGATGACGTCCATCTCCGATAGGTCGATGCGGACTTCTTCGCCCAGCGAATAATGGTTGCCCTTCTCGTCGCGGACCTGCATCGCCTCGATACGGGCGAACACCTTGCCGTCGCGCAGCGACAGCCGGTCGGGCGTGTAGTGGAACAGCTGGTGGCCGCGCCGCTGCGCTTCCAGCGACAGCGCAAACGACGTGTCGCCGGCAATCGACACGGTGGAGATATGGTCCATCTGGACGGCGACTTTCAGGGGCATGGCAGCTCTCCAGCGCACTTGGGGCGATCCATTTGGATGCACAAAGTACGCTCCAACACTTTTCAATCCATGCATCGTGCTTTTCGAAATTCGATTTCCGATTTTCGGGCCGATGCGTCGACGACAGCGATATAAGGAAATCGGCGGCTTCTGCCAATCGGCCAAGGTCATGATGAGGCTGCGCTTCGCTTGGCGCAGACCCCAATGCGATGCTTTCAGCGGTCGAAGACCAGCTTGGAATAGCCGAGGAAGGACAGCGCCATGGCAACCAGCGAGGCGACCGCAAGGGCAACGAGCGGCGACACCATCGGCAGCGCGAACAGCATGGCGCAATAGACGAGATAATTGACGATGCTGGTGGCGATGCCGACGCCGCCGTAGCGTGCGCCCTCTTGCGCGATGCCGCGGCTGGAAGGCGAGAAGGTCAGATGGCGGTTGATCAGCCAGGTGACGGACAGGGCAAAACCGATCGAGATGATGCGAGCCGCGAATGGTCCGAGCGGCGCTATCGTCAGCACCAGCCAAAGCGCCGCCGCGTCGGCGACGAAGCCGATGCCGCCGGCGACAATGAAGCGGGCGAGGCGTCCCATTTAGAGCTCTAAGCCGCCCGCGGGGTCTTGCGCGGTCCGGCCTTCAAAGTCGCGAGAGCGCTTGCACGTTCACGTTCGACACGACCGGAAGGCATCGACAGATAGAAGATGCGCTTCTGCTCGGCCCGGCCGCGCGACACCGAATCGAGGATTACCCCGGTCACCGCCGCCAGCATCGACAGCAGCAGCAGCCCGACCGACAGTACCCAGGTCGGCATGCGCGGCACAAGCCCGGTTTCGGCGAACTCGATCAGCACCGGCGCCATCAGGAACAGGCTTGATGCCAGGAAGAACACGGAAAACGCGCCGAAGAAACGCAGCGGCTGCGTCTCCTTCATCAGCATGGCGAACATCCACAGGATCTTCGCGCCGTCGCGAAAGGTCGACAGCTTCGACGAGGAGCCTTCCGGCCGGCGGCCATAGTCGAGCCCGATCTCGCTGACCGGCAATTTCAGCTGCGAGGCGTGCACCGACATTTCGGTCTCGATCTCGAAGCCGCCGGAAACGGCGGGAAAACTCTTGACGAAGCGCCGGGTGAAGGCGCGGTAGCCGGAGAAGATATCGGTAAAGTCCGAGCCGAACAGCCGCTTGTAGAGGCTGTTGAAGATGCGGTTGCCGAAGGCGTGGCCTGTCCTGCCGGCATCGTTGGCGACGCCGCGCCTCGTGCCCACCACCATGTCGGAGCGCTCGGTCAGCAGCGTGTTGATCAGTTGCGGCGCGTCCTCCGGCGCATAGGTGCCGTCGCCGTCGGCCATCAGGTAGATGTCGGCCTCGATGTCGGCGAACATGCGGCGCACGACATTGCCTTTGCCCTGGCGCGGCTCGCGCACCACGATGGCGCCGGCGGCGCGGGCTCGGAGCGCCGTCAGGTCGCGCGAATTGTTGTCGTAGACATAGATCGCGGCGGAAGGCAGCGTTTCGCGAAAGCGCCGCACCACTTCGCCGATCGTCAGCTCCTCATTGTAGCAAGGCAGCAGCACGGCGATGCTCGGCTCATGGCGCACTTCTTGTGGCATTTTCGTCTCCGGATGCCCTGTGAGGCCCCTGACCGCTCAAACGCCGGCCTCGCTCGGGCGGCTTTACTATTTATTGAAGCTGTTAAGGCTAGGTTTAAACCGCCCCGTATTCCTTCCAAAGGTCCTGATATGAGCACAGCCGACGATGGCGCCTCCAGTTGGAGGTCCGAGATCGCGCTGGCGCTGCTTGCCACATTGCTGGCGCTGGCCGTCAATGCCTTTGCCGGCTTCCCGGAACTGACCAATGCCGGCGGCGACAACGACAATCTGCTGCGCCTCGTCGAAGTTCGCGATATGCTGGCCGGCCAGGGCTGGTTCGATCTGCACCAGTACCGGATGGGCCTGGAAGGCGGTTTCGTCATGCATTGGTCGCGGCTGGTCGATGCGCCGATCGCCGCCGTCATCATCGTCGTATCGGCCCTGACCGGCAGCGCGGCCCTTGCCGAGAATGTCGCTCAAGTGCTGTGGCCGGCGCTGCTCTTCTGCCTGACCGTGTTTTTCACCGCCCGCGCCGCGCGCAGCTTTGCCGGTGACGGCGCCGTGCTGCCGGTTGTCGTCGTCGGTGCCGCCGCACTGTATTTCCTCGGCATTTTTTCGCCTGGCGCACTCGATCACCACAATGTCCAGCTGATGCTGAGCATGGCCAGCCTGAGCCTTCTGCTTGAAGCGCCGTCGCGCAGGGCGGCGGCATCGCTCTCCGGCCTGTGCGCCGGATTGATGCTGGCCGTCGGCATGGAAACCGCGCCTTATGTCGCCACCATCGGCGCCTCTGTCGCCACGCTGTTTGCCCTCGACGCCAATGACGAGAGGCTGATCGCCAAGGATTTCGGCCTCGGCTTTGCCGGCGTGTCCGCTCTCGTCTTTGTCGCCACCATTGACCCATCCGCCTGGGGCCAGGCGCAATGCGACGCCTTCTCGACCGTGCAGTTCGTAGTCGCAGCGATTGCCGGAACCGGCCTTGCGGCGATAGCGTCGATCGAGCCGGCCGGCCGCACGCGCGGGCGGCGGTTCGCCTCGCTTGGCCTGCTTGCACTGGCATTGGCCACTGTCGTCGTCCTTTTGTTTCCGCAATGCCTGGCAGCGCCCTATGCCAATCTCGATCCGCGCCTCAAGGAGCTATGGCTTGATCACATCGACGAGGCGCAGTCGCTATTCAAACTGCTCGCCGAGGATCCGGCCGAGGTGGTGGCGCGCTATGCCACGCCGCTCATTGCGCTCGTGCTGATGGCGCTTCGCCTTGGCTGTGGCGGCTGGCGACGGCAGGACAGCCTTGTCGGCGCGCTGCTTGTCGTGGCGTTCATCGTCAGCGCCTGGCAGGTGCGCGGTTCGACATTCTCGATCGCCTTCGCTGTCATCCCGCTTGCCGCCTGGATTGCCAAATGGCGTCAACGGGCCGAGGCCAGCGCATCGCGCGGCGTGGCGCTGCGCATGGCTGCCGTCTGGCTGGTTTCGGTGAATGCGGTCTGGACTGGGGCTGCCGCGGCGACCTCGGTGGCCTTCGACGACAGCAACGCCACGGTCGATAATGGCACTGATGTCGCTTGCCACCGCATGGCCTCCTTTGCGGCACTTGGCCGCCTGCCCGGCACCACGGTGCTGGCAATCTCCAATCTCGGATCGCCGATCCTGGCCTATTCCGGGCATCGCGTCTTCGCCGGGCCTTATCATCGCAACATCGCCGGCAACCTGCTGGTGCTCGATGCCTTCCTTGGGTCCGATGCCGATGCCAGGACGGTCCTGGCCGATCATCACGTCGGCCTCGTCGCGTTGTGCCCCGGCAGCGCCGAAAGCAAGCTCCTCGCAACCAAGGCGCCGGCAGGCTTTCTTGCCGGGTTGATGCGCGGCAGCGTGCCGGAATGGCTTGAGCCGGTCGCCGGGACCAGCGGAGCCGCCGTCGAATTGTACCGCGTCCGGCTGGGCAGTTGATCGATCGGCGGCCCGTGCGGCCTTTTGTCGGACATAAGTCCTGACAATCCACTCTTTCGCCCTTGCCCGCCCGACACGGCTGGATAGGATGCGCGCCGGCCGACCGAGATCATTGGACCGGGAGAGAATTCATGATGCCATCGGCACGCTTTGCCGACCTCGAAGGCGCCTCGGTGCTGATCACCGGCGGCGGCTCCGGCATTGGTGCTGCCTTGACCGAAGGTTTTGTCCGCCAGGGGGCAAAGGTCGCCTTTATCGATATCGCCGACCGTCCGAGCCTGGCGCTGGCCGGTCGGTTGGACAAGGAGCTCGGCCGGCGACCGCTCTATCTCGAGACCGACATACGCGACATCGAGGCATTGCGGCTGTCAGTCGCCAAGGCCGCCGAGGCGCATGGCGACGTCACCGTGCTGGTCAACAATGCCGCGCAGGATGACCGTCATGCCGTGGAAGACGTCACGGTCGAGTTCTGGGACAACAACCATGCCATCAACCTGCGCCCGCATTTCTTCAGCGCACAGGCGGTGGCGCCAGGCATGAAGCGGGCCGGCGGCGGCTCGATCATCAACTTCACCTCGACCTCGTTTCTCATCAACCATCCCGACATGCCGGCCTACACCGCCGCCAAGGCCGGCATCGTCGGCCTCACCAAGGGTCTCGCCGGCAAGCTCGGTGTCGACGGCATTCGCGTCAACGCGATCGCGCCCGGCTGGGTAATCACCGAGCGGCAGAGAAAGCTCTGGGTCACCGAAGAGGCGCTCGCCGCCCACGTCGCCAAGCAGTGCATCAAG
Organism: Mesorhizobium sp. M0166; assembly: GCF_040322255.1. Classification (NCBI taxonomy): domain Bacteria; kingdom Pseudomonadati; phylum Pseudomonadota; class Alphaproteobacteria; order Hyphomicrobiales; family Phyllobacteriaceae; genus Mesorhizobium; species Mesorhizobium sp. M0166. The sequence goes on along the minus strand of NZ_JAMYTD010000004.1, from coordinate 326,799 downwards.
CGTGTGATGCAGCCGGACGACATCGTCGGCACCGTGCTGTTCCTGGCGTCGGATGCTTCACGCATGCTGACCGCGCAGATGCTGATCGTCGACGGGGGGTTCCTGTGATCTCATCGAGCAAGGCGGCGTCTGTCGCGGCCGTCGACTGGGGCACCACCCGTATGCGGGTCTGGCTGCTCGACGGCACCGGCAAGGTTCTCGCCGAGCGGCGCGGCGATGACGGGCTGATCACCGCCCAGGCCAAAGGATTTTCGTCCATTCTCGAAGGGCATCTGGCCGCCATGGGTGCTCCCGAGGCGCTGCCGGTCATAATTTGCGGCATGGCCGGTTCGCGCCAGGGCTGGCTGGAGGCGCCCTATGTCAGCGTTCCGGCGCCGATAGGCGCTATCCTCGCCGGTGCTGCCCACATCCCCGGCCAGCGCCGTGATATCCGCATCGTGCCTGGCCTTGCCCAACGCCTCGCCGATGCACCTGACGTCATGCGCGGCGAGGAAACCCAGCTTGCCGGCGCCGGTTTGCCGGCAAACGGACGTCACCTCGTCTGCATGCCTGGCACCCATTCGAAATGGGTGCTGGTCGAGGACGGCTCCGTTGCCGGCTTCGGCACCTGGCCGACCGGCGAGCTGTTTTCGGTGCTGGCTGCGCACTCGATCCTGCGCCATTCGCTGGGCGAGCCGCCGAAGCCGGTTGCCGCCGAAAGTCCGTTCTTCCGGGACTGGTGCCTGAAGGCGCTGGCCGAGGGCGGTGACGTCGTTTCAAGACTGTTCTCGATCCGCGCCGCCAGCCTGTTGCAGGACCTGAAGCCGGAGGATGCCGCCGCCTGCCTGTCCGGCCTGCTGATCGGCGGCGAGATCGCTTCGGCAAATCGCCGTTATGGAGCAAGCGCTGTGCCAGTCGTGCTGATCGCGTCGGGCGCACTTGGCACGCTCTATGCCGAGGCGCTCGGCCTTGCCGGGCTCGCTTTCAGGGCGGTCGACGCCGACGAGGCGGTGCGCGCCGGCCTTGCCGAAGCCGCGCGCGAAAATGGCATGATCGCCGGAAATGGAGTTGCCGCATGACAAAGACCGCACCTTTTCCAAAGCTCGAGCGGGGTCTGGTCGCGATCCTGCGCGGCCTCAAGCCAAGCGAAGCGGTTGCGATCTGCCAGGCGGTCTTCGGCGCCGGCATCGAAGCGATCGAGGTGCCGCTCAACTCGCCCGAGCCCTTCGTTTCGATCGCCAGCATTGTCCAAGCGCTTCCTCCGACAGCCCTGGTCGGCGCCGGCACGGTGCTCACCGCCGCCGATGTCGATGGCCTGCACAAGGCCGGCGGGCGGCTGCTGGTCAGCCCCAATATCGATGCCGAGGTCATGGGCCGTGCCATGCAGCACGGCATGGTGACGATGCCCGGCGTGTTCACGCCAACCGAGGCATTCCAGGCCATCCGGCTGGGCGCCTCGGCACTGAAATTCTTTCCGGCGAGCGTGCTTGGCGCGGCAGGCATTTCGGCGATGCGCGCGGTGCTGCCGGCCAGTGTGCTGGTCGGCGCCGTCGGCGGCGTTTCGGATAAGGATTTTGCCGGCTACAAGGCAGCCGGCGTCAGCGTCTTCGGTCTTGGCTCCAGCCTGTTCAAGCCGGGCATGAGCGTCGACGAAGTGGCAGCACGGGCGAAAGCCGCAGTTCAGGCCTGGGACGCGGCGTTTGGAGTGGCATGATGAGCGAGACCATCGTTTCGGTTTTTTCCGACCATGTCTGCCAACTCGGGGAGGGACCAAGCTATGACCCTGCCACGGACACGCTCTACTGGTTCGACATCGTCAACGGCCAGCTCCTGGAAAAACGTGTGTCCGGCGGTGCCGTCAAGATCCACGAGCTCCACCAGATGGCCAGTGCCATTGCCGTCATCGACGACCGGCGTCAGCTGATCGCCACCGAGACTGGCCTGCATGTCCGCGACGTCGCGACCGGCAAGCTGACGCTGCACACTCCCATCGAGGCCGACAATACGGTTACCCGCTCGAACGATTCACGCGTTCACCCTTGCGGCGCGCTCTGGGTCGGCACAATGGGCAAGGGCGAGGAGAAGGGCGCCGGTTCGATCTACTGGTTCTTCAAGGGCGAGCTGCGCCGGCTTTATGCCGACATTACTGTGCCCAACTCGATCTGCTTTTCCGAAGATGGGACCATTGCCTACTACACCGACACCAGCACCGGCCTGTTGATGCGCGTCGGCTGCGATCCGGCGACCGGCCTGCCGGTTGGCGAACCGAAGATCTTCGTCGATCACCGTTCGGCCAAGGGCTATATCGATGGTTCGGTGCTCGACCGCGACGGCATATTGTGGAACGCCTGCTGGGGCGGCAGCGTCGTCGAAGCCTATGGGCCCGACGGCAAGCTTGTCCGTTCGGTGGCGATGCCGGTCACGCAACCGTCCTGTCCGGCTTTTGTCGGCGGGAATGCCGACCGGCTGGCGGTCACCTCCGCCTGGTCGGGCAAGAGCGAGAAGCAGCGCCTGCTCGACCCGCAAGCTGGCATGACATTCATGCTCGACATTCCGGTCAATGGTCGCTTCGAGCCGCGCGTGCTGATCGGCTGACCATGATCCCGAACCTTTGGTTCGGAAAAGATCATGGTCAACAAGAGATGGGCACTTGCTGTCGTGCAGGCGTCCGATCGACGTCGGTTCCGCGCAAGCCGAATGCGTTCGCCGTGCGATGGTAGGCAATCGTGCTGCCAGGAGCCGTCCCGCCCATGTCAACCCGCAAGCCGAAACTGATCCTGGTTTATGAGCCGGAAAAGGCCTGCTTCGATCGGCTGATCGCCGATAACCACGTGCCGAAGCGTGCCGCCGAAATCGCCTCCTATCTGGCGCAATCGACCGATATGGCTGCTGAATTCGACGCACTTGCCACCGCTTGCCAGAAGCGCGGCTTGTCATTTGCGCCGGTGACGCTCGACGACGCCGCAAGCGTTCTCAGCGGCGAGGACCCGAAGACCACGCTTGTCTGGACGCTGACCGACGGCATTGCCTATTTCCGCGGCGGCGCAGCACCAGCTCTGGCGCGGCTGAACGGCCTGAAGGCGATCGGCGCCGACGATGCGGTGTTCGCGCTCTGTCAGGACAAGTTCCGATCCGGCGCCGTGCTCGGCGCGCTTGGCCTGCCGGTGCCGCAGGCGGGCCTCGCCCGTGACGGTGCCTGGCTTGTCGCGCCACCGACCTCGCCCGGCGGCTGGTTCGTCAAGCCGAACCGGCTCGGCGCCAAGATCGGCATCTGGCCGGATTCGCGCTGCGACGATCTCGGCCGTGCGCTGGAGCTTAGCCGGCGCGTATTCGCCGCCTATCGCGACGATGTCGTGGTCCAGCCCTATGTCGCCGGGCGCAACGCGCGGGCCAGTTTTCTCGGATTGAAGCCGGATACCGGCGTCGAGGCGTTGGGCATCGCCTTTGTCGATTCGGGCGGCGATTTCCAGACCATGCAGGACAGCCTGGCGCTTTACGGTAATACCGGCGAAGCGGCGAAAGCGTCGGGAACATACACAGAGCCGGCGCTGCTGCCGGTCGCCGACGGCCAGCCTCGAGCCGATGCCAGAATCCGTCGCATCGCCGAAAGCCTGATGGTCGGGCTTGGCCTGAGGGATGTGTTTTCCATCGACTTCCGGGTCGAAGCCGACGACAGCGTGCACCTCATCGAGTTCGAGGTCTGTCCCGGCCTGCCCTGCTTCGATTTCCGCGATTACTGTCGCCGGCAATGGGGCCTGAGCCTCGCCGATGCGATGGCGGAGGCAGCGGCGAACCGGCTTCTCGCCTAAATCCCTTCGACCAGAACGATTTCGCCGTCAGCAACCTTCTGGCGGATTGCGACTGCGCGCTGGTATTCGGGTGAGTGGTAGCAGTCATGCGCCGCCGCAAGCGACGGAAACTCGATGATCACGTTGCGGTCGCGGCCCGGCCCCTCTGCCTTCTCATGTGCGCCGCCGCGCGCCAGGAACTTGGCGCCGAAGCGGTCGAAGGCCAGCTTGGCAGCTGCGACATAGTCCTTGTAGCCTTCCGCATCGCGTACATCGACGCGAGCGATCCAGTATCCCTTGGGCATGGCTTTTCTCCGGGTTAATTCCTGGCGTCAGGCCGAGCGCATTTCATCCAGGATCGCTTCCGCCGCCGCCCGCCTGTCGGCCGCGCCGACGATCGGCCGGCCGACTACGAGGTGGCTGGAGCCGTTGCGGATCGCCTGGGCCGGCGTCACCACACGTTTCTGGTCGCCATGGTCGCTGCCCTTCGGCCGGATTCCCGGCGTCACGACGGCCAGGTCGGGGCCGACGATGCGGCGCACCGCCTCCGCTTCCTCGGCCGAGCAGACGATGCCGCCCATGCCGGCATGCAGCGCCTGCTCGGAGCGCCTCAGCACCAGCGTATGCGGATCATACTCATAGCCGGCGTCGATCACGTCCTGCTCGTCCATCGAGGTCAGCACAGTGACCCCCAGCAGGCAAAGGTCGCTGCCCTTCGCAGCCTCGACGGCCGCCTTCATTGTCTTCGGATAGGCATGGATGGTCAGCATGCTCATGCCCATTTTGACGATGTTGTCGACCCCTTTGGCTACCGCGTTGTCGATGTCCAGCAGCTTCATGTCGAGGAAGATCCTGGTGCCGCCGCTGGCCAGCTCGCGGGCGAAGTCGAGCCCGCCGGCAAAGGCGAGCTGGTAGCCGATCTTGTAGAATGAGACGATTCCGTCGAGTTCGCGCACCGCCTTCTCGGCTTCCCTCAAAGTCGGCAGGTCGAGGCCGACGATCAGCCTTTCCTGCATTGTGTCGGCATGCGCGGCGTCCGGGATCATGCCTCGATCCGCGTCGACAGCATGCGCGAGGTTTCGATCAGCGTGCGGCATAGGTGCTCCATCGATTGGTGTAGTCTCTCGTCCCTGAAGTTGCCCTCGTCGTCGAAGGCGTTGCCGCCCTCCGGCACCGAACACTCCGGTGTCACCACCTCCATCCGGCAGCGCACCAGCACGGCGCGCAGATGGTTGATGCAGCGTATCCCGGCGAAGGGTCCGTTGGAAGACGAGCACAGGCCGGCGACCTTGCCGGCAAACGGCCTGAACGTCCGGCCGCCATCCTTGCGCAGCTGGCTCACCCAGTCGATGGTGTTCTTGAGCAGCGGCGGAATGGAGCCGTTATATTCGGGCGTCGCGATCAGCAGCCCGTCATGGGCGGCGATCATCCGGCCGAGCTTGACTGCGTTTTCGGGAATGCCTTCGTCCTTTTCCAAATCCTGGTCGAGGATCGGCAGCGGATAATCGGCGAGCGAGATGCGGGTCACCTCGGCGCCCTGCATGGCAAGTTCCTTCTGTGCCACGTCGGCGGTCCTGCCGCTATAGGCGCCGCTGCGCACCGAACCGGCGAAGACAAGAATTTTCGGGATCACAGCCATGGGTCTGCCTTGTCACCCGATGGGTATTAAGACAAGTGCTATTCAAACCCAACGCTTCAATTCATGCGGCCCGGCGCCGATAGATCCAAAGCTGCGTCGGCGGAATGTTGCGGATGACGAAATGGAAATGCTCGACCGTATAGTCGCCGCGGCCGGGCGGGATCGGCGACAGCGGCCCGTAAGTCAGCTGCACGATTGGCCGGCCTGCCGGGATGCGGTCGAGCAGGCTCTCGACATAGGCGATGCGCTGGGCGACCGGAAAATTGAGCAACGGCACGCCCGATATCACCGAATCGAAGATCAGGTCGCGCTTGTCGCCAAGCGTCGCGTCGAGGTTGAAGGCGTCGCCCTCGATGACGTTGACGCCTGGATAAAGCTGGCGCAGATGGCGCACGAAATCAGTGGAATATTCGACCGCGTAGAGATTTTCAGGCTTTATGCCCTGGGCGAGGATGGCGCGCGTGATGACGCCTGTGCCGGGCCCGACCTCGAGCACCGGCAGGCCGGATGTCGGATCGACGATCGAGGCCATCTTGCCCGCGGTGATGGAACTGGTCGGGACGATCGAACCGACCGCCTTCGGCTTGTCGATCCAGCCCTTGAAGAACTTCAGCTCGTCGTCGAACTTTTCTGCCAGCGTCTTTCGCAGTCCGGGACTACGCGTCATCGAAAGTCCTCCTCAACGCCCCTCGCACGCTACTTAGCAGTTACGAGGTGCAAGACAAGGCGAATCCCCGGATAAGGTGTTGATGACGCTCGGGAAGCGTTTCCAGGGATCAGCTTCAGTGCTCGCCGAACGTTTCGAAAAAGTCCTTCATGCGTGCGAAAAATCCGCTCGACTGAGGCGAATTGTCCTTTGAGGAAAGCTGCTCGAATTCCTCCAGCAATTCGCGCTGGCGGCGCGAGAGGTTCTGCGGCGTCTCAACTACGGTCTGGATGTAGAGGTCGCCGATGTTGGGCTGGCGCAGCACCGGCATGCCCTTGCCCTTGAGGCGGAACTGGCGACCGTTCTGGGTGCCTTCCGGCACCTTTACTTTCGTCTGGGTACCGTCCAGTGTCGTCACCTCGAACGAGCCGCCAAGCGCTGCCGTCGTCATCGAGATCGGCACCTTGCAATAAAGATCGGCGCCGTCGCGCTGGAAGAATTCGTGCGGCTTGACCGCGAGGAAGATGTAGAGATCGCCCGACGGGCCGCCGCGCAGGCCGGCCTCGCCCTCGTTGGCCAGACGGATGCGGGTGCCGTCCTCGATGCCGGCAGGGATGTTTACCGACAGCGAGCGCTCCTCGGTGACACGGCCCTGGCCGGCGCATTTCGGGCACGGATCCTTGATGGTCTGGCCGCGCCCCTGGCATTGCGGGCAGGTGCGCTCGATCGAGAAGAAGCCTTGCGTGGCACGCACCTTGCCGTGGCCGTTGCACATCGAGCAGGTGACGGGCTGGGTGCCTGGCTTGGCGCCGCTGCCCGAGCATTCTGAGCAGGAGATCGAGGCCGGCACGCGAATTTGCGCGGTCTTGCCGGAAAATGCCTCTTCCAGCGTAATTTCCATATTGTAGCGCAGGTCGGCGCCGCGCTCGCGGCCGCCGGACGAGCGGCGCTGGCGCCCGCCCATCATGTCGCCGAAAATGTCTTCGAAAATGTCGGCGAAGCCGCCAGCGCCAAAGCCTTGCGCCGCGCCATTCATACCGCCATGCTCGAAGGCGGCGTGGCCGAAGCGATCATAGGCGGCGCGCTTCTGCGGGTCCTTCAGCGTCTCGTAGGCTTCGTTGATTTCCTTGAACTTGTGCTCGCAGGCATGGTCGCCTGGGTTGCGGTCGGGATGGAACTGCATGGCCAACTTGCGGAAAGCGCTCTTGAGCTCCTTCTCGTCGGCGCCCTTTTGCACGCCCAGCGTTTCGTAAAAATCAGCTTTCATGTTTTCCCGCAGTCCGGATAGTCAACGTCTTGAAGCATCGTTGCGTCGTTTGCCGGCACGCTGTTCCGATTTAGGTGTGATGGAGCCGGGATGCCAGTGTCTACGAGGCTTTGTCCGCATTTTTTCGGGGAGCTCCGCGTTTTTCCGGCAAAGGGTTGCAAAAAAGCCCGGCTGCGCACCGGGCTTTTTCCCTTACCTGTACCGTCAGGCGGTTCAGGCCGACTTCTTCTTCTCGTCGTCTTCGTCGATTTCCTCGAAATCGGCATCGACGACGTCGCTGTCCTTGGCGGCGTCAGCCTTGGCGTCGGCCTCGGCGGCTTCCTTCTGCGAAGCCTCGTACATGGCCTGGCCGAGCTTCATCGAGACTTCGGCGAGCGTCTGCGTCTTGGCCTCGATGTCGGTCACGTCGTCGCCTTCGGCAGCGGTCTTCAGCGCCGCGATCGCATCGGCAATCGCCGTGCGGTCGGCCTCGGAAACCTTCTCGCCGTATTCCTTCAGCGATTTCTCCGAGGAATGCACCAGCGCCTCGGCCTGGTTGCGGGCCTCGACCAGCGCGCGCCGCTTCTTGTCGGCTTCGGCATTGGCCTCGGCGTCCTTGACCATCTTCTCGATGTCGGCATCCGAAAGGCCGCCAGACGCCTGAATGCGGATCTGGTGCTCCTTGCCGGTACCCTTGTCCTTGGCCGAGACGTTGACGATGCCGTTGGCGTCGATGTCGAAGGTGACCTCGATCTGCGGCACGCCGCGCGGCGCAGGCGGGATGCCGACCAGATCGAACTGGCCGAGCGCCTTGTTGTCGGCGGCCATTTCACGCTCGCCCTGGAAGACGCGGATGGTCACCGCCGACTGCGAATCCTCGGCCGTGGAGAACACCTGGCTCTTCTTCGTCGGGATCGTCGTGTTGCGCTCGATCAGCCGCGTGAACACGCCGCCCAGCGTCTCGATGCCGAGCGACAGCGGGGTCACGTCGAGCAGCAGCACGTCCTTGACGTCGCCCTGCAGCACGCCGGCCTGGATGGCGGCGCCCAGTGCGACGACTTCATCCGGGTTGACGCCCTTGTGCGGCTCCTTGCCGAAGAACTGCTTCACGATCTCCTGGATCTTGGGCATGCGGGTCATGCCGCCGACCAGGACGACTTCGTCGATTTCGCCGGCCTTCAGGCCGGCATCCTTGAGCGCCGCCTTGCAGGGATCGATCGTGCGCTGGACAAGATCCTCGACCAGGCTCTCAAACTTCGCCCGCGTCAGCTTCAGCGTCAGATGCTTGGGGCCGGTGGCATCGGCGGTAATGAAGGGCAGGTTGATTTCGGTCTGCGTGGTGGACGACAGCTCGATCTTGGCCTTTTCAGCCGCTTCCTTGAGGCGCTGCAGGGCGAGCTTGTCGTTGCGCAGGTCGATGCCCTGTTCCTTCTTGAACTCGGCCGCCAGATATTCGACCAGACGCATGTCGAAATCCTCGCCGCCGAGGAAGGTGTCGCCATTGGTCGACTTCACCTCGAACACGCCGTCGCCGATTTCGAGCACCGAAATATCGAACGTGCCGCCGCCAAGGTCATAGACGGCAATCGTCTTGCCTTCCTTCTTGTCGAGACCATAGGCAAGCGCGGCCGCCGTCGGCTCGTTGATAATGCGCAGCACTTCCAGGCCGGCGATCTTGCCGGCATCCTTGGTCGCCTGGCGCTGGGCGTCGTTGAAATAGGCCGGAACGGTGATGACCGCCTTCTCGACCTTCTCGCCGAGATAGGCCTCCGCCGTTTCCTTCATCTTCTGCAGGATCATCGCCGAAATCTGGCTGGGCGACTGCTTTTTGCCGCCGGCCTCGACCCAGGCGTCGCCATTGTCGCCCTTGACGATCTTGTAGGGGACAAGCTTCTTGTCCTTCTCCGTCACCGGATCGTCGTAGCGGCGGCCGATCAGGCGCTTGACCGCGAAAATGGTGTTTTCAGGATTGGTAACGGCCTGGCGCTTGGCCGGCTGGCCGACGAGGCGCTCACCGTCGCTGTTGATGGCGACGATGGAAGGGGTCGTGCGGGCGCCTTCCGCATTCTCGATGACCTTGGATTCCTTGCCATCCATGATGGCGACACAGGAGTTGGTTGTTCCCAGATCGATACCGATTACTTTTGCCATTGTTCTAATCTCTCCGCTAAGCAGGCTCTCAGGACCCGTACAGGCGTTCCGACGAAAGCCCCTGTTCACAAGAAATTCCGCTCCGGCAACCGGCATTCGGCGCTGGACGGCTTGGCGCGTATATAAGAACAGGCTGCGTGGCGCGCAAGCATTCTGCGCAAGGCGTTCACCATTCATCGCGGTTGATCGGATTCGGGACCGGCAGGCCGGTATTTTCCGGTGGTGATCCAGCCGGCCCGACCTCCGGCCCATGAACCTTTCCGCCTCGCCCCGCGACTGACGCTCAGGTGCCGCGTCGTGCGGCCCCGGAAAGGACAGCCCCATGACCACAGATCCAGAGGCTCCATGGTCTGCGGGAACAGCAGGAGCTCAGCGCGACCATCGCCTTCGGGACCGGGTCGATGCGCTGGGCTGTTCGCTGGTTCCGTTGACCCTGCGCGGACGCAGGCGTATCGTGACGTTGAGGAAAGCAGACAATTCGATCAGGGATGAACGTGCCGGAACGCCGCGCCTTGCCCTGATTTGCGCGCCGGGACCGGACGCTTCTCCCATGACCTGTGGGGGGCGATCCATGTCTTGCGACCATGGCGCGTTGGTGCGCTCTCGTGTCGGCCGTTTGCGCCGCGCCATCCAGGCTGCCAGCGGCCAGGCTGCCAGCGGATTGTCGATCTTGGCACTCGCCGCTGGGGTCTGGCTCGGCGGCTCGGCCCAGGCCCAGGAAACCCAGATCATCTATCCCGGCTCGATGGCAGTGACCGGATTCTCCGGCACCATCATTCCCAATTTCGAGCAAGGCCTGCCGCCGGGCGTCGATCCCGTCGACGAAACCTTCATCGACACGGCGCGCGCGACCTTGCGCGTCTTCGACGTCTCAAGGCTGGGCGGGCCGGCGTCTGGCCAATTGGTCTTCACCCCGCCACCGTTCGAGGTCACGGCCGGACAAATCGGCCAGGTTTTCGGCATCGCCTACGACGACGGCGTGCGCGACGGCGTTCCCTCGGCCATTCCAAACCTCTATGCCGGCGCCACGTCGCTGCACGGCATCCGCATCGTCACACCAGACGGCGACGCCGACGGCCGGCCGGAGCGGCAGCGCCGCGGCACGGCTGACGCGGTCTTCATGGACGGTCAGTTCGGCACCGAAAACGGCGGCGGTCCCGGAACGATCTGGAAGATCGACGGCATCACCGGCGCTGTCTCGAAATTCGCCGATATCGACGCCAATAGCGGTCCCGGCATCGGCGACGTCACTTTCGACAATATCCACCGCCAGTTCTTCGCCAGCGATCTCGACACCGGCCTCATTCACCGCATCGACGCCAATGGCGCTCTGCTCGACACGTTCGACCACGGCATAGCCGGCCGCCCGGCGCACGGGCTTGCTGCCCTTGCCGACGACGGCTCGGTGATGGACATACAGGGTGCCGCCTTCGACAGTGAGGACCCGGACAGCTGGGGCTACACGCAGGACGAGCGTCGCGTCTGGTCGGTCGCCTATCGCGGCGGCCGGCTCTATTACTCGGTCGGGGAAAAGGCGGAGATCTGGTCGGTGGGCATTGCCGGCGACGGCAGTTTCGCCGGCGACCCGCGCTGGGAACTGACGGTCAAGGCCGACAAGGATTACGCGGTCACCGACATCGCCTTCGACAACAAGGGCTTCATGTATCTGGCCCAGCGCGGCCCGGTGGAGAACCGCTACGACTACAGCCAGTTCGCCGATTCCGGCAAGGGTGAGGTCATCCGCTACTGGCGCGAAAATCCGGACGATGCGGCGACGGAATCGGCCTGGGCGGAAGTGCCACAGGAATATGCGGTCGGCTTCCCGCAAGACAACCGGCAGTCGGCCGGCGGCCTCGACCTGCAATATGGCTACGATGCCGAAGGCAATCTCGATACCGGCGTCTGCACCGACACGCTGGTCGATACCGGTGACAAGTTACGCGACAACCCGGAGCTTGCCGAACAACTCGCTGCCGGCGGGCCGCTTGCCGTGCACGGCGTGCAGATCACGCCGACGGCGCTGGTCAAGCCGGCCAACGTGCCGCCTTTCGGCTCGTGGTTCGTCGACTTCGACACTTATTTCGAAGACCCGGAAGTCGAGGGCCATGTCGGCGACGTCGAGGTCTGGCGCCCCTGCGAAGGCCGTGCCGGCTATTACGAGCAGGTGCCGGGCGGCTATCTGCCACCGTTCTATCCGCCGGACTTCCCGCCTCCCGGCAATCTGCCTCCTTGCCTCGACGTCGAGGATGTCAGGTATTTCTGCACGCCTTCCGGCCTCGAGGCCGATCTCTATCTCCATGACCATGCCGGCTTCGGCGGCGATTCGATCAAGGCTCTGTCCAGGACGCCTGGCGTCGGGGTGACTTCACCTCTGTCGCATGCACCCGGCGCGCCATTCACGATCGGCATCACCGGCCATTATCCTGGCGACAGGGTCGATGTCGGGCTCTGCTTCTACAGGCAGTCCGACCGCGACAAGGGTGGCTACTACCCTTGCTGCAAGATGACCTTGCCGCTCAGAACCCCAGCCGTCAGCTGCGAACCGTGAGGAGGGGAAGATGAGCAATCTTGCACTTTTCCCGCCTGCGACGAGCAGCCAATCAACCGGCAAACAATCATTCGTCATGGAGACCATCATGAAACCCCTGTCACTCGCCAGGCGCGGCGCGCGCTGGCTGATGGCGGCCGGTATCGCGGTCGCCATGCTGAGTCCGCTGCAAGGCTTCGCTGAAGACCTCGCTCCGGCCAAGATCAAGCCTGCCGATGCGGGTGCTGTCATTCCAGATACCAAGCTCGATTTCGACAATCCTCGCATCGTCAATCCGGAGCCGGGCCGGATCGTGCCCTTCTTCACCAAGAAAGGCACCCAGCGAGGCTGCGACTATGTCGTATATTCGCTGAGCTTTGGCTTGCGCGGCAATCCGCAGGGTTTTGCCAGCCCCGGCCTCGCGGCCATGCTGAAAAAGGCCAGGCTCGATTTCAGGGACCAGCTCCCGCACGGCCTGCGCATCGTCGGCGTACATGTGACCGGCGACGGCACCGATGCGTCCGGCGGACCGCTGCCCGGCGCTGCGATCAGCAGTTCGGCTGGCCCGGACGATACCGCGACGGTGTCCGATTTCCGGATTTCCGCCAGCGACCTCGACGGCATCGGCGCTGCGAACGAGCGCGTCATCACGTTCCAGATCACCGCCAAGATCGACCATGCGGCGTTTCCGTCGCCGACGATCGTTCACAACCAGGGCATGGTCAAGGTGAGCCGCGAACGCGGCGCCGGCATGGAAATCAGGTCGCAGGATCCGGGCAAGCCGGACGACGGCAATTATCTCACGGGTGCAAAGACCTCGATCAAGATCAACGTCACCAGGTGCAACCCGCCGCCCCCACCTCCCGGCAAGGAATGCTTCAAGGTGGAGCGCGGCACGGTTGATTGCGTGCCCGGCGGCGGCGCCTTCATCTACCACATGCCGGTCGGCCCAGAGATGGCCGGCAAATGGGTGCAGCTTTCGACGACGACACCCGGCATCACCATCATTCCCGACACGCAATTGGTGCCGGTCGGCGGCGGTGTGCTCAATTGGAAGATCGTCGGCGCTTCACCCGGCGACGTCATCCACATCATCGTCACCGGTATCGAAACCTATGCCGGCCCGAAGGAGGGCTGGGGCCTGTGCTGCACGCAGACCATCGATATCGTCATCCCGCGTGGTCAGCGCTGCCCGCCGAAGGACAAGGAACCGGATCTGAAAGTCGAAAAGCACGCCGACGTGCAACGTTGCACGATGGGCGGCGGCTGCGACTTCACCATCAGGGTCACCAATGTCGGCGATGCACCCTACCACGGCAAGATCGTGCTCGACGAAGTTACCCTGCCGGCCGGCTCCACCCTCGATTCAGGGCCGAACCCGCCTTGGGTCTGCGCGCCTGGAACCACCCCGATGATTTGCACTCATCCGGTGACCACGCTCAATCCGGGTGCCTCTGTCGACCTCGAGCTCGGCTTCAAGCCGGCCGCAGGCTGGCGAGGCAGCGTCTTGCGCAACTGCGCCACCTACAATTATGGCGCCAGCGGCAAGCCGCTTTTCGGCAGCCAGCAAAACGATCGCGGCTGTGCTTCGATCCCGGTCTGCCGGCGTGGCGATCGTGACCGTGACTGCCGGCCGCCGGTGGAGAAGAAGGTCGACATGATTCTGAAGAAGCGCGCCCGCACCGAATTCTGTTCGGCCGATGGCGTCTGCACCTTCGTGATCGACATTATCAACAACGGCAGCGTCCCCTATAACGGGCCGCTGACGGTCGTCGATACCTATCCGGGCGGCGTGCCGGCATCCTCGACCTTCGGCCCGACGCCGCCATGGACATGCGGACCGAACGGCCCCGGCCAGTTCCACTGCGACAATGCCGGCATCGTGCTGTTGCCTGGCGCCTCGACGCCGATCTTCGTCAAGGCGGTGATGCCGGCCAACTACCGGCCCGATACCGTCGAGAACTGCGCCGAGGTGAAGGCTATTCCCGGTGAGGACGACCTCACCAACAACAGGACCTGCGCCAAGGAACGCATCCGTCATCCCAATGGCGGCCAGCCGGCCCTGCGCATCACCAAGGTGTGCAATGGTTCGCTGGCCGGCGCTGCGGTCGTTTCCTGCCGCATTACCGTCATCAGCCTCGGCACCACTGCCCCGACCGGTCCGGTGCGGGTCAACGATGCCGCGACGCTGATGGCCGGCGGAGCGCCGGTCCAGATCCAGACCGTCGCCCCAGACGGGCCGGAATGGGCTTGCGGACCGGTACCGGCCAACACACTGTCCTGCCAGATTCCCGGCGCCGTTATGACGCCCGGAACCAGCCGCCATTTCGACGTGACGGTTGCCGCGGGTGGCGAATTCGAGAACTGCGCACGCGGCTCCTACGGCCCGGCTCCAGGAGACGACATCGTCTATCCGATCGGCCAGGCCTGCGCCAAGGGCGGCGGCGCCTCGACTATCCGCGTCGAGAAGACCGGCGACGCCGAGTGCAAGCCCGGCCAGCCCTGCTCGTTCGAGATCACCATCACGAACGATGGCGCGAGCGCCTTCGCCGGCCCGGTTCGCATCGGCGATGCCATCGGCGTCGAAGGCCTCGGCCGGCTGGAAGGCGTCGCGATCACCTCGATCGATCCGCCCTTCGGCTGCTCGCCGGAGCCGGCAACCTTGCCGCTATCCTGCATCGCCAACTTGACGCTCGGCGCCGGGGAAAGCCACGTGCACAATGTGATCGTGACCATTCCTGACGACGGCCGCCTGGCCACTCTGCAGGGCACGGTCAATGGCCAGAACTGCGTCGGCGTGCTTTCTCCGAACACGCCGGTGCAAGGCGCGGGCGACGTGTTGTCCCGCGGTGCGGCCAACGTGCAGGGCGATCGCGGCAAGGCCTATGCCTGTCATCCCTTCACCATCAGGAATGAGGTGAAGAAGGAATGCTCAGCAGGCTTCGTCATGAACGACGCCGGCAACTGCGTCTGCCCGCCAGGCACCACCTTCCGCAACGGCCAATGCTCGTCCGGCGGCGGCACGGTCATCGTGCCGAAGCCAAGACCTTGCGTTCTGCTCAAAGGCCAGATCCGTACCGAAGACGGACGCTGCGTCTGCCCGCGCGGAACCGAACTGGAAAACGGCGCTTGCGTGGGGAAAGAGCCCAAGCCCGAGCAGTGCACGATCCGCGGCCAGATCCACGACGCTGCCGGCGATTGCGTCTGCCCGCGGGGCACCGAAGTCAGGGCTAGTGCCTGCCGGCCAATCCAGCCGAAGCCTGAGCAGTGCACCATTCCTGGCCAGATCCGCAACGCTGTTGGCGATTGCGTCTGCCCGAGGGGTACGGAAATCAGAGGCAATGCCTGCCGGCCAATCCAGCCAAGGCCCGAGCAGTGCACGATCCGTGGCCAGATCCACGACGCCGGTGGCGATTGCGTCTGCCCGAAGGGCACCGAAGTCAGGGGTAGTGCCTGCCGGCCAATCGAGCCGAAACCCGAGCAGTGCACCATCCGTGGCCAGATCCACGACGCCAACGGCGATTGCGTCTGCCCGAAGGGCACGGAAGTGCAAGGCAATGCCTGCAGGCGCAAGAAGCCTGTTGTGGTGGAGTGCCCGATACCTGGTCAGGTCCACAACAAGCGTGGCGTCTGCGTCTGCCCGCGTGGGACAGAGCTGCGCGACGGCGCCTGCCGCAAACCACGGCTGGAATGCGCACCTGGCGCGCGGCCGATCAATGGCCAGTGCCAGCCGATCCGCAACCCGAACCTGCTGCTGAATCCAAAGGTTCTTCAGCAGGTCGTGCCAAGGCGCAAGCCGCAGCTCGAGCAATAGGATCGCGCACGGAACTTCAAACGGTGATGGTTCGCGTCACCCAAACCCGCCGGAGCGGTCCGGCGGGTTTTTTCTTTGGCGGGCAGATGAAAGGGCAGCGCAAACCTGAAGCCGTGGCGTCGGCGGAAGGACAAACCGGCTTCCACTTTCCGCACTCATGGTCTAGGCAGTCGATACAGAGGGTCTGTAAACTGAGGCGTTCAGGAAGGCCGCACCATGAGCAAAAAAACCCTGATCGCGCCATCGGTGCTGGCTTCCGATTTCTCGAAGCTCGGCGACGAGGTCGAGGCGGTGGCGGCGGCCGGCGCCGACTGGATACATCTCGACGTCATGGACGGGCATTTCGTCCCCAACATCACCTTCGGGCCACCGGTGATCAAGGCGATCCGCAACCGCACCAAGGCCTTCTTCGACTGCCATCTGATGATCGCGCCGGCCGATCCGTATCTGGAGGCCTTCGCCGAGGCCGGCTGCGACGGCATGACGGTGCATGCCGAGGCCGGGCCGCATCTCGACCGGTCGCTGCAGACGATCAAAAACCTTGGCAAGAAGGCCGGCGTGTCGCTCAACCCGGCGACACCGGAAACGATGATCGAATACGTGCTCGACCGGCTTGATCTGGTCCTGATCATGACGGTCAATCCGGGCTTCGGCGGCCAGGCCTTCATTCCGGCGATCGTCGACAAGGTGAAGCGGGTGAAGGCGCTGATCGGTGGCAGGCCGATCAGGATCGAGATCGACGGCGGCATTTCGCCTGAAACTGCGCCCCTGGTCACCGCCGCCGGCGCCAGCGTGCTGGTCGCCGGTGCGGCCATCTTCAAGGGCGGCAGCGTCGAGGCCTACCGGGCAAATATCGAGGCAATCAGGGCGGCGGCGGACAAGGCGGCCGGCTGACCGCTGCCGCCTGGCCCGGAAACCGCGGCTCGGGGGACTTATGAGCAACCATCTGTTCGATGCTTTCCGTGCCCGGATGCCCGCGCCCGAACGCCTTTTGATGGAGGCAGAGGATCGGCGCTCGATCAGCTATGGCGAAATGCTGGCGCGCTCCGCTCAACTGGCACATGCGCTGTCGCAGCTGGGCGTCGAAGCCGGCGACCGCGTCGCCGTTCAGGTCGAGAAGAGCCCCGAGGCCATTTTCCTTTATCTCGCCTGCCTGCGTGCCGGCGCGATCTTCCTGCCGCTCAACACCGCCTATACACTGGCCGAGCTCGACTATTTCTTCAGGGATGCCGAGCCGCGACTGGTCGTCTGCGACCCGGCGCGACTGACCGAGATAGGCGCTTTGGCGCAGGCCTCGGGCGCTGCGGTCGCGACACTCGGCAGCAAGGGCGAGGGTTCGTTGACCGATCGCGCCTCTGAGGCGGCCGTGGACTTCCACGATGTGGCGCGCGGACCGGACGACCTTGCTGCGATCCTCTATACGTCCGGGACCACCGGCCGTTCGAAAGGCGCCATGCTCAGCCACGAAAACCTCGCCTCGAATGCGCGGGTGCTCGTCGACCTCTGGCGCTTCACTGCCGCAGACGTGCTGATTCACGCGCTGCCGGTTTTCCACACGCATGGCCTTTTCGTCGCCACCAATGTCGTCCTGATGGCCGGCGCCTCGATGCTGTTTGAAACCAAATTCGACCCGGCCTGCATCGTCTCGCTGCTGCCGCGCGCCACCGTCCTGATGGGCGTGCCGACCTTCTACGTCCGCCTGCTGCAGCAGGACGGTTTGAACCGGCAAGCGGCGAAAAACATCCGCCTGTTCATTTCCGGCTCGGCGCCGCTTTTGGCCGAGACGCACAGAACCTGGCGAGAGCGCACCGGCCACGCCATCCTCGAGCGCTACGGCATGACCGAGACCAACATGAACACGTCGAACCCGTATGAGGGCGAGCGGCGAGCAGGCACAGTCGGGTTTCCCCTGCCCGGCATCTCCCTGCGCATCGCCGATCCCCATGGCGGCGAAACACTTGCCCGGGGCGAGGTCGGCATGATCGAGGTCAAGGGCCCGAACGTCTTTTGCGGCTACTGGCGCATGCCGGAAAAGACCAGGGCCGAATTCCGTGACGATGGGTTCTTCATCACCGGCGATCTCGGGCTGATCGATGCCGACGGCTATGTCCACATCGTCGGCCGCGGCAAGGACCTGATCATTTCCGGCGGCTACAATATCTATCCAAAGGAAGTCGAGAGCGAGATCGACGCGCTGCCTGGTGTCGCCGAAAGCGCTGTCATCGGCGTTGTCCATCCGGATTTCGGCGAAGGCGTCACCGCTGTCGTGGTGCGGGCGCCGGGCTCGACCATCAGCGCCGCAGGGATCATCGAGGCCATCGCCGGGCGCCTCGCCAGGTACAAGCATCCGAAACGGGTGGTCTTCGTCGACGAACTGCCGCGCAACACGATGGGCAAGGTGCAGAAGAACCTGCTGCGCGAAGCCTACAAGGACCTCTATACGTCCAAACCGGGCTAGGCCGGATGGATAGCGTTAGCTGCAAAAACCTTGGCGCCATCGATCCAGACGCTTTTAATGTCCAGATCGTCTGACAGCGAAACGATGTTGGCGGCGGTTCCCTTGGCGAAGCGCCCGTGCCGGTGCGACTGGCCGATCGCTTGCGCCGGATAGAGCGAGGCCATGCGCAAGGCTTCGTCGAGGCCGAGGCCGACGACGCGGTGCACGAAGCGCACCGCGGAAATCATGTCGAGATCAGCGCCCGCCAGCGTGCCGTCGGCAAGTGTCAGCCTGCCATCCTTGCGGTGGATGGTGCGGCCGTTCAACGTGAACGAGGTCATGTCTGTGCCGATCGTCGCCATGGCGTCGGTGACGAGCAGGATCTTGCCCGGCCCCTGCTTGGCGCGCAAGGCGATGGCCATGGTGGCCGGATCGACATGGATACCGTCGGCGATGATCCCGGCATAGAATGTGCCGGTATCGATTGCGGCGCCCGCCAGCCCCGGCTCGCGATTGCCGATCTGGCTCATTGCGTTGAACAGATGGGTGACCACCGTTGCGCCGGCCTCGGCAAAGGCGCGAGCCGCGGCATAGCCGGTATCGGAATGGCCGATGCTGACGACAATGCCGGCCTTGCTAAGTGCCGACACCTGGCCGGGCTCGACGGATTCGGGCGCCACCGTCGTCAGCAGCACGGGCAGGTTTTTCCGTGCGGCGATCAGCATCGCCTGGTCGGAGTCTAGCATCGGCCGGATCAAAGCCGGGTCATGCGCGCCCTTGCGGGCGATCGACAGATGTGGCCCTTCGAGATGCAGGCCCAGGAACCCCGGCACCTTCCTCCGTGCCGCCTCGGCTCCGGCCGCAACCGCCGCGGCGGTGATCCCGGACGTGTCGGTAATCAGCGTCGGCAACAGCGCCGTCGTGCCGAAGGGTGCGTGCGCCCGGCAGATGGCCTCGATCGAGGCGAGGTCGGGATGGTCGTTGAGCATAACGCCGCCGCCGCCATTGACCTGCAGATCGACGAAGCCAGGCGCCAGCATGCCGCCGCCGGTCTCGATACGCGCAACATTGGATGGAATGGCGCCGGCGGCAACGATGGCCTCGACGAGCCCGTCGCGCACGACAAGCGCCGCATTGTCGTGCCAGTCGTCGCCATCGAAAATCCGGGCGCCAGTCAGGGCAAAGCGATCGCTCATAGGGTTTCCGTCACCTTGCGCAGATTGGGCGGCGTGTCGGGGTCGAGGCCGCGATGGCGGGCAAAAGCCTCGACGAAACCATAGAACGACACGATCAGCGTCAGCGGGTCGGTCAGCGGATGACCGGTGGCGACATGCGGCAGCGGCCGCGCGCCCTTTGCCTTGTTCGACGTCACAAAGACGGCGGCGCCCTTGCCGGCCAGGCTGTCGGCGGTCTCGGCAACCGAAGGCTCTGAGGCGTCGCGAGCAGCCAGAGCCAGCACAGGGAAGCCGGGACCGACCAGCGCCAGTGGGCCGTGCATGACCTCGGCGGCACTATAGGCTTCCGCATGCATGCCGCAGGTTTCCTTGAATTTCAGCGCCGCCTCGTTGGCGATCGCCGCCGACGGGCCACGGCCAAGGATGAACAGAGATTTTTGCGTCTCGAGTGCCCCGGCCAGCGCCATCCAGTCGCAGGCGATCGCCTTGCGAAAATGCTCCGGCAGGCGGGCGAGTGCGGCGAGCAACTTGTCGTCGCCGGTGCTGTGCGCCATCAAGGCGAGGCCGGCGACCGCCGAATTGACGAAGGTCTTGGTCGCCGCGACGCTGAGCTCCGGTCCGGCCAAGATATCGATGGCGTAATCCGAGGCGCGCGCGAGCGGCGAATCGGCGGTGTTGGTGATGGCGACGGTCAGCGATCCGCCGGCCCGCGCCGCTTGAGCCATTGCGACGATGTCCGGGCTCTTGCCGGACTGCGAGATCGCCAGGCAGGCCGAGCCGCCCAGCTTCAGCTTGGCGCCATAGATCGAGGCGATCGACGGGCCGACCGATGCAACCGCCAGCCCGGCGGTCAGCTCCACGGCATATTTCATGAAGGTCGCGGCATGGTCGGACGAGCCGCGCGCCACGGTGACGACGAAATTCGGGTCGCGCTCGCGAATGCCGCGTCCGGCTTCCGTCAGCACCGCGGCCGAACCGTCGAGCAGGCGGGCGGTGGCCTCCGGGATCTCCTCGATCTCGCGCCGCATATGGGTAATTGTTGCGCTCATGGCCGGCCCTCTTCGCCCGGCCCGCTCAGCCGGAGTTCGGCGACAAAATCATAGGCGTCGCCCCTGTAGATGGAGCGGGTGAACTCGATCACCTTGCCGCTCGCCAGATAGGAGATACGCTCGATGTGCAGGCCGGCAATGCCCGGCGGCACTTCCAGCAGATGCGCGTCGCTATCGCCGAGATTGGTGGCGGAAATGCGCTGCACCGCCCGCACCGGCCTGTTGCCGGTCTTTTCCAGCGCGGCGTAGAGAGACGAACCGATCGCCGCCGGATCGGGCAGCACGCTTGTCGATAGCGAGGCGCGCTCGATCGCCAGCGGCGTGTCGTTGGCGATGCGAAGGCGCGCCACGCGCGCCACCAGTTCGTTCGACGCCAGGCCGAGCACCATCATCTCGTCGGGCGACGGCGGATAGAGGCCGCGGTCGAGCCAGGCCGAACGCACCGCCATGCCGCGCCGCGCCATGTCTTCAGTAAACGAGGTCAGCATCGACAGCGACTGCTCGACGCGCTCCATGCGCGGCGCAACGAAGGTGCCGGAACCATGCCGCTGGACGAGGATGCCGCCCTTGACCAGGTCTTGCACCGCCTTGCGCACGGTGACGCGCGAAATATCGGCCTTGCTGGCGATGTCGCGCTCCGATGGCAGCGCATCGCCCGGTCCGATCAGCCCGCGTTTGACCGCATCCTCGATGCTTTTCCTCAGCTGCAGATAGAGCGGTGCGCCGCTCTGCGACGATTGTCTCAGCGCCGCGAATATCTGGTCGGCGGCCTCGCTCATCGCGCTGCCTCCGCCGTGTTCGCAAAAATCCGAACCGCCATCTGCACCGCGCCGCCCAGCGCGTCGTCGAGCGGCGGTTTCAGCAGCGCCCGGTAGCGGGCCGACAGGCGCGGCGCGTAAAGCGGCGCCAGCCCGCCGAGCAGGCAGAGCGGATCGTCGCCACCCAGGTCGAGCACGCCAAGCGCTGCCTCGACATCGGCGACCGCCTTGTCGAGGATCGAGATAGCGACGGCGTCGCCTTTTTCGGCATGTTCGAACACCTTGGGCGCGAAGCCGCCGAAGTCGCCGGGCTTGGCATTGGTGGTGAACTCGACCACATCCTCGGGATTGTTGCGGAAGATGGCGAGCATGGCCTCTGTCAGCGGCGATCCCTGGCGGATGCCGTCATAGGCGAGCAGCGTCTGTTCGAGCAGGTCGCGGCCGATACGGGCGCCGCTGCCCTGGTCGCCGACCTGGAACCCCCAGCCGCCGATGGCGCGCGACTTGCCTTGTTTGCGCGCCATATAGGCGGTGCCGGTGCCGAGTATGGCCATGGCGCCGTCGCCGGAGCCGACCGCGCCTTCAAGTGCGATCTCGGCGTCGGTCTCGACACGGCTGCTGCGGAACGGCAGGATCGCTTCCAGCTGCTGCCGATAGGTGCCGACATTGGCGCCGGCAAGGCCGAGAACGGCCGGAGTTTGCGGGATCAGTCCGGGATCTCTGCCCGCGGCGACAAAGGCCTGGTGCGCTGCATCGACGATATTGGCCCTGGCGCCGGTGAGATCGGTGCGGATGTTGGCGGCACCGCTTTTGGCGCGGCCGAGGAGGCTGCCGTCGGCCGTTGCAAGGGCCGCCCTGCAGCTGGTGCCGCCGCCATCGATGCCGAGCACGAATTTCACGCGATTTCTCCTCCGGGCGGATAATACCAATAAAATACCAATAGCCAAGGATTAATTTCTGTTTCAAAAAAGTTAAGGCGTAGTTTGTTGGAAAATCAGCCAATTTCGTCCGCAAGCCTGCACCGCCGCAACGATTTCATTAATGCGTGTGGACAAGTGGTATTTTTTTGGTATGGTTTTCTCGATTGGAGGAAAGCGGATGGCCGAAACGCGCACCGAAGCGCTTCACCACAATGCCGAGGGACTGGATATCCAGGCCCCGGAAGCCGTCCTTTCCTCCTTGGCCAACGCACAGATCGAGGCCGCCAAGGCCGTGCACGGCGCCATTCCTGCCATTGCCGCGGCAGCCGAAATCATCGCAAGCAGACTGAAAAGCGGCGGCAAGCTCGCCTATGCGGCTGCCGGCAGTTCGGGCCTGATGGCACTGGCCGATGCGCTTGAGCTGCCGGGCACTTTCGGCATCCAGCGCGACCGTATCGCCATCCTGATCGCCGGCGGCGATGAGGCCTTCAAGACACTGGCCGGCGGGCCGGAGGACGACACCGAGGAAGCTTCGGTATCGGTCGCCGCTGCCCGCATCGGCAAGGGCGACTGCCTGATCGCCGTCTCGGCCAGCGGCTCGACACCTTATGCTGTCAGGGCGATCGAGGACGCCAGGCGCCGCGGTGCGGCGACCATTGCCATCGCCAACAACAGGGATGCGCCGCTGCTGCGGCTGGCCGACATCGCCATCCTGCTCGAAACGCCGCCGGAGCTGATTGCCGGCTCGACGCGCATGGGCGCCGGCACCGCCCAGAAGATCGCGCTCAACATGCTGTCGACGCTCGCCGCCATCCATCTCGGCCATGTCCATGACGGCTACATGGTCAACCTCATGGCCGACAACATCAAGCTGCGCGACCGCGCCGCACGCATCGTGGCCGCCGTCAGCGGGCGCGACAAGGACGAGGCGGCGCGCCTGCTCGAAAAGAGCGGCGGTGTCGTCAAGACCGCCATTCTGCTCGCCGCCGGCGCCGCCAGCGCCGATGCAGCCGAGAAGATATTGGAAGGGACCGGCCACAGGCTGCGGCCCGCCCTTTCCGCGATCGAGGGGAACAAGGGGCGCAATGCCTCTGTTCTCATCAAAACCGAACCTGAAAAAGGTCAACAGGGAGACTGAGCATGACAACGAAGCTACTGACGGCACTTCTTCTCGGCACCAGCATTCTCGGCTCCGCCGGGGTGGCTTATGCCGACGACGTAACGCTCAACATCGAAAGCTGGCGCGGCGACGACCTTGCCATCTGGAAGGACAAGCTGATCCCGGCCTTCGAAGCCAAGAACCCGGGCATCAAGGTGGTGTTCGCGCCGTCGGCGCCAACCGAATATGACGCGGCGCTGGGCGCCAAGCTCGCCGCCGGCTCGGCCGGCGACCTGATCACCTGCCGCCCGTTCGACAAATCGCTGGAACTGTTCAAGAAGGGCAATCTTGCCGATATCTCGACCCTGCCCGGCATGGAGAACTTCTCGCCAGTGGCCAAGGCGGCCTGGCAGACCGACGACGGCAAGGTGAGCTTCTGCGTGCCGATGGCCTCGGTCATCCATGGCTTCATCTACAACAAGGACGCCTTCGACAAGCTCGGCCTCAAAGTGCCGGAGACCAATGAGGAGTTCTACGCCGCGCTCGACAAGATCAAGGCCGACGGCACCTACATCCCGATGGCGATGGGCACCAAGGATCTTTGGGAAGCGGCGACCATGGGCTACCAGAACATCGGACCGAACTACTGGAAGGGCGAGGAAGGCCGCCTGGCGCTGATCAAGGGCGAGCAGAAGCTGACCGATCCGCAGTGGGTCGAGCCCTTCAAGGAACTGGCCAAGTGGAAGGACTATCTCGGCGACGGCTTCGAGGCGCAGACCTATCCGGACAGCCAGAACCTGTTCACGCTCGGCCGCGCCGCCATCTACCCGGCCGGCTCGTGGGAGATCGGCCTGTTCAACACGCAGGCGCAGTTCAAGATGGGCGCCTTCCCGCCGCCGGTGCAGAAGGCCGGCGACACCTGCTACATCTCCGACCACACCGATATCGGCATGGGCCTCAATGCGGCTTCGAAGAACGCGGATGCGGCCAAGACCTTCCTGTCCTGGGTGGCCTCGCCGGATTTCGCCACCATCTACGCCAACGCGCTGCCGGGCTTCTTCAGCCTGAACAACACCCCGGTGAAGATGGAAGACCCGCTGGCCCAGGAATTCGTCTCCTGGCGCGGCAAGTGCAAGTCGACGATCCGCTCGACCTACCAGATCCTGTCGCGCGGCACGCCAAACCTCGAGAACGAGACCTGGGTTGAATCGGCCAACGTCATCAACGACACCGATACGCCGGAAGCTGCCGCCAAGAAGCTGCAGGACGGCCTCGACAGCTGGTACAAGCCGGCAAAGTAAGAGCGCGGCGAAGCGTTGTCTCCCCCCTCGAGGGGGAGATGTCGCCGAAGGCGACAGAGGGGGTCGGTCGAGGCAGGCCGCGGCTTGATCGTTGCTGAAAGGCGCGGTCGAACGACGATGGCGCGCTGCCTCGGCCGACCCCACCTGCCTCGCTTCGCGAGGCACCCTCCCCTCGAGGGGGAGGGAGGCGCCGTGCCCTTTGACGGCAATTGCAAGACCTGATCGGCGGGGACCGAACGCATGGCCGCAGCACCGAAAAGACCATTCCGTTGGCATATCGGCGTTTTCCTGGCGCCGGCGTTGCTGGTCTATACGGCGATCATGATCCTGCCGCTGGCCGGCACGCTGCAGCTTTCCTTGTTCCGCAACATCAATCAGTCGCAGGTCTTCGTCGGACTGGAAAATTTCCGCATGCTGTTCGGCGATCCCAACTGGTCGGTCAATTTCTGGAATGCGCTCAGGAACAATGTCTGGTTCTTCATCATCCACATGCTGGTGCAGAATCCGATCGGCGTCCTTTTGGCAGCACTTCTGTCCAGCCCCAGGCTGCGGTTTTCCGCCTTCTACCGCACGGCGATCTTCGTGCCGACGATCCTGTCCTTCGTCATCGTCGGCTTCGCCTGGAAGCTGATCCTGTCGCCGCTATGGGGCGTGGCGCCGCATATGATGGACCTTGTCGGCCTGAAAAGCCTGTTCACGCCCTGGCTAGGCAAGGCGCAATACGCGCTGACCGCGCTCAGCCTGATTTCGGTCTGGCAGTTCGTCGGCATCCCGATGATGCTGATCTATGCGGCATTGCTGTCCATCCCCGAAGAGGTGATCGAGGCTGCCGAATGCGACGGGATCACCGGTATGGCGCAGTTCTGGAAGATCAAGCTGCCGCTGATCCTGCCGTCGATCGGCATCATCTCGATCCTGACGTTCGTCGGCAATTTCAACGCTTTCGACCTGATCTACACCGCGCAAGGCGCGCTGGCCGGACCGAACTATTCAACGGATATTCTCGGCACCTTCCTCTACCGCGCTTTCTTCGGCTTCCAGCTCCAGGTCGGCGATCCCAACATGGGCGCGGCGATCGCCACGATGATGTTCCTGATCATCCTCGGCGGCGTCTGCGTCTATCTGTTCCTCGTGCAGACGCGCTTGCGTCGCTACCAGTTTTAGGGGAGCGTGACCATGAGCACCGCAACCCGCTCGCTGCCCCGCACCATCGGCGCCCACGCGATCCTATTGACCTACACCGCGATCGCGCTGTTTCCGGTGATCCTCGTGATCATGAATTCGTTCAAATCGCGTGCCGGTATCTTCGGTGCGCCGCTGACGCCGCCGACGCCGGGGACCTTCGACCTGATCGGCTACACCACGGTGATCGGCCAGGGCGACTTCATCCACTATTTCCAGAACAGCCTTGTCGTCACCGTCGCCTCGCTGTTCTTCGTGCTTTTGTTCGGCGCCATGGCTGCGTTCGCGCTGTCGGAATACCGCTTTCGTGGCAATTCGCTGATGGGGCTTTACCTGGCGCTCGGCATCATGATCCCGATCCGCCTCGGCACCGTCGCCATCCTGCAGTTGATGGTGGCGAGTGGACTGGTCAACACGCTGACGGCGCTGATCCTGGTCTACACGGCGCAGGGCCTGCCGCTGGCCGTTTTCATCCTGTCGGAATTCATGAAGCAGGTCTCCGACGATCTGAAGAATGCGGGCAGGATCGATGGCCTGTCCGAATACACGATCTTTTTCCGGCTGGTGCTGCCGCTTGTGCGGCCATCGATGGCGACGGTCGCGGTCTTCACCATGATCCCGATCTGGAACGATCTGTGGTTCCCGCTGATCCTGGCGCCGTCGGAGGAGACCAAGACGGTGACGCTGGGCGCACAATTGTTCCTCGGCCAGTTCGTCACCAACTGGAACGCCATCCTGGCCGCCCTGTCGCTGGCGATCATGCCGGTGCTGATCCTCTACGTCATCTTCTCGCGGCAGCTGATCCGCGGTATCACTTCGGGAGCGGTCAAGTGAATTCGCAAACACCCCTTCGCGTTGTCGTCGCCGGCCTCGGCAATATGGGGCGCAGCCATGCGCTGGCCTATCACACTAATCCGGGGTTTCAGATCGCCGCGCTGGTCAACCGCTCCGATGTGCCGCTGCCGGAAGGGCTTTCGACCTACGCCATCCGGCGTTCCTTCGACGAGGCGCTGCGCGATGAAAAGCCAGACGTCGCCTGCATCGCCACCTATTCCGACAGCCATGCCGACTATGCCGTCAAGGCATTCGAGGCCGGCTGCCATGTCTTCGTCGAAAAGCCGCTGGCAACGACGGTCGCCGATGCAGAACGCGTCGTCGCAGCAGCCAAGGCCAACGGCAAGAAACTGGTGATCGGCTATATCCTGCGCCACCACCCGTCCTGGATCAGGCTGATCGCCGAGGCGCGGAAGCTCGGCGGCCCTTACGTGTTCCGCATGAACCTCAACCAGCAATCCTCAGGACATACCTGGGAGACGCACAAGCAGCTGATGCAGACGACGTCGCCGATCGTCGATTGCGGCGTGCATTATCTCGACGTGATGCTGCAGATCACCGACGCCAGGCCGGTCGAGGTGCGTGGCATGGGGCTGCGGCTGAGCGACGAGATCGCAACGTCGATGTACAATTACGGGCACCTGCAGGTGCTGTTCGACGACGGCTCGGTCGGCTGGTACGAGGCCGGCTGGGGGCCGATGATTTCGGAGACGGCTTTCTTCGTGAAAGACGTGATCTCGCCCAATGGCTCCGTGTCGATCGTCATGAAGGAGGGCGCCAGGTCCGACGACATCGATACCCACACCAAGACCTCGACCATCCGCCTGCACAGTGCGGCAACCGGCGCGGACGGCAAGTTCGCCAAACCGGATGAGATGCTGTCAATGCAAGGCGAGCCCGGCCATCAGGACCTCTGCGACCTGGAACAGGCGTTTGTGCTGAAGGCGATCCGCGAGGATCTAGACTTGACCCGCCACATGGATGACGCGGTGAAGTCGCTCGCCGTCTGCCTGGCCGCCGACGAGAGCGTACGCAGCGGCCTCGCCGTGAAACTCTAGAACAGGGACTAAGCCGTGGGCTCGCTGAACATCGAGAACGTGAAAAAGGCCTTCGGGCCGGTCGAGGTGCTGAAGGGCATCAACCTCGAAGTGACCGATGGCGAGTTCGTCGTCTTCGTCGGTCCATCCGGCTGCGGGAAGTCGACGTTGCTGAGGGTCATCGCCGGACTGGAGGACTCGACCTCGGGCCGCGTGGTCATCGACGGGGCGGACGTCTCCGCAACGCCGCCGGCCAAGCGCGGCATCGCCATGGTGTTCCAGACCTACGCGCTCTACCCGCATCTGACGGTGAAGAACAATATGGGCCTCGGCCTCAAGCAGGCGGGCACGCCGACGGCCGAGATCGACCGCCGCATCGGCATCGCTTCCTCGATGCTGTCGCTAGAGCCCTATCTCGAGAGGCGGCCGGCCGAATTGTCCGGCGGCCAGCGCCAGCGCGTCGCCATCGGCCGCGCCGTGGTGCGCGAACCCAAGCTTTTCCTGTTCGACGAGCCGTTGTCGAACCTCGATGCCGCGCTGCGCGTCAACACCAGGCTGGAGATCGCGCAATTGCATCGCCGGCTGAAGGCCACGATGATCTATGTCACCCACGACCAGGTCGAGGCGATGACGCTGGCCGACAAGATCGTCGTCCTCAACGCCGGAAAAATCGAGCAGATCGGCGGCCCGATGGAGCTTTACAATTCGCCGGCAAATGAATTCGTGGCCGGCTTTATCGGCTCACCAAAGATGAATTTCGTCGACGGTGCCAGGCTTGGCGAAACGGCAAAGACCATCGGCGTCCGTCCCGAACATTTGACGGTGGATCCCAAATCCGGCGCCTGGAAAGGCACGGTCGTCCACGCCGAGCACCTTGGCGCCGACACCAATCTCTATCTCGACTGCGAGAAGGCCGGCTTGATCACCGTGCGCATCTTCGGCGTCTACAACGCCGAACCCGGCGCCACGCTCTATGCGACGCCGGATCCGGCGAAGACATACCGGTTTGGAGCCGATGGCAAGGTGCTGGAGTAGGCGCCGACTCCCCTTCTCCCCTTGTGGGAGAAGGTGGCCGAGCGAAGCTCGGTCGGATGAGGGGTGCTGGAAGGATCGCTGCCCTGAAAGCGTACGTGCCTAAAATCCCCTGATGTTTTCATGCCTCGTTTCTTCCAACACCCCTCAACCGTCTCGGCGCTGCGCGCCGATCCACCTTCTCCCACAACAAGGGGAGAAGGGAAGGTTTCTACAAATCCGCCTTGAACGTCTGCTTCTGTATACCAAGCCCTTCGATACCGAGCTCGACCACATCGCCGGGCTTCAGGAACACCGGCGGCTTCATGCCGAGGCCGACGCCGGGCGGCGTGCCGGTCGAGATGATATCGCCCGGGTGCAGCGACATGAACTGGCTGAGATAGGAGACGAGATAAGCGACGCCGAAGACCATGGTCTTGGTCGAGCCGTTCTGCATCGTCTTGCCGTTGACCGTCAGCCACATAGGGATGTTCTGCGGGTCCTTGACCTCGTCCTTGGTCACCAGCCACGGACCGATCGGCCCGAACGTGTCGCAGCTCTTGCCCTTGGTCCACTGGCCCTGGCGCTCGGCCTGGAAGGCGCGCTCGGAGACGTCATGCGCGACGCAGTAACCGGCGACATAGTCCAGCGCCTCGGCTTCGGTGACATATTTTGCGGTCTTGCCGATGACCACGCCGAGCTCAACTTCCCAGTCGGTCTTCACCGAGCCGCGGGGGATCAGCACGTCGTCATTCGGCCCGACAATGGCCGAGCTTGCCTTCATGAAGATGATCGGCTCCGGCGGCACGGTGGCGCCGGTTTCGGCGGCGTGGTCGGAATAGTTGAGGCCGATGCAGATGAATTTGCCGGTGCCGGCGACGCAGGCGCCGATCCGCGGCTTGCCGGAAACCGCCGGCAAAGATTTCACATCGAGCTTCGACAATGTCTCAAGCGATGCCGGGTCAAGCGCCTTGCCGGCAATGTCGGTGACATGGGCGGAGAGGTCGCGGATCGTTCCATCGGCATCGAGCAGGCCGGGGCGTTCGCTCCCCGCCTCGCCATAGCGCAGCAGTTTCATAGAATTCCTCTCCTTGATTTGAGATGAGCTTAGATCGACCAGCCACCGTCGATATTATAAGCCTGCCCCGACGTATAGGTGGCGCCAGCGAGATAGACGGCGAGATCGGCGATTTCCTCGGGTGTGCCGAGGCGGCCCATCGGCTGGCGGGCGATGAAGGCCGCGCGAGCTGCTTCGTAATCGCCCTGCGCATGCATGCGGTCCTGCAGCGACGGGCTTTCGACCGTGCCCGGACAGATCGCATTGCAGCGTATGCCCTTGCCGACATAGTCGGCCGCGACCGATTTGGTCAGGCCGATGACGGCTGCCTTGGTCAGCCCGTAAACGAAGCGGTTCGGCACGCCCTTGGTCGAACTGGCCAGCGATGCCATGTTGATGATCGAGCCGTCGCCGCGCTCCAGCATGCCGGGCAGCACGGCGCGGATGGTGCGGATCATCGAGCGAACATTGAGGTCATAGGCAAAGTCGAGATCGCCGTCCTTCATCTCGAGGATCGACCCGGAATGGACGAAGCCGGCGCAATTGAACAGCACGTCGACGGCGCCGATCTCGGCAAAAGCGGCGTTCACCGCCTCGTCGTTCAGCACATCCAGCTTGCGGGTCTTGATGCCGGGCGTCTTGCCGAGGTCGGCGAGCACCACCTCGTTGATGTCGGTGGCATGGACGACGGCGCCGGCCTTGGCGAAAGCCAGGGCGCTCGCCCGGCCGATGCCTTGCGCCGCCGCCGTGACGACAACGATTTTGCCTGTCAGATCCGCCATGCTTTTCTCCTCGCCCGTCTATGATCGTTCGGCTTTTTACCGGCACAAGGCCGGGGCGCAATGTGCCAGGGGAGCACTACCATCCCGCCTGTTTCGATATTCGCCTGCCAGCCAAATGTTTTTTCTCGGTAAAGAACATCTTTTGGCTCGTCAAGCCCGGACGTCCTTCCGGGACATTCAGTCGCCGTAGGGCACCCAGACGTTCTTGACCTCGATCGCACGGCGCAGCAGGGTATCGCCGGCTGCTTCGTTCAACGCCCAGTCGAGGCTGTGGCCGTTGCCGGTCCAGACGCGTTTGAGATTGCCGATGGACTCGGCCTCGGCCTTGGCGCAAGTCTCGGCATCGGCGAACACCCAGAGCCCGTCAACATCGTCATGCTTGGCCAGTACGCCGGCCAGCTCGGCGCTACGGCCGGTGACGATATTGATGGCGCCCGCCGGAACGTCGGAATATTCGATGACCTGGTAGAGGTCGGTGGCAAGCAGCGGGTATTTTTCGGACGGCACGGCGACCACGGTGTTGCCCATGGCGAGCGCAGGCGCCACCAGCGAGATCAGGCCGAGCAAAGGCGCATTGTCCGGCGCGACGATACCGACGACGCCGACCGGTTCGTGCAGTGCCAGTGTGACGGCGCGGGCTGGCGGCTGGTGGACGCGGCCCTCGAATTTGTCGGCCAAGCCGGCATAGAGGAACAGGCGCTCGATCGACAGCTCGACCTCGTCGCGCGCCGCCTTGGCGGTCGCGCCGGTGAGCTGGGTCAAACGGGCGGCAAACTCGTCGGCGCGGCCGGAAAGGTTTTCGGCCAGGTAGTAGAGCACCTGGCTGCGGTTGTAGGCGGTCGCCTCCGGCCAGGCCTTGCAGGCGCGCGCGGCCGCGACGGCGTCACGGATATCCTTGCGGTTGCCGAGCCCGGCCTCGCCGGCAAGCTTGCCCTTGGCGGTGGCGACGGCGAAGGAATAATTTCCGTCCGGCCGGACCTGCTTGCCGCCGATGAACAGTTTTGCCGTGCGGTCGATGGCGTCGCCTTCCGGCTGCTCGACAGGTTGGGCCGAAGACGTTGCCGGTTTGATGGTCGGGCTGAGCGGCAGTTTTGCCGAGAGATATTCGAACATGCCCTCGCGCCCGCCTTCGCGGCCAAAGCCGCTCTCGCGATAGCCGCCGAAACCGCAGGCGGCGTCGAACATATTGGTGCCGTTGACCCAGACGACGCCGGCCTTCAATTGCGGCGCGACGTGCAGCGCAAGATTGATGTTCTCGCTCCACACCGAAGCGGCCAGGCCATAGCGCGTGTTGTTGGCAAGCTCGACCGCTTCCTCGGTGTTGCGGAAGGTCATGGTGGCGAGCACCGGCCCGAACACCTCTTCCTGTGCCAGAATGTTAGTCGGCGAAACACCTGTCGCCAGCGTTGGCAGATGGTAATAGCCCGAGGCGGGCAGTGCCGAGTCCGGCTGCCAGCAGATCGCGCCCTGCTTGGCGCCTTCGGCGATCAGGCCCTTGACGCGATCGAGCTGGGTCAAATCGACCAGCGGGCCGATGTCGGTGTTCTTGTCGAGCGGGCTGCCGACGCGCAGCCGGCTCATCCGCGTCTTGACCTTGGCGATGAAGGCGTCGGCGATGCCTTCCTGCACCAGCAGGCGCGAGCCGGCACAGCAGACCTGGCCCTGGTTGAACCAGATGCCGTCGACCAGACCTTCGACGGCGCTGTCGAGGTCGGCATCCTCGAAAACGACAAAGGCCGACTTGCCGCCAAGCTCCAGCGACAGTTTCTTGCCCGAGCCGGCAGTGGCCTTGCGGATGATCTTGCCGACCTCGGACGAACCGGTGAAGGCAATCTTCTGGATGCCGGGATGGTTGACGATGGCCGCGCCCGCCTCCGGCCCGCCCTGGACGATGTTGACGACGCCCTTCGGCACGCCGGCGCGTCGGCAGATCTCGGCAAAGAGGATGGCGGTGAGCGGCGTGAATTCCGCGGGTTTGAGCACCACGGTGCAGCCCGCGGCGAGCGCCGGCGCGATCTTCCAGGCGAGCATCAAGAGCGGGAAGTTCCACGGGATGATCTGGCCGACGACGCCGACGCCCTTATGGCCTGGAAAATCCCTGTCCAGCGCCTGCGCCCAGCCGGCATGATGGATGAAATGGCGGATGGCGAGCGGCACGTCGATGTCGCGGCTTTCGCGGATCGGCTTGCCGTTGTCGATCGATTCCAGCACCGCGAACAGCCGTTGGTGACGTTGCATGGCGCGGCCGATGGCATAGAGCACTTTGGCTCGGCTGTAGCCGGTGCTGGCGCTCCATTTCGGCAGCGCTTTTGTGGCGGCCGAAACCGCAGCGTCGATATCGGCGGCACCAGCGTCCGACACCTTGGCCAGCAATTTGCCGGAGGCGGGATCGCTGGTGTCGAAGGTCTTGCCTCCGCTGGCTGCCTTCCAGTCGCCGCCGATGAACAGCGCTTTGCCGAAATCCCGCGCGGCAAGCCACCCATCGGCCTCGTTGCGGGCTTCCGGCGCCGGCCCGTAATCCATGGCGTGATAGCGTTCGAGAATGTTCATGAAGCGCTCCGAATCACGCCATCGCGTGGCGATGATTGGCCGAGTAGTGGCCTGTCAGATGATGCTCGAGTTGGCGCTCGATGTCGGTCAAAAGGCTTGATGCTCCGAAGCGAAACAGCTCCGGCTCCAGCCACGGCCGGCCCAGTTCTTCTTTCATCAGCACCAGCCAATCGAGCGAGGCTTTTGCCGTGGAAATGCCACCGGCCGGCTTGAAGCCGATGAGATAGCCGGTTTCCTCGAAATAGGCGCGGATGGCGCGCACCATGGCAAGGCCAACCGGCAGCGTCGCGTTGACGCTTTCCTTGCCCGTGGAGGTCTTGATGAAATCTGCGCCCGCCATCATCGCCACCATCGAGGCGAGCATGACGTTGCGCAGCGTCGCGAGGTCGCCGGTGCCGAGGATCACCTTCAGATGCGCCTCGCCGCAAGCGGCGCGCATCGAGACAATCTCGTTATAGAGCTCTTGCCATTTCGCCCCGAATACCAGGCCGCGCGGGATGACGACGTCGATCTCGTCGGCGCCGTCGCGGACCGATGCTTCGATCTCCTGCAGGCGCGTCGAAAGTGGGGCAAGGCCATGCGGGAAAGCCGTCGAAACGGCGGCGACATGGACGCCGCTGCCGCGCAGCGCCTCGACGGCAGTGGCGACGAAGGGATGATAGACGCAGACCGCCGCCGGGCGGATCTGTTCACCGGTAATGCCGAGCCCCTCGGCAATGTCGCGGCGGAACGGGTTGACTGCCTTGGCACAGAGCCGGCGCACGCGCTCTTCCGTGTCGTTCGAGTTCAGCGTCGTCAGGTCCATGCAAGCGACGGCGCGCAGCAGCCAGGCGGCCTGGTTATCGGCCTTGATCGAGCGTCGTTTGGTCAGGCTGGCGACGCGGCGTTCCAGCGCCGAACGGTTGACGCTGCGCACCGATTCCATGAAGCCGAGATCGAGCCTCATGCCGGGATTGCGGGCAATGCCATGGACCTGCGGCACCGGCGCATTGGCGGCGGCGCGCGCCGGCAGCGGCGTGATCTTGGACGTGCCGAGATCGGTTTCGCGGATTGTGCTGCTCATCTCCTGCCCCTTGTTCAGCGACTTATGCCGAAGATAGACCGTGAAGCAGCGCTTCACGAGTCCTTCAAGCGGTCATAGCGGAAAAAGGCAGTCAAGGCAGCCGATTTTTGACCGTATGATCAAAATCAAGGTCGCAAACCAGTGGACGCTGAGCTGCCGCGTCTCAGCCGACGAAGGCGCGCTCGACGACGAAGCTTGCCGGATGATGCAGCGAGCCTTCCTGGAAGCCGTGGCTTTCAGCCAGCTCCTTGACGTCCTTCAGCATATGCATCGAGCCGCAGATCATGATGCGGTCGGTCTCGGGATTGAGCTTGTCGATGCCGAGATCGGTGTAGAATTTGCCCGAGCCGATCAGCGCGGTGATGCGGCCCATGCACTCGGAGGTCTCACGCGTCGTTGAATTGTAGAGCGTGACGCGGCCACCGGTCAGCTCGCCGATCAGCGGATCATTCTCCAGTGCGGCCACCAGCTCCTGGCCGTAGGTGAGTTCAGCATTGTCTCGGCAGGTATGGGTCAGGACCACCTGCTCGAACTTCTCATAGGTGTCGGGATCGCGCAGCAGGCTGGCGAAGGGCGCGATGCCGGTGCCTGTCGAGATCATGAACAAGCGCTTGGCCGGCGTCAGTGCGTCGACCACCAGCGTACCGGTCGACTTCTGCCGCATGATGACGGTGTCGCCGATCTGGATCTTCTGCAGCTCCGAAGTGAGCGGGCCGTCCGGCACTTTGATCGAGAAGAATTCGAGTTCGTCGTCCCAGGCAGGGCTGGCGATCGAATAGGCGCGGAACACCGGCTTCTCGGCATTTGGCAGGCCGATCATGACGAACTCGCCGGAGCGGAAGCGCAGCGACTGCGGCCGGGTGATGCGGAACGAAAACAGCCGGTCGGTATAGTGCTTCACCGAGACGACAGTTTCGGCATAGACATTGGCCGGTATCGGGAACTGCAACGGCCGGGCGCCGGCAGTGTTGAACGCGGATGTGGTGTTCATCAAACCTAACCTTCCGGGCCAGCTCAGCGCCCGCGCCAAATCTTCACCTGCGCGCCCGAACCGGTCAGGTTCCAGCGTGCCGTTTGCACACTCCGAAGCGGTAAGCTCTTGTGTCCGGAATTTATTAGTATACAAACGATATTTGCGTCAAGACGCCGCCGTAAAACAGCTTTCCAAACTGAGGCATGTAAGCAGTTCGGGCATTTCGGGTTTCGACAATGGAACAGAATTTTTCGGCGCAAGCTCTGGATTCGGCGGGCAGTGTCGTCGCCGGCATAGATGTCGGCGGAACCTTTACCGACCTGCTTCTGATCGACGGCCGTGATGGTGGCCGGGTGCATATCGCCAAAACCCCGACGACGGTCGACAACCAGGCCTTCGGCGTCGTTGCAGCGCTTGGTGCCACCGGCTTTCCCGTCGACGGCATCGACCTCATCGTGCACGGCACGACGACCACGACCAACGCCGTTCTGGAGCGCCGGTTGGCCAAGACCGGCATGATCACCACGCGCGGCTTTCGCGACGTGATCGAGCTAGGCCGGCGGACACGGCCGCAACCCTATGGAATGACAGGCACCTTCGTGCCGATCATTCCGCGCAATCTGCGGCTCGAAGTGTCGGAGCGGGTCGAAGCCTCGGGCGCGGTGCGCATCCCGCTCGACGAGGCCGAGATGCGGACAGCGATTTCACAACTGATCGCGGCCGGCTGTGAATCCCTCGTCATCCATTTCCTGCATTCCTACGCCAATCCGGCGCATGAGCGGCGCGCCGCCGAGATCGCCGCCGAGCTTTGGCCGAACGGCTACATCACGACGGGCCACGCGCTGCTTTCGGAAGCGCGCGAATTCGAGCGCGGGGTGACCGCTTCGGTCAACGCTTCGGTGCAACCGATCCTCGAACGTTATGTCGAGCGGCTGCGTAAGGAGCTGGCATCAAAAGGCTACGCCCGCGACTTCCTGATCATGAACGGCAATGGCGGCATGATCTCTGCCCGTTTTGTCACACGTGAGTCGGCCAAGACCGTCATGTCCGGCCCCGCTTCCGGCGTCATTGCCGCCGCCTATACGGGAAAACGCGCCGGCTTCGAAAACCTGGTCACCTACGACATGGGCGGCACCTCGACCGACGTGGCGCTGATCCGCAACGCCGAGCCGGCGGTGTCGAACGAGATCGAGATCGAATATGCCATGCCGATCCATGTGCCGATGGTGGCGGTGCATACGGTCGGCGCCGGCGGCGGCTCGATCGCCCGCGTCGATGCGGCCGGCCTGATCCAGATCGGCCCGGAAAGCGCCGGCGCCAATCCCGGGCCGATCTGCTACGGACGCGGCGGCTTGGAGCCGACCATCACCGACGCCAATCTGGTGCTCGGTCGGCTAGCGCCGAAAAAGCTGCTTGCGGTGGAAAACCCGGTCACCGTCGAACGCGTCACCGGCATATTCGAGGACAGGATCGGCCGCGCCACCGGCCTATCCGGCGTCGAGGCTGCGGGTGCGGTGCTGCGGCTCGGCAACGTGAAGATGGCCGGCGCCATCCGCATGGTTTCGGTATCACGCGGCCACGACCCGCGCGATTTCGCGCTGTTCGCCTTCGGCGGCGCCGGGCCGCTGCATGCGACGGCATTGGCGCGCGAGCTCGGCCTGCCCAAGGTGCTGGTGCCGGCGCGGCCGGGCATTACCAATGCGCTCGGCTGCGTCGTCGCCGACCTCAGGCACGACTTCGTCAACACGGTCAACCAGCCGGTGGCCAGTCTCGATGAAACCCAACTCCACGACACATTGGAACGGCACCGAAACGAAGGCGAAGAGCTGATCGGCAAGGAAGCGGTGAAGCCGGAAACGATCCGCGTCACGCATTCCGCCGACATGCAGTTCGTCGGCCAGACGCATATCATCAACGTGCCGCTGCCGTCGTCTGCGGTGACGCGCGAGGTACTGCAGCAACTGTTCGAGAAGGCCTATTTCGCCCGCTTCAAGGTCCAGCTGCCGGAAATCCGCGCCAATCTGGTCAACCTCAACACCTCGGTCACCGGCGTGCGGGCGGCGATCGATCTGTCGCGGCTGATCGACCCGGCTGGCCGCGCCAAGACGCTCGAAGAGGCGCGGCGCGAAATCCGGCCGGTCTGGTATGGCGGGCGCTGGTACGACACGCCGGTCTACAGCAGGGAAAAACTGCCGCTCGACGCCGTCATCATGGGGCCGGCGATCCTCGAGCAGATGGACGCCACCACCGTGCTGGAGCCGGGCGACCGGGCGCGATCGGATGCCGATGGCAACATCATCATCGATATCGGTGAGGCCTGAGATGGAAAAACTCGACGCGATCACCCTTTCGGTCATCCAGGCGGCCCTGCAGCAGGTCTGCGACGAAATGGACCTGACGTTTTCGCGCGCCGCGTTCTCGCCTGTCATCGCCGAGGCCAATGACCGTTCGGATGGCATCTATTCGGCGCTCGATGGTTCGCTGATCGCGCAAGGCAGCCAGGGCCTGCCGGTGTTCGTCGGCGTCATGCAGTATTCGACCAAAACCGTGATCGAGATGATCGCCGACGGACGCTGCCTGCCGCCCGAGCCGGGCGATATCTACATCGTCAATGACCCCTATCTCGGCGGCACCCATCTGATGGATGTGCGCTTCGCCATGCCGGTCTACCGGGACGGCAAGATATTCTGCTGGCTGTCGAACACCGGCCACTGGCCCGACATCGGCGGTTCGGTGCCGGGCGGCTTCTCCGCCTCGGCAACGGCGGTCGAGCAGGAAGGTTTGCGGCTGCCGCCGGTGAAGCTGTTCAAGAAGGGCGTGCTCGATCGCGAAATCTACGCCATCATCTGCTCGAACATCAGGGTTGCCGACCAGCGCATCGGCGACATCCGGGCGCAGGCGGCGGCACTGCTGATCGGTCAAGATCGACTGAACGGAATCCTGGATCGTTACGGGGATGAAACGGTCGTCGATGCGATCGCCGAACTGCGCCGCCGCGCCGCCGAACAGATGCGCGCGAACATATCAGCCATTCCCAACGGCATTTATCGGTCGCGGGCTTTTGTTGATTCCGACGGCGTGGTCAACGAGCCGCTGACTATCGCGCTGGCGGTCGAAAAACAGGGCGACACGCTCAGCTTCGACTTCTCGGG
This sequence comes from Mesorhizobium sp. M0166, assembly GCF_040322255.1. Lineage (NCBI taxonomy): Bacteria > Pseudomonadati > Pseudomonadota > Alphaproteobacteria > Hyphomicrobiales > Phyllobacteriaceae > Mesorhizobium > Mesorhizobium sp. M0166. The sequence continues at coordinate 288,629 of NZ_JAMYTD010000004.1, read as the reverse complement.
GTCGTCAAAGCCTTGTGCCGGGCCGATGAACAGCGTGCTGGCGACGACCTTGTCCTCGGTGTATCTCGCCATGCGCCATATTTTCCCCGACGTGCCGATCAGCGCCGGCGCATTCGAGCCGCTGATCGTCAAGCGGCCGGAAGGCACTTTCCTCGACGCCAAATATCCGCGTCCGGTGTCGGGCTGCGCGGCCGAAGTCTCGCAGCGCATCGCCGAGGCGGTGTTCGCGGCGATGGTACAGGCGCTGCCGGACAAAGTGACGGCGGCTCCGGCCGGCTCCAGCGGCAATTTCGCGCTCGGCGGCAACGATCCGGCCCGCGGCCGCGATTATGTCATGTACCAGATCTCCGGCGGCGGCTATGGCGGCAATGCCGGTCACGACGGCCTGACCAATGGCTGCTCGACCATCGGCATTTCCAAGTCGCCACCGGTCGAAATCATGGAGCAGGCCTTCCCGGTGCTCTACCGCCACTACGCCCTGCGCGAAGGCTCGGGCGGCGCCGGCAAGCATCGCGGCGGTTTCGGACTTGCCTATGAGGTCGAGATCCTGCGCGGCGACGCCCGCGCCTCCTTCGTCATGGATCACGGCCGCTTCGGCCCGCAAGGCGCGCTCGGCGGCAAGGACGGTGCGGTCAACACGGTGACCGTGTTCCGCGACGGCGAGGCGCATGTGCCTGCGCATCTCTCCAAGGAGCAGGACATCACGCTGAAGGCAGGCGACCGCGTGCGCGTCGGCACGCCGGGCGGCGGCGGCTACGGCGATCCGTTGCAACGGGACGCCGATCTGGTGTCGAGGGATGTCGCGCTGGGCTATTACACGCCCGCAGAAGCCGCCGAAAAGTTCGGCGTCGCTCTCTCGGCGGATGGATTGGGGATCGACCGGGCAGCCACGGAAAAGAGGCGCGCCGGCTGACGGCGCGGCCCTGGATTTCCGTCATTTGCGGCCAACGATCAGTTGCGGTGGTCCAGCCTCGCGACCAGCCGGTCGCCGGCCCACTGGATGCCGCAGACCAGGGCGATCAGGACGATGACAACGGCGATCATGACTGACGTTTCGAAGCGTTGGTAACCGTAGCGGATGGCGAGGTCGCCGAGCCCGCCGGCGCCGATGGCGCCGGCCATGGCCGAGGCGCCGATAAGCGTCACCAGCGTCACCGTGAAGCCGGCGACGATGCCGGGCAACGCTTCCGGCACCAGCACCTCGCGAATGATCGTCCAGCGGTTGCCGCCCATGGCGCGCGCCGCTTCGATCAACCCGTGGTCGACCTCGCGCAGCGACACTTCGGCGATGCGGGCATAGTAGGGCGTCGCCGCGATCGACAGCGGCACGATCGCTGCCCAGGTGCCGATCGAGGTGCCGACGATCAGCCGCGTCACCGGGATCAGCGCAACCAGCAGGATGATGAAAGGCACCGAGCGGAAACCGTTGATGACCGCGCCAAGCGCGCGGTTCACCCACAGGTTTTCGGCGATGCCGCCGCGGTCGGTGGCGACCAGCGCCAGGCCGAGCGGCAGCCCGAAAACCAGCGAGATTAGGCCGGAGGCGGCCGTCATCAGGATCGTTTCCCAGATCGAACGGACGAGAAGCTCAAACAGAACCGGCGACATGGCCAAGCACCTCCACCCGCGCATTGCGGGCTTTCAAGAACGCGATCACCTCTGCCAGGTGAGCTTCATTGCTGCCGGCGATGGCCACGAACAGCGTCCCGACAGGCTGCTGCTGGACGTGATCGATGCCGCCATGCACGAGGCGGAACGAGCCGGGAACTGCCGAGGCAAGATCGGACAAAAGCGGGCTTCGCGCGGCCTCACCCGCCACGTCGATCCTGAGGATCGCTTCCACGCCGGCGTTCTGCGTTAGCCGGGTTGCGATCTCCGCCGGCAATTGCGGCCTGATGCCGCCGAGCAGGCTTTGCGTGATCGCCGACTTCGGATCGGCAAACACCGACCAGACCGGCCCTTGCTCGACGATCCGCCCGGCGTCGATCACCGCGACGCGGTCGGCGATCGAACGGATCACCTCCATCTCATGGGTGATGAGCAGGATGGTCAGGCCGAGCTGCCGGTTGATGTCTCTGAGCAAGGCAAGGATGGAGCGCGTCGTCTCCGGGTCCAATGCCGAGGTCGCTTCGTCCGACAGCAGCAGCGCCGGGCGCGCCGCAAGCGCCCGGGCAATGCCGACGCGCTGCTTCTGCCCGCCCGACAGCGAGGCCGGATAGGCTTTCGCCTTCTCCGACAGGCCGACGAGCTCGAGCAACTCGGCGGCGCGCGCCAGGCGTTCGGCCTTGGGCCGGCCTTCGATTTTGAGCGGCAGCGCTACATTGTCTTCGACCGTCTTGGCGGACAGCAGGTTGAAATGCTGGAAGATCATGCCGATGCGCCGGCGCAGCGGCTGCAATTCGCGCTCGCCGAGCCGGCTGATGTCGCGACCTTCGATGAAGACCTGTCCTGTATCCGGCCGTTCCAGGCCGTTCAGGCAGCGTATCAGCGTCGACTTGCCGGCGCCGCTGCGGCCGATGATGCCGAGGATCTCGCCCTGGCGCACGCTGAGCGATACGCCGTCCAGCGCCGCTGTCGCGCCAAAGCGGCGCTTCAGCTCGATTAGGCGTACGACATCGTCCGGTCCCGCGGCACGGTTGCCGGCGGAATGCATGACTTCGGCAACCGGGGCGAAATGCTGGTTCATGAAAGTTCCTGTTTAGTGTCCCGCAAACGCGATCGCGGTCCGCGTTGAAGCGCGGACCGCTTTATCACGCCGGGCTTCAGCGCCCAGTCGAGCTCGGCATCAATAGGCGCTGATGCCGGTTCCCTTGTAGACCAGGTCGAATTCGGCCTTCACCTTTTCGTTCTGATAGGAGGCGACCAATGTCTTTACCCAGGGCTGGTTTTCATTGCCGGCCCCGACCGCGATGAAGTTGCGGTAGGGATTGTCGGCCACCGCCTCCTGGGCGATGCGGTTCTCCGGCGTGAGCCCGCTCTTAAGCGCCCAATCCGTGTTGACCACGGCCCCGTCGAGGTCTTCCACCGAGCGCCCGACAATGCCGGCGTCAAGCTCCTTGACGACCAATTTCTTCGGGTTTTCGGCAATGTCGGTGGTCGTCGCCAGAATGCCGGTGCCTTCCCTGAGCTTGATCAGACCTTCGCTCTGCAGAACGCGCAGTGCGCGGCCCTCATTGGACGGGTCGTTCGGTACGCCAATGACCGCGCCTTCGGGCAGGTCGGCAATCCTTGTGTATTTCTTGGAATAGAGGCCGATCGGCCAAACCCCGGTATAGCCGACCGGCACGATGTGATAGCCCTGCGTCTTGATCTGATTGTCGAGATAGGGCTTGTGCTGGAAGGCGTTGGCGTCGATTTCGCCGCGTTCGAGCGCTTCATTCGGCTGGGTGTAGTCGTTGAACACCACGGTCTCGATCGTCAGTCCCCTCTCTGCCGCCTGGGCGGTGACGACCCGCCACACATCCTCGTCCTCGCCGCTCATGATGCCGACCTTGACCGCCGTCTTGTCTTCGGCGAAGGACGGCGCAGCAAGGCCGACAATCGCAACCGCCGACGCGAAAAGTACAGCCAGACCGGCGCGCCGGTTTATACTTGCGGAGAGAAATGAGCGCAAAGTGTTGGTGTTCCCAGACATGATCTATCCCATCGGTTCTGAAGTTGTTGCGGCCAGGCGGAGTGCCAAGCCTTCCCGGCATCATCGGGAATGCTGACCGTCGGATCAAAGCACCGAATTTCCCGCGAAATGCGAAGCCAGGAATATTCTCTCAAAGTTTCGGGCCTGGCGAGCACAGGGCGCGTGCTGGGATCATGCGTTATAAGCCAATGCTGGTTCAGAAATTGTCCAGGCGTCGTCTCCGCTACGAGGCCCGCCATGCATCGGAACGGCGGGCCTTTCTGCATTCGAATTGCCCAGCACGGGCAGCAGTTTGGGATGTCGACAATGCAGGGCGCGCCGCATGTCCCTTCAAAAAACGACGCGCATTGCTCACTGGATGACCTTCACGATCCTGCGTGTGCCCGGATCGACCAGGACGGTCTGGTTGTCGACGACGACGTAGCGGTATTTGACGTTGGGAACTTCATGAAGCTCGACGGTATCGGGCAGGGTCGAGCCGACATTGAGCTCCACGCCGGGAAGCTGGACGGACGCCAGGGGCTGCTTTTTCACATATTCGCGTACGATCGTCTCCTGCTGCGGTTCGATGACCACGTCCTGAGCGGCAGCGGCGCCAACACCCGCAAGCAGCAAGAACCCACCCGCGGCTGCCGAAAGATGCATTCTCATGATCGTCTCCTTTCGTCGTGAGCCACCTCTGCGCTGCGTCGCGTCATGCTGTTCGCAGCGGGGTCGCTATAGGCCGGTAACGTCATCAGGTGGAGCTTGTTCCGCCACTCGGATCGCTTGCCGTTTCCCTCCATTGTTTGGAACAAAGTTTTTTAGCCGCAGTTTTACGCGGTGAAGGGACGCATTTTCCAAGGAGATCTCTCATGAAAGGCGTTCTGATCACCAGCATGCTAGCAATCAGCGTCAGCTGCGGGGCTGCACTTGCCCAGACGCAGCAGTCGACCGATGACCAGTCCGGCGCCAATTGTGCAACCGGCACCGCCAACTGCCCAAATGGCGCCAAGATGGGCGAGCAGGCCCAGGGCAAGGCCGGCGCCACGACTGATCAACAGGCGCAGGGCAAACCGAAGCTGAAGACCGACGAGCAAGCCCAGGGCAAGGCCGGTGCCACGACTGAACAGCAGGCGACGGGCACCACCAAGATGAAGACCGACGAGCAGGCTCAGGGCAAGACTGGCCCTACGACTGAGCAGCAGGCCACGGGCACCACCAAGATGAAGACCGACGAGCAGGCTCAAGGCAAGGCTGGAACCACCACCACCGAGCAGGCCCAAGGCAACACGAAAATGAAGACCGAGGAGCAGGCTCAGGGCAAGACTGGGACCACGACCACCGAGCAGACTCAGGGCAATGCCTCGACGCAGACGCAAGACCAGAGTTCGACCGCTTCCATCAACAATGTGACCGTTGAACAGAAGACGGAGATCACGCAGGTCATCAAGGAGACCAACGTCCAACCGGTTTCCAGCGTCGATTTCGACATCTCTGTCGGTGTCGAGGTTCCGCGAAAGAAGGTCCGGCTGCATCGCCTGCCGGCGCGCATCGTCAAGATCGTTCCGGCTTACGAAAGCTATGAGTATTTCGTGCTCGCCGACGGCCGGATCGTCATCGTCGACCCGAATACCTACAAGATCGTGATTATCCTGACCTAGTCGTGGCCAGACGGTCTACCGTGGGTTGATGCACCAAAAAGCCCGCCGCGCAGCTCGGGCGGCGGGCTTTTCCGTACCCGGCTCCAGCGTCTGCAAATCGCAAATCAAGGTCCGTCCTCGGGGCGAGGAGCGAGCACGGTGTGATCGATGGTGTCGGGCAGGCAGGGACCGGGCACGCAGCTTGTTCGGACTGACGCGGTGGTAATGGCATCGATATCGGTGACCAGCACCATTCGCGCGTAGTGCCGCGGCCACAGCGGTTCTCCAAACAGGACGAAGACGCCGCCAACCATTAGCGCCAGCAACAAGAGTGCCGTTGCGTTTGCAAATATCTCGCCGTAGCGCATTGAGGTAACCTGTGCTGGCCGGAAGGCGATTCAGCCTGTGACAGCGGCGACCAGGACGGCGCCGAAAGCCGGCGCTACTATCCTTGAGGCCTCGCGAATGCCGCCTTCCATTGGATATTCCGCGGAATAGGGCGGGTGAATAACGGCACTCTCGGTGCTTTGTTCCCGGCCCGACGACAGCCGCTTCATTCATGCCGGGGCGTTTCCGTTGGCGAAGCCGCACGGTGTTCGCTCTCATTGATGCGCGGCAGCGAGATCCTTCACGTGACGTTCGTGCATTTGCAGCACCGGCAGCGTCTTCTTGGCAAACTCCTTCATCGCCGGATCGTCGCCGGAATTTGCGTAGGCGGAAAACAGCGCCACCGCTTCCTTATGCGCCTGGGTCTGCATGTCGATATATTTCGATTGGAAGCTGTCCCCGCTGGTCTCCTTGAGTTGGTCGAGCAGCGCCTGGTGCTTGGTGTCCAGCGGCGGGCCGGCTGGCTGGGTGGCCGAAGTCGTCTGACCCTTGCTGAGCGCCGCCTTGAAGTCCTCGCCGGCCTTGGTGTGGTCCGTGATCATTTGCGCCGCGAATGCCTTCACGTCGTCGGCCTTCGCCTGGGTCTGCGCAAGCCGGCTCGATTCGATTTCAAATGTATTGGCAATGGGCACGGTCTTGATGAACGTCGCGGTGTCAACCTTGCTCATGGTGTCGGTCGTCAGAGGCGTCAGCGTCGCCGATTGGGCGAAAGCAGCCAAAGATGCGCCAGCCATCATCGCTGCCGCAGTGATGGATAGAAGGGTTTTCATGGGGATTCTCCGAGGCTGATGTCATCCCTCCGATGGCTCAACGCGGAAGCTGCGGCGAGGTTGCCTGGTCGTGGGGGGCCCCGCCGCCGCGGCGCCAAACAATGGTTTGGTAACGCAAAACAAAATACCCCGGCTGCGTCCGGCAAAGTGCAACGCAAGCCACGAGATCGTACGGAATCGTACAAGCTCTTTCGCTTTACCGCAGTCTTGCTATCGTTGGCTGGGAGAGATGGGTGGAGGCTTCCGTGGGGCAGATCAAGTCGCCGCTTGGAATCGGTATTGATACCGACAAAGCCGTCCATACCGTCATGGCCGACTACCATCCGGGCGATATTCTCTCGACCACCGTCGTCATAGCCGATTTGCGCAAGCGCTTTCCCTGCTTCCGGCAAACCGACGAGGAGCTGGTTGGCTTCATCGTTCGGGCGCTGGACGGTCGGGAGATCGCGGTCAGCTTCGACCACCGCGGCCGTTAGGCGGCTGATCTTACGGCAACCGGCCGCGGAGCCTATGCTCCGCGGCCTCGTCAGGCTGTGGCGCTTACTTGCCGCAGTGGTTGTCGTTCACCGTCGGCGCCATCGTGCCCGGAGCCTTGCCGGTCGCATCGGGCAGAGCCCCTTGCGGGCCAGGCGGGCAATTCCGGTCGGCATTCGAATTCGTCGTTGAGAAATCGCGAATGCTGTTGGTGATGGTCGAATCCGTGCCGGTATCAGGGCCGCCATTATCCGGCACTACGACCGTCCGCCCGCTCCCGTCGGCAGCGGCTCCGGAGGGATCGCCGACGTTCTGGGCCATCGCTGACGTGGCCAGACCGATCGTAAGCGCCGAAGCTGCGAGTATTTTCGTGAGCATGATGCTTCTCCTTTTTACGAGGGTCGTCGCGTTGCGACTACGAAAACAACCGTTCGGGCGGGCGAAGGTTCCGACAAATTCCCCATGAAATTCAGCATGTTCTCAGGTGTTCAAGGCGGCCGCCATGCCATTCTCGGCTGGCATGCTTCTGTGGACTTTTCTAACGGCACAGCCCGGTATTTTGCTCGCCGCATAAGCGTACGCCTTACGTCCCGCCGGAACAGGAATGCTCCTTGTGAGTTCATACCTTTGTACGTTCATACCTTTGTACAATGCGACGCGCTGATGCGAATGGCGGCAGCGCAAACAAGGAGAGCAGACATCATGGGCCTTGGAACCATTCTCATCATAATCTTGGTCCTTGCCTTGCTTGGCGGCTTCAGCGGCTTGGGCGGCGGACCGTTCTATGGCACCGGCTATTACGGTGGTGGCGGCCTAGGCCTGGTGCTGCTTATCGTCATTATCCTGGTCCTGCTTGGGCGCATTTGAATGCATGTCGCGCAAAAGCATGCCCTCGGGCTTGAACCGAGGGTGTGCAGCGGTTTTGTGATAGCGACGTGCATAAAACAGGAACCTAAAGCACATCGCATGAGGCCAGTCGAACGCGACGGGCCTTAGTGTCACGCTCGCGACAAAAACGCCTGCCGCTTGGCAACAAGCGCCGGGCGTTTTGTCGTGAAAAGACAAGATTTCCACGATCCTTGGCCAACCAGGACCTTGGCTAAAAAGGGTGACTCGGTGCCGAACCTTTCGGCACCGAGGACACCACCATAGCAGCAGCTTAGTGTTGGCGATCGGCGGCCAGCGCTTCTTTCAGATCGGCGCTGAGCACACCCTCGTTGAACAGCGACATGATACGTGCGGCCAACCGCTCGCGGACAGGACTGTCGTCCGCAACACCCAACTCGCGGCAGCAGTCGTCGAGCGCTTTTTTCAGCACGCTCAGTTCGGCTGGAGTTGCTGCACCTTGCATCGACATGCCATCCTCCCTTGAAAAAGGGCGAAAGCGCGAAGCGTCTTTCAAGCGTCCACTCGCCATGTCTTGTGGACGACACCAATTCAATTAGCGCCGCTTTCGTCCAAACTCAATGTACGGAAATTACCAAGCAGACAGTTTGGGAACGACTGCCTTGCACCTGCATTGTTGCTGCGATCCAACCCACCCCTCATTTGGATCATTGGGCGTAGCCCACGACGCCCGAATGGAGCCCGTTGCATCCCTCGCGACGGGCTCTTTCGCATCCGGTGACCTCAATTGTCGTTTTCGTACCAAACGGTCTTTGGTACGTTTCCAACTCTAACTTTCAGTCGGATGTTTTCGTAGGCAAGCGGCAGGAGAAACTGCCGTGCATCGATTCATTTTTTTATTTAGTAGGCTCCATACCTTTGAGTCCATATATAAGCGCTATCGTCCGCAGGTTATACCGGGCGCGGACGGCTGGGAGATAAGAAAGCTCTTGCCCTGTTTTGGGGCTAGCTATGTCTGATCCAGCAATTTCCGATAGAACTCTATACAGAAACAAGCTGTTGCGCCGGATGAGCGCCGACGATTTCGCCTCTCTCGAGCCGCACATCGAGCGCTGTTCGCTGGAGTTACGGCAATCGCTCGAAGTGTCCGGATCGCCGATCGAGGCCATTTATTTCCTCGAGGACGGCATCGGTTCGGTGGTTGCGAAAATGCCGAACGGCAGCGATGCGGAAGTTGGCCTTGTCGGCTTGGAAGGTATGACCGGCTCGGCCCTGATAATGGGCGACGACCGTACGGTCCATGATTGCTATGTGCAGCTGGCCGGAGAGGCCGCCAGGATCGACGCCGAGCCGTTCAAGGCGGCGCTGACGCAAAGCCCGACGCTGCGGCTGTTCTTGCTGCGCTACGTGCAATATCTGCATGTCCAGACTGGCTATACCGCGCTGGTCAACGCACGATCGAAACTTGAAGACCGGCTGGCGCGCTGGCTGCTCATGTGTGACGATCGGGTGGACGGCGGCCGGCTGACGATCACTCACGAATTCCTGTCGATCATGCTTGGCGTAAGGCGCCCGGGCGTCACGGTCGCGCTGCAGCTGCTTGAGGGGCGAGGGCTCATCCGGTCCCGCCGCGGCGAAATTATCATCCGCGATCGCGATGGTCTCGTCGCACTGGCCGATGGCGGCTACGGCCTGGCGGAGGCCGAATATACCCGCCTGGTCGAGCATATCGGCGAGCGCTGACGGCACTTTCCTCGCCGATTGCTGCCGCAGGTCGAGACCCCTTGCGACACTAGACAGCGGGGTCCGAAAAAATTTTCGAAGCTCCCGGACCGTCAGGGAACTTGTTTCCCGTCGGAGGGTTATGGGACGCCTCTACTCTGCGAGGCGGCACGAACCATTCGGGAGAGGATCATGGCGACCACGAAAAAGGCCGCGAAGGCGGCAAGCAAGGGCCTTGAGGATCTGTTCCTCGACGGGCTCAAAGACCTCTACTACGCCGAGAAGAAGATACTGAAAACGCTGCCCAAAATGGCCAAGGGCGCGGAGTCGGAAGAAGTGACCGCCGCCTTTGAGAAACACCGCATGGAAACCGAAGGACATGTCGACCGCCTCGAGGAGGTGTTCGAGAAATTCGGCAAGCCGGCCCGCGGCAAGACCTGTCCGGCGATCGACGGCATCATCGAAGAGGGCTCGGAAGTGCTCGAGGAGTATAACGGTGCTCCCGCGCTCGACGCCGGGCTTGTCGGCGCGGCGCAGGCTGTCGAACATTACGAGATCGCTCGCTACGGCACTTTGATCGCGTGGGCGGAAGAACTTGGCAAGAGCGACGTTGTCGAGCTGCTCAGGGCAACCCTCAAGGAAGAGGTCGCGACCGACGAAGCGCTTTCCAAGCTCGGCGAAAGCGGCGTCAACGAACGAGCAATGCAAGAAGCCGCTTGATCTCAAAACCACAACCGAGCCTCGGAAATGGTTGCCAAGGCTCGGTTGGCCGCGGCGAACCGATGAATTCTGCATTGGTCCGTCATGAACGGTAGAGCGGGCAGCAAGAGCCTTGAAACGGTGCCTCGGAGCGGACTTACTCGATCTGCTCGAACGTACATTGCCGGGGTTCCTTGTCCGGCCGCCAGCGCAACAGCTTGGTACCGTGCCGGAACCGGTCGCCTGTCACATGGTCGAAACGAACCTCGACCACCAGTTCGGGTTTTATGGGCTCCCATTGCCCGCTGCGCTCCGTGCTCCAGCGGCTTGGTCCGCCCGGCGCCTTGCCGGTGAAACCCGGTTTGGCCCGCAGTTTTTCCAGCCGCCTGGTCAGCGCCGCCCGGTCGTCCTTGCCGATGGTCGAGGTGAAGCCGACATGGTCCAGCCTGCCTTCATTGTTGTAGAGCCCGAGCAGCAGGGATCCGACTTCGTTGCTGCCGGCGAGATAGCGAAAGCCGCCGACCACGCAATCCGCGGTGCGCAGCCGCTTGACCTTGACCATGGCGCGCTCGCCGGGCCGGTATGGCTCGGCGATCAGTTTTGCAACGACGCCGTCGGTCGAGCCGTGGCCGGCGCCCTGCAGCCAGCGCTCGGCGGTGGCGGCGTCGTGCGTATATCTGGACAGGTGCAGTGCGGGCCGTGCCGCCGACGCCACAAAGGCCTCAATCGCCTGCCTCCTGGTGGTGAGAGGCTCTTCGATGATGATCCTGCCGCCGGGTTCGGCCAGCATGTCGAACAGGACCAGCATGGCAGGCGTCTCCAGGCTCAACTTGCGGATCCTGCTTTCGGCGGGATGAAGGCGCATTTGCAGGGCCTCGAACGAGGACGATCCGTCGACCTCGATGACAATCTCGCCGTCGGCAACAAACCGTCGCGAGCTCACGTCCCGCAGCACCGCGACCAGTTCGGGAAAATAGCGGCCAAGCGGCTTGCCCGATTTTGCACGCAGATCGACGGCATCGTCGCCCTTGAACACGAGGCAGCGAAAGCCGTCCCATTTCGGTTCGTACTGCCAAAGCCCGTCGCCGCCAGGAATTGCGTCGGCGGCTTTGGCTTCCATCGGACGAAGGTCGAGCGGCAACGGAAATGCGGTCATGGCTGGTCCGCGCCCCGCTGAGGCATTCGCTATCGCCGTCGGCCATTCCCCTGTGCCCCGCTTTGCCGCCTCGGCGCCTTGCGGCCGGTTTGGTCGGGTGAAGGCGACCGCGGATAGACCTCGCCGAACCCACCGATCTCCTTGGTGATGCGATAGGCCAGATAAGCGACGGCTCCGGCAAGCAGCAAGCGGACCATGACTGCAAATCCTTCGTTGGCGTGAACCCACCAACCCGCAGGCCGAAGGTTTTGTTCCGCCGCTGCCCATCGCCGGGGTGAATCGTCGGCGGCGCAACCAAAATCCAGGCGCATCGTTTGTTGCTTATCGACGAAAAGAATTTGCGATGAAGACGCTCTTGCCCTTGTTCGCTTTGACCATGGCGCTATTCCTGGCCAGCCGCGCTTGGCCTGACGGGTGACCGCGATGGTCCTCGTTGTTCCGGTCTGGCAGGACATCGCGGCACGGTTGCTTCTGACCGCGCTCGCCGGCCTGTTGATAGGCCTCAACCGCGAGGCGCGCGGGCACGCGGCGGGGCTACGCACCACCGTGCTGGTCGGGTTAGCCGCTGCCATCGCAATGATCCAGGCCAGCATTCTGCTGGGGACCGTAGGCAAGCACCCGGATTCGTTTGCATCGATGGACGTCTTGCGCTTTCCGCTGGGCGTGCTGACCGGCGTCGGCTTTATCGGCGGTGGCGCCATTCTTCGCCGCGGCAATCTTGTCAGCGGCGTCACCACGGCGGCCACGTTGTGGGTGATGACGGCAATCGGATTGGCTTTCGGTGGTGGCCAATACGGCTTGGGCGCGGCCGGCACGGCGCTGACGCTGGCCACCTTGCTGGTCCTGAAATGGGTGGATCTTCGAATGTCGCGCGAACACCACGCCCAGTTGGCGGTGACGTGGAAGGCCGCAGCCCGACAGGAACTCGATACGATGATCGGGCCGCTTGGCTACCGGGCACGCCTCGTCGCGATAGAGAGGCGCCCGGATATCAAGGACCCCGTATTCTCGTTCGAGATCAGTTGGAGGCGGCCGGACACTGGCGCACCGCCAATGGATCTGCTGGCATCGGTGGGCGAGCATTGCGAGATCCAGAAGTTTGATCTCCTCAGCGAACCTGCCCGCTAGAGCGGTTCATCGTTTCACGGAAACGCCGGCTTGCAACGATCGCGGCCTGAATTCAGGCCATCGCTTCTTCGCGGCGCTTTCGATATCTATCTATCTGTCGAGGCAGGACTCAAGGAGCAAGCAAAAGAGCGTGGCACAGCGATCGGGAAGTGCTGATCTTCCACTTCACGGCGGGCGCGTACCGAAATGGCTCGGCGACCGCATGACGCGGCTTGGCGCGGTCATGTGCGAAGCGATCATCCACCATTACGGCCGCGATGAACTGCTGCGCCGGCTGGCGCATCCGTTCTGGTTCCAGTCCTTTGGCGCCGTGATGGGGATGGACTGGCACTCTTCCGGCATCACCACCAGCGTCGTCGGAGCGTTGAAGCGCGGCCTGTCGCCGCTTTCCGGCGAACTCGGCATCCACGTTTGCGGCGGCCGCGGCGCGCATTCGCGCAAGACCCCGCATGAGCTTGCCCTGATCGGTGAGCGCGTCGGCCTCGACGGGCAAGGCCTCGCGACCGCCAGCCGGCTTGTCGCCAAGGTGGACAGCGCTGCGGTCCAGGACGGTTTCGATCTCTATCTGCACGGCTTTATCGTCACCGACGACGGCAAGTGGGTGGTGGTGCAGCAAGGCATGAACGGCGACAGCAAGGTGGCACGCCGCTATCACTGGCTGTCCGAGGGCCTGACGAGCTTTGTCGACCAGCCGCATGCTGCCATCGAGGGCGCCAACCAGGGCGAGATCGTCAACCTGACCGACCGCCGCGCCGAAGCGTCGCGCCAGGGACAACTGGACCTTCTGCGCGACCTTGGACCGGATCGCATCGTGAGGGAGCTTGCCGCTTTGGAGCGGGGTTCAGCGCCAGCGCCGGAGCCGGCACAAAAGCTGCTGCCGCATCTGGTGATGCCGGCGCACCACGATGTACGCGAAAGCGATGTCGTCATGCGCCGCCTGCACGGCAACATCGCGGCGGCGGCCGAGCGCGGCCCGACAGATTTCGCCGGGCTTCTCCTGGTGCCCAATGTCGGCGCGCGCACTGTGCGGGCGCTGGCGCTGGTCGCCGAAGTCGTGCATGGCGCGCCGTGCCGCTTTTCCGATCCCGGACGTTTCTCGCTGGCGCATGGCGGCAAGGACAGGCACCCGTTCCCGGTGCCGCTGAAGGTCTATGACGAGACGATCGGCGTACTGAAGTCGGCAGTGCAGAAGGCCAGGCTCGGCCGTGACGAAGAGATCGGCGCGTTGCGGCGGCTGGACGACCAGTCGCGGCAGGTGGAGCGCTATGTCACCGGTCCAAGCCTGAAGGAAATCGTCGCCGGGGAGTTCGAGCAATCGCATCTGCTCGGCGGCCGCAGCGTTTTCGGTTGGGAAGGCGCCCCCGAGAAAGCCGCAGTTAAATCAGCGAAGTGATCGGGTCGGATCAAGCCTCCAAGTCGATCAGGGCGACGCCGAGTTCGGGACGGTGCCTCCGGCGCAGATGGCCAGGCGTCTCCACCAATGTGACCTCGAGCGTCGGCCGCACGATGCCGTCCAGCAGATGACCGCCCCTCGTGGTGCCGTCACTCAATCCAAGGACTGCGTGGACGTGCAGGCTGGGCCTGCCGTCGTCGCCGATGGCAACATCGCCGATCGCGCTCAGCACTTCACACTGTTCCCGGACGGGGATTTTCCGGTAGGTCCTTTCGCCAGGGTCGAACCAGCCGACGGTTGCGCTTTCGAAAGCGCCAAGCGCGGTCAGCGACGCACTGCCGACGCCACGGTCGACCGCAAACGACGTCAGCTGCGCAAACGCCTCTTCGCCGGGATCAAGCACAACGACGAACGTTCTCTGTCCGGCGCTTTCGGCAACAAGCTGTGATTTCATGATTTCGCTCCAGCCGTCAGGAATTCAAATCCACCACACCAGCCATGCCAGCAAGACGAGACCCACCAGGCCGGCGATGAAAATGATCCGGCGCGCCCGCGTCCGCAGGATGATCTCGCCCTGCCGCGCCTGTTCCGCCGAAAAGACAGGACCATCCTTGTCCCGGTCGTTGCTCATCCATCGTCTCCTTCCGGGGGCACTTGTTCGGCATTGAATAGATCGGGCGCCCGATAGAACACAATCTCGTTTGGCGGATGAGGTTCCACGGCTGGGCAGCGTCTGCATCTATTCCTTTGGCGCGGTTGCGGGCGCGGTATAGCGGCGGCGCACGGCGTCGAGGACGTGGTTGCGGCTCTCTTGCGCCGAAAGTGTGCCGTCTTTCTCCGCTTCGGCCGTTTCGCATGCCAGTTCCTTGTCCCTGATCTGGTGGCGAAACCATTCGGAATAGTCGCCGGCGCGCAGATGATGTTCCCAGGTCTTGTCGTCGATGCCTTCGGCGATCTGGGCGAAAATCATCAGATTATGGGCGCGGAGGTTCATCGCATTGTCGGGGCCGCGGAAATAGAAGCTGCCCTTCTCGTCGAGCTGACCCTCGGCATATTTTCGGCTGTGGCGCTTGAGCGACTGTCGCGGCTCGATCGGCTCGACCATGGCAGGCTTCTTGCGCGCCTGCGGCCGCCAGAACAGCACGCGCTCGTCTTTTGGAGAGTTCAGGTCCTTGTCCTTTGGCGGTTCGGTGCCGGTCTCGCGACAGAACGTCTTGATGACCTTTTTCGCCTTGGGACCGAGTGCGATGACGGCGGTGACCAGCCGCAATGCCTCGGTTGAGATCGCGTCCGGATGAACCGTGATCAGGATCGTGCCCGGCAATTCCATGGCCAGCACCATTGGCGTGTCGTCGCGCCGCTTCGGCAACAGGTGATGCGCCTCGTCGATGATCAGCCAGTGTGGTCGTGCGGTGCGGAAGCGAACACCGCCAAGGCCCGGCAGCAGGTCGGCAAAGAAGTCCGGCCGCTCGTTGACGCGCAGCGCCAGGCCATTGACGACCAGATTGTTGTCCGGCTTCTCCAGGAGATCGAGCAGTTGCGTCTTCGTCGGCGCGTTCGAGCCGTCGCCCAGCCGGACGGCGCCTTCGAGGCCGTCATAGTCGCCTTCCGGATCGAAGATGCAGAACTGGAACTTTCTCTCGACGAAGCGCTCCGTCAATGCGGTCGCCAGGGTCGATTTGCCGATGCCGGAGCTGCCGGCGATCAGCACCGTATCGGTTGGCGATAGATACACCTCCTTGCCATCCTCCGAGCCAAGCAGAATGCCGTCGCGGCTTGGCACAAGCTCGCGGTCGCGCTCGACCACCTTGGCGATCAGCTCCTCGACGCCTTTTCCGCGCGCGCCGCGTGTCACGAGATCCGCCGTACTCTTGACTGCCGGCAGTGCGTTGTCGACGGCGACGCTGAAGCCGCAGGCGCGCAGGAAGGCATGGTCGTTTTCGGCGTCGCCGACACCGACGACGTTGTGCGGCGACAATCTGAGGTCCTGAAGCGCGGCTGTCAGCCCCGTCGCCTTGTTGATGCCGCTGGGCAGGATCATCACCGCGCCTTTGTTGAAAATGATTTCCAGCTCCAGCCCCAATTTCTGGATGACCTCGAGCGCGGTAGTCTGATGCGGTTCCCAGGTTGCGACGATCGAGCGTCCGACCGAAAGCGGTTTGACACCGCGTTTCCTGAGTTTGGCGATGAACTCGGGGGCGGGCGGCGGAGATATCGTCCGCTCCTCCTCGCTGGCCGGCGTGTAGATCAGCGCCCCGTTTTCCGCGACCACCTTGTCGAAGATCGCGACTTCGGGAAAGACGCGTTTGAGGTCGGGCAGCTCGCGCCCGGTCACGAGAATGAGTTTGCGGCCGCTCTTCTTGAAGCGTTCAAGCGCCGCAAGCGTCTTCTCGGCAACGAGCCCTTCATGCGCCAGCGTGCCGTCATAGTCAGTGGCCAGGGCAATGAAATACATGCCGTCAGTAGCCGCCGACGATCGGCAATATCTCGCCGGTGATGTAGCTCGAGCAGTGTGGCGAGGCGAGGAACACGTAGGCCGGCGCGATCTCTTCCGGCTGCGCCGGCCGCTTCATCGGCGTATCGGCGCCAAATTTCGAGACATCGCCGGCTTCCTTGTCCGAGGGGTTGAGCGGCGTCCAAACCGGGCCTGGCGCCACGGCGTTGACCCTTATGCCCTTCTCGACAAGGTTGCCCGAGAGCGCGCGGGTGAAGGCATGAATGCCGCCCTTGGTCATGGAGTAATCGACCAGTTGCTTCGAGCCCTCGATGCCGGTCACGGAGCCGGTATTGATGATCGCCGAACCGGCTTTCATGTGCGGCACGGCCTCCTGCGCCATGTGGAAATAGCCGTAGAGGTTGGTCTTCAGCGTCGTGTCGAAATGCTCCTCGGTCAGCTCGCTGAAATCGCTGGAATGGATCTGGAAAGCGGCGTTGTTGACCAGCACGTCGATCCGCCCAAACTCCTGTACGATCTCAGCCACCGCGTTGTGGCAGTGGTCGCGTTCGCTGACGTCGGCCTTGATCAGGATGCAGCGCTGGCCTTCCGCTTCGACGGCCCTTTTGGTCTCTTCGGCGTCCTTGTCCTCCGAGAGATAGATGATCGCCACATCGGCGCCTTCACGCGCATAGAGCACGGCCACCGCACGGCCGATGCCTGAGTCGCCGCCGGTAATGACGGCCACTTTACCGTCGAGCTTTTTCGATCCGATATAGTACGGCGCATCGTAAAGCGGTGCCGGCTCGATCGCCCATTCATGCCCCGGCTTCGGCTGGTGCTGCTCGGGGAAGGGCGGCTCGGGATATTTGCGGGCACCGGCCTGCATAGCGCCTTTTTGCTTGCCATTGGACTTGGACTTGTCTCTCTCGTCGATGCGGCGCTGGATGTGCCGTTGCTTGGCGGCCTCGCCGGCGATTTCCGATTTCATCTGCATGGTCATCTCCCTGGCTTGAAACCCAACAACGCGTGTCCGGCGAAAAGGTTTATGCGACCAGGTCGTTCCTTCAGCCCGGGCGGATCGTGCGGAGTCTAACCCACGGCACCGGCTGCAGTACGGACCCGCTGAAAAGCCTAGGAGATTGCGGCTCCCTCAGCGGCGCATTCGTTCGACCCGCCCTGAGTCACAGATTGTTCTGCAGGGTCGCCGGCCCGTTGGCTCCATCCGTCCTATTCATGTCGCGCCCCTTGCCGTTGAGCTGCCTGGCCTCGTCCTCGGCTGCGTCTTCAAGCTTGGCGACGAGCAGGTCCTTGAGGTCGCCAACCTCTTCCTCGATGTCTTCTATGGGCACGCCGGCGTCGGCCGCCTCTTCCTTGCATTCCCTGGCGAGGATTTCCGCCTCCTTTTCAAGCTTGATCGAAGGCGGCGGTAGATGAACGTTTTCGTGGATCCAGTCCTGCAAGAATTCTATCGCACTAGCACTCATGGCGCTCACCTATAGCGGCAACCTGTAGTGCACATTAACGTACGTGCTGCAAAATGGATGCTTGGTAACGCCGGATTTCGAATAGCGACACTTGACGATAGCGTGATCGCCTAGGGCTAGAGCTTCTGCAGCCAAATGGGATCACTTGGCGTCGCGGAAATGCGGCTAGCCAGACAGTTGGAGCGGGATCTAATTTGAAGGCATCCCGCCCTTAGGACGTGTTGCGCCGCCGCGCCGGTGTTGCTCGACTAGGATCGCCAGACAGCCGACCATCGTCGTCCGCAGCAGCCGGTCGCGTCGGCCACTCAGCGGCGCGGTCGGCGCGCATTTTGCGTTTATGCGCCATCCAGAACGGCAAGAGCTCAGCAAGAAAACTGTATATGGTGGTCTTCATAGGCATGCTCCGGATACGGCTTACAACTCGTGATCCCCGAGTTGCGTTCCGACAAAGCGTTCCGTTCCGACAATGAGTTGCAAATCCGTCGCTTTTACAATTGCGATTCGATCGGCAGGCATCCAACCAGCGCTGCAACGATGCGCCGATAGAGACTGGCCTCGGGTTCACGCGAATATTGCCGCATCTCGCCATCCGCCATGCCGAGCCACCGCAAGGCGCCTTTGTCCAGGACCAGCTGATAGCTCGTCTGCGGTGATTTTTCGTGCTCGAACAGCCGGCGCAACTCCATCACCAGATTGGTATCGTGGAAAAGCACGCCCATTTCCGCATTCAACGACACCGAACGTGGGTCGAAATTGAAGGAACCGACAAACCCCAGCGTATCGTCGACCGTGAAGGCCTTGGTGTGGAGGCTGGCTCCCTTTGAACCGAAAACGGAGATGTTGGCCTGACGGTCGAAGGGCTGCAATTCGAAAAGCTGGATACCCTTTTTAAGCAGCTTGCGGCGGTATTTGGCATAGGCGCCGTGCACGGCGGCGACGTCCGTCGCGGCGAGCGAGTTGGTCAGTACTGCAACCTCGGCGCCACGGCCCACCAGCTTCGACAGGATGGCCAACCCGGTGCGGCTGGGGATGAAATAGGGCGAGACAATTTCGAGGCGCTGCCTGGTGGCCGCGATAGCGGGAAGCAGCTCCTTGGTCAGCCAGTTCCTGCGCCTTTTGCCGCGCACCTTTTCCGGCGGATCGGAAATGACGCGAACGCCTTTCGTCCAGCAGACGTCGCTGTGTGCTGCAATGAACTCCGTGATCGTGCGCCAGGCACTGAGGCTGTTCAACAGCCGGCCGTCCGCGGTCGCGTCGGGATTGTCGAGGAAATCGGCGCGCGAGCCCGCCGCAGCTGGACTGAGCAGCTGGATCGGCGTTGCTGCCTCGCAATTCCAGAACGCCTCGAAGATCTGCATCGTCTGCCCTACGGCAGGACCGAGAAGCAACAGGTCGAGATCGCGAAAATTCGTCTCCGCAGCGTCGAAATAGGCATCGCCGATATTTCTTCCGCCGACGATGGCCAAGCCCTCATCGGCGATCCAGGCCTTGTTGTGCATGCGGCGGGTCATCGCAAACAGCCGGGCGACCATCTCCAGCGAGCGAAAGATGCTGCCGTTCCTCATGCCGCTCGGGTTGAACAGCCTCAGCTCGATGTTCTTGTAGCTGTTGAGCGCCAGGTAAGCGGCGTCGCTGTTGCGCGGATTTATATCGTCCAGCAGCATGCGGACGCGGACACCGCGCTCCGCCGCCTTGACGACCTCCTGCATCAGCAGCCGGCCGCTATGGTCGTCGTGCCAGAGATAGTACATCAGGTCGAGGCTGCTTGTGGCACTGCGCGCAGCAAGGATTCGCGCGGCAAACGCGTCATAATTGTCGGCGATCAGCAGCAGCCCGCTATTGCCGGCAGCGATCTTGTCCCGGGCAAACCGCGAAATGGCTGTATCCATGAAGTGCACCGGCAAACATCAGCGAAGCAAACCGTCTGAAATCTGACTAACAACCCTTCAGGGTCATTCTGGTTGCAGTCGCGGCTGACGTATCGCGTCCAGGTTCAGCCGGGCCTTGATCGGCAGATGATCGGAAGCCCGTTGCGCCAGCGGCGTCTTGTGCACCTCGATGCTGGAAATCAGGTGCGGCGGCCTGGCCAGGATGCGGTCGAGCGCAAACAGCGGAAAGCGCGACGGAAAGCTCGGCAGAACCGCATCGATCGGACCGAAATGCGGAAGCAGGGCCAGCAGCGAAGACCTGTTGCGGACGCGCCATTCGTTGAGGTCGCCAAGCAGGATTGTTGGCCGCAGAACCGGGTGCGTGGCTTCGACCAGCGCGTTGGCCTGCTGCGAGCGCGACCGCCGCAGCAAGCCAAAATGTGCGGCTATGATCCTGAGCGAAACGCCCTTCAGTTCCAGGTCCACGATGACCGCACCGCGCGGCTCGAGGCCGGGCAGCCGGAGCTGGTTCACGCTTTCGACCACGCCACGGCGTGCCAGGATCAGATTTCCGTGCCAGCCATGGCTGCGGCGGTTTTCCGGGACATGGGTGGGGACGAGATCGCTGTCCCGCTCGAGCGCTGCGAGATCCAGCAATCCCTGCCTGCTTCCGGTTCTTTCGTCGGCCTCCTGCAAGGCAATGATATCGGCATCGAGTTCCCTAACCACGGCTGCGACCCGCTCCGGATCGAACCTGCCGTCGGTGCCGACGCATTTATGCACATTGTAGGATGCGACCGTGGTGCACGAAATTTCATTGCCGGGCGCGGCAAACCGCGGCACTTCCCTTCGCAGCGCAGCGCCAAGCGACCTTGGAAGGGTAGGCGATCGATCCAGCATGTGATCCATTTGCTGTTGAGTCGGTGAGTGGCGGCCATTGCGATTATGGCGCGTGCGGAGGTCTGAAACAACGGCGACCTTGCAAAACCGTTCCACCACCGGCCTCGGCGCGCCCGCCGTCTGGAACCCTGACGGGCAACAACACGTTTCGGGAGGGCAGCGCAGTCAACGGAGAAGTCGAATGCAGCCCTTAGCCGCAAATTCCGCCCCCCGGCCAGGCCCGCTCAGCATTGTCCCGTTCGACGGAACCGTAACCGTTCGGTTCTCCGACGCGATTATTGCGTCGAGCGACCGGGCAAAGCTGCTCTACGAAGACGGCCATGATCCTGTCTTCTACATACCCTTCGAGGACATCTATTTCGACCTTCTGGAGAAGGCGAACACAACGAGCCACAGCCCGCTGAAGGGCACGGCAAGCTATTGGCGTGTTCATGCGGTCGGTTCGTCGGCAGAAGACTTCATGTGGGCCTACGAGACGCCCGACACCCCGGCATTGGCGATCGCCCGCCACGGCGCGTTCGATCCCGGCAGGGCGCGGATCGAGGCCGATCCCGCGGAGGACAAGCGGCATACGCCGCACGTCACCGAATAGATCCAAATCAGCGACAGGCGCCAGCCTTCCGTCAGCTCGAGAACTCTTCTCTGAGAATACGCAAGCCGTCTTCGTATTTCGCTGTCGACGCCCCGATCTGCCGTGCCTGCCATAGATTGTCGACAAGATCGGCGCGCTTGACCGGCAATGCCAACGGATTGACCGCGGCCCTGCGAACGAAAGCGGCATCGTCCTCGTTCGGCAGCCGCGTCATGGCGTCGATGGCAGACACGATGGACGGCCCGAACCCGGCCGCCTCAAGCCGGTCGCGGTTCCAGCCGTCGCCTTTTTCGATGACATCGTGAAGATAGGCAATGGCTTTCTGGTCGAGCGTTTCGACGGCATCGACGACCCGGCGGCAATGTTCGATATAAGGCCGCCCTGTCTTGTCCGTCTGCCCGGCATGAGCCTGTTCGGCGATTTTTGCTGCGCGATAAAGCACGCTCATTGGGTCGATCCCCGTAACGAACAGCGCATGTCCTGGCGCACCAACGCGCCATCGTCAGTGCGAGTTCCTACGCGCCGCGGGACCCTACTGCCTCGCCTGCGCGCTGAGTGCCGCGGTGGCGGGCGCGATAGTCAGGCGACGCGTTCAAAACTGTCGAGGCTGGTTCCAAACGCGCGCCAGGCGGGGAGTTTCCTGGCACGGGCCGGGGCACCTTCCTTTTCCGCCGACAAAGCGGCATCTGCAACGGTGTGCCACAGCATCTCCAGCTTCCCGTTCCTGAGTATCCCGGTATAGCTCACCGCCGCGGCTCCGACCCGCCCTTCGGCCGCGCAGGTGAATCCGATGACGTCTCCATGGCAGGCTCCGAACAGCGGCACGGTCATGCCGAAGAAGGCGCTGTCCTCCAGCGCCGTCCTGAAGGTTCCGCTGATCCGTCCGCCCTCTTCGCTGGTCAGTTCGACGACCGACCCGTACTGGTTCCGCCAGGTGCCCAGCCAACTCATCGCTGCTCCTCCTGATTGCTACCATAGGGATTGCGCTGCCAGACGGCCGCCAAGCCGCGGCCGAGGTAGCGGCCTTTAATCAGCCGCGATGCCGGCCGTCGACATCTGAACGAAGCGCAGCGGCGCTTCCAGCGTCCAGGTGATGCCGTGCCTGGCGAATTCCAGGCGGCCCGTGCCGCTGAGCGCCTGCGGCGTGACGCGTTTGAGCACAACCGTTCCGAAACCGCGTCGCGCGTTTTCATCGACCAATGGTCCGTCCAGTTCCCGCCAGACAAGGCGGAAGCCATCGCTGCCGTCGGCGGCTGACGTCACGGTCCATTCGACCTCGACCCGTCCGTCATAGTACGACAGTGCTCCGTGCTTTACCGAATTGGTGGCCAGCTCGTGAAAGGCAATGCCGAGATATTGCACCGCGTTCGGCTGCAGCATGATCATCGGCCCGCTCATCGTCAGACGGGCCTGTGTCGCGAAGGCCTTGGTCTGGGCATGGATCAATTCGCCGATAGTCGCGCCACGCCATTCGGCATCGACCAGCAGATCGTGCGACTCCGACAGCGCCATGATGCGTTCCCGGACCTGTGAAAGGAAAGCCTCGGGCGTCCCCGCCAGCTTGCTGGTCTCGCGGATCATCGAGACGATCACCGAATACTGGTTTTTGACGCGGTGGTTGACTTCGCGCATGAGGGTGCGGATGCGCCGTTCGCTCTCCTTGTGCGGGCTGATGTCGCGCGCGATCTTGGAGGCGCCGATGATACGACCGATGCCGTCGCGTATCGGCGAGATGGTGAGCGAAACCGGTACCAGGGTGCCGTCCTTGCGCTGCCGGATCGTCTCGTATGAGGGAATCCGTTCGCCGGCGCGAATGCGGCTGATGATCATGGCTTCCTCATCCAGGTGGTCGGGCGGGATGAGGATCGTCACCGGGCGCCCGATCGCCTCGGCGGGCGTGTAGCCGAACAGGCGCTGTGCCGCGTCGTTCCAACTGGTGATAATGCCGTTCAGGTCTTTCGACACGATCGCGTCCATCGAGGATTCGACGATGGCAGCGAGCCTTATGCCGGCGTCGTCAGCCAGCGCCTGGGTGCGCAGGTCGAGCAAGGTGTTGATGGCGCCGACGACCTCGCCGCGTACATTGCGAAGCAGGACCGGGTGCGCGCTGAACGGGATGAACTGGCCGTCCGGCCGCTCGGCGATCGCCCGGCCCCCACGAACGTCCCGCTCCTCCAGCAAGGCAACGGCCATCGGACATTCGTCGTGCGCCATCGGTCGCCCGTCAAGGTGGCGAAGCTTCCATGAACCGCACCAGCGGTCCTGGCCAAGCATCGGACGATGTCCCCAGAGATCGGCAGCGGCTTCGTTGAAGAAGGTGATGTAGCCTTGTCTGTCGGTGGTGTAGACGGCCACAGGCAACGCCTGCATCAGGTCGGCGGAAGAAACTTGCGGGATTCCGCCAGTCCTTAGTTCAACGACGTCCACCAGTCCCCCGCTCCGCTTAGCTTGCCGACGGATTGCTACGTCATCTAAATGCGTGCGAGTGTTTTCGGTTCCGTTCGATCTGCTTTCGGACATTCAGGCCGATTTGCGTTTCGCCGCCGCCCTCGGACTTTTGTTCGGAGCCTTGCCGCCCTCCTGCGCCAGGCTCTTGCGCAGAACATCGGCGAGATTGACGACGTTCGTCCTCGGCTCGGGTGCCGGCTTGGGCGGTTTCTTGCCCTTGCGCTTGGCTTCGATCATCGCAACCAGCGCCTGTTCATAAGTGTCTTCGAACTTCGACGGGTCGAATTTGGCCGGCTTCTTGTCGATCAGCAATTGCGCGATTTCCAGCATCTCGGGATCGACCTTGCGAGCCTTCAGCCCTTCGAACACCGTGTCCGCCGCGACCACTTCATTGTGGTTGCGTAATTCCGTCATCACCATGCCCTTGCCCAGCGGCTGGATCAGCACCTCTCGGCCACGCTGGTACAGCACGACGCAGGACCGGGCTGCCACTTTCTTCCTGGCCATGGCGTCCCGGATCACCGCGAATGCCTCCGTGGAGGGCACATCGGCCGGGACCAGATAATAGGGCTTTTCGAGGTAGCGTGCGTCGATTTCGGCGGTAGGCACAAACTCCCCGATCTCGAGCGTGTGCTGCGACACCATCTTTAGTTTCTTGATTTCGTCCGGCTCTATGCGGATGAATTCGCCCTTCTCGACCTCATAGCCCTTTACCTGGTCGGCAGCCTCCACCGTGTCGCCGGTCTCCTCGTCGATATAAGCGCTCTTGACGGGGAGACCGTCCTTGCGGTTCAGGATCCTGAAATGCACTTTCTCGGACTCGCTGACGGCGCCGATAATCTTGACGCCACAGGAAACCGATCCGACTTTCATAAAGCCCTTCCAGGCAGCTCGCGGCGTCGCCATGTCAATCACACTCATTTGCCGAACGGACGGAACGGCTGCGAGCAGAAATCGTTCCGCCGTGGGAGGCTGCTCCACATGCCGGCCAGGACGAGAACGTTCGTTTGATTTTCGTCAGGGGAATAGCGGAATGGCCAAACGCAGCGCAGGGTTGCTCATTTATCGCCAAAGCCGAGGTTCACTTCAGGTGTTGCTGGTGCATCCGGGCGGCCCATTCTGGGCGAAGAAAGACGACGGCGCATGGTCGATCCCGAAGGGCTTGGTCGACGAGAACGAGGACGAGCTGACGGCGGCCAAACGCGAAGCCGAAGAGGAGCTCGGCATCGCCATCGATGGAGTTTTCGAACACCTTGGCAGCTATCGGCAGCCGGGCGGCAAGCTCGTCGTCGCATGGTGCGTCGAAGCAGACTTCGACAGCGACGCCATAAGCAGCAACACCTTCGTCATGGAATGGCCACCACGGTCCGGCTCGATGAAGGAATTTGCCGAAGTCGACAGAGCGGGCTGGTTCTCCCTGCCGGAAGCCAACCTCAAGATTCTGAAAGGCCAGCGCGCCATGCTGGCGGATTTTGCCGGTCGGCATGGCGACCGATGAACCGTATCGGCTTGGTAGTTCAGGGCTGCGCCGGCTTGCCTCACCGTGCTATCCCAAGCGAATTTGAGCGCGCAGTGTGCGCAACGTGATCGAATAGCGATGCTCGGCAACCGGCGGAATGCTGTGCTCCCATTCGCTGCGCGCAGCGCCCGTCATCAGATAGGCCGACCTTGGCTCGACGGTGACCGTCTTGCGATCCCATCGCGTGCCGTTTTTCCGGCGCAGGCGGAAGCTGCAGGCGGCCAGCAGGGAAACGCCGGCGACCGCCTCGAAATGAGGCTTATCGCGGTGCCAGCCGATACCGGCGCCCGGCCGGTATTCGTTGATCAGCACCTGCACGAAGGTCTCGGCCGGCAGGCGGGCAAAGGCTGCAACCTTTTCCCTGAGCGGCAGCAGAAAGCCGGGTATCGGCGGTGCCTCGACGACTTCGCGCCGGTCGTAGTCGTAACGCAGCCCGAAGCCGACCACCCGCCGGTTTGCCAGATGGCCGTGAAAGTCGAAGGCCTGAAAAGGCAGGCTTGCCAGCTGGCTCGCCAACGCTGCTTCTTCCTCCGGCGTGATCATTTCAGGCTGGTAGTGAAATCCTTCCGGCAGGTCGTCGGTGGCGGCAAAGAGATCGCCCTGGCGGGCAGCCGATGTCTTGGGCGATGGCATCAACCGTATTTGGTGAAGCCGGCCCGTAGCGGCAAGGCTGCTTCGGCAGCAAGGAACCTCGCCCTCCGTGCAGGGTTATTCACACGGCGGCATGGAACGGAGCACTGCCGAGCATTGGACCTGTCGAGGATGCCTTCAACTGCGATCAGAAACATCGATTACCAGCCGGCGACGAGGGTACTCTCGGTATGGTTCGTCCCCAGCGGAAACCGCTATGACTACGAGGACGTGCCGCCGCAGGTCCACGCGGCATTCCGCAAAGCCTTGTCAAAGGGCCGGTTCTTCAACGAACATATTCGCGACCGGTACAAATACCATCTGGTCGAGCAGAGCCATTCGAGCTGAGCCTTCAGACGCTTCTCAACCACGATCTCGGCTCCGCGCGACAATGAGCGGACTTCGCAGTTGGCGAGTGACCTGATATTAATCATGGTCCCACCCGAAGACCGAAAGCCTGGAATGTCCGCCGAAGCTGAAAAAACCGAGCAGCTCCAGCAATTGCTCGACAACCTCGATCTGGCGGGCGCCCTGGACAGTGACGGTTACAAGCGGTTCCTCGACCAGCTGCCGATTGCGATCGCAATTTCCGATTTGAGCGGCGATGAACGTGTTGTCTATGTCAATTCCGAGTTCCAGAAATTGTCGGGCGTTTCCGTCGCAGAACTGGAGCGCCGCAACTGGGCTGCACTGAGCGGAGAAGGCTTGGGCGAGAACAAGGACCGGTCGCTGGCCCGCGCCATCGTCGAGGACATCGACCGGGCGGGAACCTTTAGCCTGCAACGTGCCGACACAGCGCCGGTCATCATCGATGTGTATTCGAACCTGATCGAGGACGAGCGCGGGCGACCGTCCTTTCGACTGGTCGCCCTTGTCGATGTTACCGCGCACAAGGCAAGTGACAGCGAAGCCTTCGAACAACGCATCCGGGAAAAGGACATGCTGCTGCGCGAGTTGCAGCATCGGATGAAGAACAATCTCCAGATGATCACAGCTCTCATCAGATTGGAGGCTCGCAGCGCGGCGTCGCCCGATCAGAAACGTTTCGAGCGCCTCGCCGGCCGCGTCGATGCGCTCGCAATTCTCTACCAGACGCTGTCGGTCGACGAACAGAAAGCCGAAGTGGACCTTGGCGTCTATCTCAGCCAGATCGCTTCCGCCGTGATGACCTCGCACGCCGTGCAAGGCATCCGGCTGGACATGAAGGTCGACACCTATCCGGTGTCCATCAATGTGGCGATGCCAACGGGTCTGGTGGCCAATGAGCTTTTGACGAACGCGCTAAAACACGCCTTTCTGGATCGCGAAGGCGGGACGATCACGCTGCGGAGTGTTGTCGACGACGATGGTTTTCGCGTCGTGGTCGCCGATGACGGCATCGGCCTGCCCGAAGGCGAGACCTGGCCGAAACCCGGCAAGCTCGGAGCATTGATCGCTCAATCACTGATCGAAAATGCCAAAGCCCGGTTCGAGGTGGATTCTGCCCCCGGCAAAGGAACGCGGGTGACCATCGTCTTCAACAGATCGGCCGCGCTCGCGACGTAGCCGGTCGAGCAAGGCCGTCCGCATCAGCCGAGCCCCTCCATCACCTTGCGGGTGTGGCGGGCGATGACACCTTCTTCGTCGGTTGCGATGACGCGGGCTTCGACCTTGCTGTCCGCTTGGCTTATGAGCGCTTCATGGGATTTGTTGGCGGCCTCGTCTATCGCCACGCCGAGCCAGCCAAGTCTGTCGCAAATCGCTTTGCGGGCCGGGGCAGAGTGCTCGCCGATGCCCCCACTGAACACTAGGCATTCCAGCCCGCCCAGCGTGTTGGCGAGGGCGGCAACTTCCCTGGCGGCGCGGAAGGCGAAAAGCTCCACCGCTTCGCGAGCCCGGCGGTCGTTGCTGGCTTCCAGCGTGCGCATGTCGCCGGAAATGCCGGACACGCCGAGCAAGCCGGATTCCTCGTACAGCATGTCTTGCAGCGCTTCTCCCGAAACGCCTCTTTCCAGCAGCAGGTATAAAAGCACGCCCGGATCGATGGCGCCGCAGCGTGTGCCCATGACCAGGCCGTCAAGCGCCGAAAAGCCCATCGTCGTATCGACGCTTCGCCCGTCGCGCATGGCGCACAGGCTCGCCCCGTTGCCGAGATGGGCGACGATGGTTCTTTTCGCCGCCAGTTCGGGCGATATCTGCTTGAGCCAGCCGGCGACATATTCGTAGGAAAGCCCGTGAAAGCCGTAGCGGTGGATGCCGTCCGCCTCGTAGCGGCGCGGCAGCGCGAAACGGCTGACCAGAGGCTCGATGGCCCGATGGAAGGCCGTGTCGAAACATCCGACCTGCGGCAGGTCGGGCCGCAACGCGGCAAGCGCCCGGATTGGTGCGAGGCTGCGTGGCTGGTGCAGTGGCGCAAGCGGGGTCAGCCCGTCGAGAGCCTCGATAACTGTCGGCGTCAGGCGGACAGGTTCGACGAACTCGCGTCCGCCATGGACGATGCGATGGCCAGCGGCAATCAATTTCCGTCCGCCAAGTTCGTTCTCGATCCATTGCAGCATCTGGCCGATGCCCATGTCGCGTGATGCGGCTGCGGCAAGCGGCCGATCGCACTGCAGCTCCCCATCGGCAGCTTTTGCGGTCAGCCTTGGCGCGTCGCCCAGATCCAGCGAACCGCGCGAGGCAAGATCCAGCTCGGCGGATGCCGCAAGGTCGTAAAGTCTGAACTTGATGCTCGACGAGCCGGCATTCAACGCAAGGATCGATCGTCGCATCAATCGTCGGCCCTCGTCGCGCTGTCCTGTGGCCAGGACCATTTCTGGATCTCGGGCATGTCCTCGCCTTGTTCGCGGACATAGGCCTTGTGCTCAGCCAATTTCGCATGCAGCGCCGCGGCAAGCTCCTTCGCCCGCTCGGCCAGCCCCGGCACGCGCGCGATCGCGGCGAGCGCCAGATGATAGCGGTCGAGCTGGTTGAGCACCACCATGTCGAACGGCGTCGTCGTCGTGCCTTCCTCGCGAAAGCCATGCACATGCATGTTGTCGTGATTGGCGCGCCGGTAGGTCAGACGGTGAATGAGATAGGGGTAGCCGTGATAGGCGAAGATGACCGGCTTGGCCCTGGTGAACAGTGCGTCGAATCTGTCGTCGGCAAAGCCATGCGGATGCTCGGAATTCGACTGCAAAATCATCAGGTCGACGACATTGACGACGCGGATCTTCAGGTCCGGAACGCCCGAGCGCAGGAGGTCGGCTGCGGCAAGGGTCTCCAGTGTCGGCACGTCGCCGGCGCAGGCCAGGACCACATCCGGGTCTTCGCCCTTGGCCACCGTCCCGGCCCATTCCCAGATGCCGGCGCCGGCCTTGCAGTGCGCTTCCGCGTCTTCGACGGACAGCCATTGCGGCGCCGGCTGCTTGCCGGCGACGATGACGTTGATGCGGTTGTAGGTTTTCAGGCAATGGTCGGTGATCCACAGCAGCGTGTTGGCATCCGGCGGGAAGTAGAGCCTTACCGTGTCGGCCTTCTTGTTGGCGACGAAATCGGCAAAGCCCGGGTCCTGATGACTGAAGCCGTTGTGATCCTGCCGCCAGACATGCGAGGTCAGCAGGTAGTTCAGCGAGGCGATCGGCTTGCGCCAGGCAAGTTCGCCGGAGGTCTTCAGCCATTTGGCGTGCTGGTTGACCATGGAATCCACGATGTGGACGAACGCCTCGTAGCACGAGAACAGGCCGTGGCGGCCGGTAAGCAGATAGCCCTCCAGCCAGCCTTGGCAAAGGTGCTCGCTGAGCACTTCCATGACGCGGCCGTCGCGGGAAAGATGGACGTCGTAAGGCTCGATCCGCTCCATCCAGACGCGGTCCGTAACCTCGAACACGTCGTCGAGGCGGTTGGAGGATGTCTCGTCCGGCCCCATCAGCCGGAAATTCCTGGCCTTGGCGTTCAAGCGTATCACGTCGCGAAGGTAGCTTCCGACGGTCCGCGTCGCCTCTCCGACGGTACCGCCCGGACGCGGTACGTCGAGCGCCAGGCCTTTCCAATCGGGAAGCACGAGGTCTTGTTTCAGCAACCCGCCATTGGCGAAGGGGATTGCGCCCATGCGTCTTGGCCCTGTCGGCGCAAGTGCTGCGAGCTCCGGCAGGAGATGCCCGCCTTTGTCGAACAGTTTTTCCGGCTCGTAGCTGCGCATCCAGTCTTCGAGGATCTGGCGGTGCGCCGCGTCGCCACGCGCGTTCGACACCGGTACCTGGTGCGAGCGCCAGAAATCCTCGACCTTCTTGCCGTCGACCTCTTTCGGCCCGGTCCAGCCCTTGGGGCTGCGCAGCACGATCATCGGCCACAGCGGCCGCTCTCCCTTCCAGCCCGCGGCTCGTGCAGGCTCCTGGATGGAGTGGATCCGGTCGAGCACGGTATCGAGCGTGCGCGCCATCTCGCGATGCATCGCGGCAGGATCATGACCTTCCACGAAGAAGGTTTCGTAGCCATAGCCGAGGAACAGGCTGCGCAATGCCTCGTCTTCCATGCGGCCGAGGATCGTCGGGCCGGCGATCTTGTAGCCGTTGAGATGCAGGATCGGCAGGACGGCACCGTCGGATGCCGGGTTCAGGAACTTGTTGGAATGCCAGGCCGCGGCGAGCGGGCCTGTCTCAGCTTCGCCATCGCCGACGACGCAGGCAACGACAAGGTTCGGATTGTCGAAGGCGGCGCCGAACGCATGGACCAGAGCATAGCCGAGTTCTCCGCCTTCGTGGATCGAGCCGGGCGTCTCCGGAGCCGCGTGGCTCGGCACTCCGCCGGGAAACGAGAACTGCCGGAACAGCTTTCGCAGGCCGTCTTCGCCCCTGCCGACCTCGGGATAGATCTCGCTGTAGGTGCCCTCGAGCCAGGTGTTCGCGACCATTGCCGGGCCGCCATGACCCGGCCCGCAGATGAACAGAACATCGAGACCACGTTCACGGATGATCCGGTTCAGATGCACATAGATGAAATTGAGGCCGGGCGTTGTGCCCCAATGGCCGAGCAGCCGCGGCTTGATGTGCTCGGGCCGTAAGGGCTCGCGCAAGAGCGGATTGTCGAGCAGATAGATTTGGCCAACCGAAATGTAGTTCGCGGCGCGCCAGTAGCGGTCCAACAGATCGACCTGGTCAAGGCCGGTTGTTTGCGCAGCGGTGCGAGCCTCGTCGTTCATGGACATGCCTCCGGAATACCCTCGTCCGTCGTTATCTGGAGTGGCGTCGCGCCGGAGAAAGGATTTGCCTCGAAATAAGTTTGGGCGGTGCAGCCAGCGCCCGCTTGCCGATCCTGCAACCCGCCTCGCCGGACAGAAAGCGGGTCTCTCTTTTGGGGAACCTCAGGGCTCGCCAACGGTTAGGAAGATGCACCGTATGCATGAAATCCAAGTGGACTGCCGAGGCCCGGCATAACGACCGGCCAAAGTGCCGCTGAGCAGCTTGGGTGGCGGAAGCCCTAGGAGGAGCAGAAAGATGCTCGATCTCTCCCATGCCCGCAACCAAATGGTCGATATCCACCTGAGCCGCCGTGGCATTCGCGACCGCAATGTCCTTCAGGCGATGCGCGAGGTCCCGCGCGAGGCTTTCGTCGAGCCTGGTTTCGAAGAATTCGCCTATGAGGACGGGCCGCTGCCGATCGCCGAAGGTCAGACGATATCCCAGCCCTATATCGTTGCGTTCATGATCGAAATGGCGGAGGTCGGAGCCGGTGACCACGTCCTCGAGGTCGGCACCGGATCAGGCTATGCGGCTGCCGTAATGAGCCGTATCGTCGAACGCGTCTACACAATCGAGCGCCACGCCGCGTTGGCTGAAACGGCGAGGCAGCGGTTCAAAAAGCTCGGCTATGACAATATCGAAGTCCGCATCGGCGACGGCACCAAGGGCTGGCCAGAGGCGGCACCCTTCGATGCGATCCTGGTTGCGGCCGCCGGACCCGGCGCACCGCTCGCTCTGCAGGAACAGCTCGACGTCGCCGGCCGGCTTGTCATCCCGGTCGGCGACGAATTCGACTCGCAGCGCCTGCTCAAGGTCACACGGACCGGCGCAGCAACTTACACCGAGGAGGATTTCGGCGGCGTGCGGTTTGTTCCGCTGATCGGCGAGCAAGGCTGGGGCGAGCCAGGCAGCGACAGCCAGATAGCGGCCGAGCTTCCGCACCGGCATCAGCGCAGGAGCAGCCTGCCGCAGATGATCGCGGCCGCCGCCGAACCGCTTCCGGATTTCGACGATCCGGCCTTCGGTGCGCTGTTCGACCGGTTTGCCGACCGCCGCGTCGTTTTGCTCGGCGAAGCCAGCCACGGCACGTCGGAGTTCTATCGTGCGCGCGTCGCGATCACTCGCAGGCTGATCGAGAAGCATGGCTTCACCATCGTCGCGGTCGAGGCCGACTGGCCCGATGCCGCGACGATCGACCGCTACGTCCGCCATCGGTCGCCGCGGCCGGGCGCCGCGCCGCCGTTCCAGCGCTTTCCCACCTGGATGTGGCGCAACACCGACGTCGCGGCGTTCGTCGACTGGATGCGACAGCATAATGGGCGGATCAGCATATCCTCCCGGCGGGTCGGGTTCTATGGCCTCGACATCTACAATATGGGCGGATCGATCGCGGCTGTCCTGCAATATCTCGACCGCGTCGATCCGCGGGCGGCAAGGATCGCACGCGAACGCTACGGCTGCCTGACCCCGTGGCAGAACGACCCGGCCACCTATGGCCGTGTCGCACTCACCTCCGGCTACCGGCAATGCGAGAAGGCCGTGCTCGAGCAATGCCGGGAACTGCTTTCCAGAGAGCTCGACTATGCCCAGCAGGACGGCATCGATTTCCTCGACGCCACCCAGAACGCCCGCCTGGTCGCCTCCGCCGAGCGCTACTACCGCACCATGTATTACGGCGGCGCGCAGTCCTGGAACTTGCGCGACACCCACATGTTCGAAACGCTGGAGCACCTGCTTCAGGCCCGCGGCCCGGACGCCAAGGCGGTGGTCTGGGCTCATAATTCCCATATCGGCGATGCCCGCTATACCGAGATGGGGATCGTCAGGGACGAATTGAACATCGGCCAGCTCTGTCGCCAGCGTTTTGGCGACGAGGTTGCCTTGATTGGGCTCAGTACTCATTCCGGGACGGTGGCAGCCGCCACCGACTGGGACGGCGACATGGAAGTGAAACCGGTGCGGCCTTCCCACAACGACAGCTATGAGCGGCTTTGCCACGACAGCGGCGTCTCGCCTTTCCTGCTCGATTTCGAGCGCGACGACACGCTGCGCGAACGGCTTCTGGAGCGCCGGCTGGAACGCTTTATCGGCGTCATCTACCGGCCCGAAACCGAGCTCCACAGCCATTATGCGGACGCCTCGCTCGCCCGCCAGTTCGATGCTTTCGTCTGGTTCGATGAAACCAGTGCCGTGACGCCGCTTGGGCCGGAACATGTGGGGACAGGCCTTCCCGAGACCTATCCTTTCGGGCTGTAGCGAATTGGACCCTGGGAAAGCGGAAAATAGAAAGAAGGAGGTCACCGATGGCCGGAAAAAAAGACCCATGAGCAGCAATTGCGCATCATCGAAGAGCGCGAGAACACGAAAAACGCCGGCAAGGATTTCGACGCCGAAGCGGATTTGAAAAAGACCAGGCAAGAGCGCGAGGCGTTCCGGCGCGGTGCCGAGCTCAGATCGGACCCGAAGGATATTGCCGATCCCGACGATCGCAACATCATCCGCGGCGAGCACCAGGAAAGCGCTCACAACAAGCATCGCGCCGACCGCTGAGCGGCCGGATCGCTTGACGTTAAGACAATACGGCGCCGGGTTCGTTCTCTGATCTGACGGATGCAGCGTCCGCGGCCGCAAATTGGCGGACGAGGGCGCCGTCTTGATCCCGGGGCTATTCGGCAAAAAATGTCGCGGCGACAGCAATTGAGACGAGGCTCAGCATCGCCAGGCCTGCCCTGGCGACATGCGAAGCCTCCCAGACGTTGCGCAAATCTCTCCAGTCGCCGGCCTGCTTTCGAGAGAACATTGAAAAAAACGTCCCGGCTGATTTCGGCATGGCAACGTCTTGCACCCAGAAATTATTGACGGGATGCGTGACCAACCAATAGGTCGCATGCTCCGCGAGCAAGAAGACAAGCGCCGCCAAGGTCCACCAGAATCGGGCGCTTGGATAGGGCGTCAGGTAAAGCAGGACGGCGAGTGCAATGATGCCGCCGATCTCGGCGAACCCGCCGATCGTGAAGCCGGGATAGTAGATCGCCTGCACTGATCTGTAGGCGGCCGCGTTGAGGCGCAACTTGCCGGGCAATTCCAAAGCGTGCGCGAGCGAGAGCGCCATCGAGACGGCGACCAGAAGAAGGGCGGCGATCATCAATGCGCGCATGTTCCTGCTCCGACCATGCCAAGGTGCGCCCGTAGATAGGGTCGTTGGTGATCCGGCAAAGGCGATGACACCCGACGTCGGCGGCAAGCCGGTAGGGTCATTCCCCGATCTGGCTGGTAGACCGTTCGTGGAGCGTGGCGCCGGTCTGCGCGTCGACCGCGACCATGCTGACCTCGTAACCCCAGAGCTTGCGGATGTGGCGCAGCGTGGCGTCGCGGCTGCCGCCTTCCAGCACGATGCCGTCCTTGACCTTGTGCTGCAGGCGCAGATGCCGGTCGCCGAGCAGGTCCACATCCACCACCTGGATGTCGGGCCGGCTGGCGCCGATGTCGTAGCTGTGGGCGAGTGCGCCGCGGATGCTCTCGTAGCCGCGCTCATTGTGTATCGAGGCGACTTCGTAATGGGGGTCGTTGGCAGCATCGGCAAGCACAAAGAATCGCCATTTCCGTATCAGGGTAGGGCTCAGATATTGGCGGATGAAGGACTCGTCGCGATGGTTGGCCCAGGCGTCCAGCAAGGTCTGGCGCCAGTCGCCGTTGCCGGCGATGTCGGGGAACCAGTCGCGGTCCTCGGCCGTCGGCGCGGTCGAGATGCGCTGGATGTCCTGCATCATGTCGAGGCCCAGCGCGTAAGGGTTGATACCGGAAAAGCGCGGATCGTCGAACCCCGGCTGGAAGATCACATTTGAATGGTTGCGCAGGATCTCCAGCATGGCACCTTCGCCGATCAGGCCGCGGTCGAACAAAAGGTTCATCAGCGTGTAATGCACGAAGGTGGCGCAGCCCTCGTTCATCACCTGCGTTTGCCGCTGGGGATAGAAATACTGCGCGATGACGCGGACGATCCGGATGACCTCACGCTGCCATGGTTCCAGGATCAGGCTGTTCTTCTCCAGGAAATAGAGCAGGTTCTCCTCGGGCAGCTTGAGCGATTTCTTGCGCTCTGTCATGGTATCCGTCTCGCGGACCTTGGTGCCGTCCTTGGAAGGCGGCAGCGTGCGCCACAGATCGTTGTAGGAACGCTCCTCGTACTCCAGGCGCTCGCGAAGGCCCTCGCGCTGCTTTTCCGACGACAGCTTCGGCGGTCGGTGATATCTGAACACGCCCTGTTCCATCAGCGCATGTGCGGCATCGAGGATCTCTTCCACCGCATCGACGCCGTGCCGCTCTTCGCAGCGGGCAATATAGCCCTTGGCGAAGTCGAGATAGCTGAGGATGGCGCCGGCGTCCGTCCACTGCCGGAACAGATAATTGTTCTTGAAGAAATGGTTGTGGCCAAGTGCCGCGTGCGCCGTCACCAGAGCCTGCAGGGCCATGGTATTTTCTTCCATCAGATAGACGATGCAGGGATTGGAATTGATGACGAGTTCATAGGCCAGCCCCCGTCCGCCTTTGCGATAGAGCAGTTCCTGGTAGAGGTAGTGCTTGCCGAAGGACCAGTGCCGGTACATCAGCGGCATGCCGACCGAGGAATAGGCGTCGAGCATCTGTTCGGACGAGATGATCTCCATCTGCACCGGATAGATGTCGAGGTGGAGCTCTTCGGTGGCGATCGCCTCGATGGTCTCGTAGGCGCGCGACAGCGTCCTGAAATCCCAGTCGGAACCGGAAAATAGCAGCCCGGATCTGCTCGCCATCAGCCCCCTCTTTCGCCGCGCTTTTGATAACCCGGCTGTCTGGCGAAGAGCTGGCGGAAAACCGGGTAGATGTCGGCCGCCGTGGCGATGCGGCTCATCTGGAAATTTGACCATCTCAGCTTGACCGCACTGTAGGCACGCCATAGCGACGTGCCGTTGTCGGTAGCGCCGAAGATGTGGCTCTCGCGCTCGTCGAGGATCTCGACATAGGCGAAATACTGGCAGAGCCGCATGATCTGTTCGTCGAGCAGGGCGATGCAGCGCTCGGAATCGGTGACGAAATTGTCGCCGTCCGAAGCTTGGGCGACATAGATGTTCCATTCGCGGCTGGGATAGCGTTGCTCGACGATGCGGTGCATCTCCTCAAGCGCCGTGGAAACCACCGTGCCGCCGCTCTGGGTGTTGTAGAAGAAGGTTTCCTCGTCGACCTCCTGCGCCTCGTGCGTGTGGCGGATGAAGACCACCTCGGTCCGGTCATAGCGCCGTTTCAGGAACAGGTGCAGCAGCACGAAAAAGCGCTTGGCCAGATCCTTCTCGCGTTCGCCCATCGAACCGGACACGTCCATCAGGCAGAACATCACCGCATTGGCGTTCGGCACCGGCTGGGCGTCGAAGCGGTTGAAGCGGATATCGACCGGATCGACAAAGGCGATCCGCTTGCGGCGGCGCTCCAGCCGCTCAAGCTCTTCCTGCAGCGCCACGATGCGCTGGCGCAGCTCGGCGTTTTGCGGCTTCGCCTCCAGCGACGCGACCTCCTGCTCGATTGCGTCGAGTTCCTCCTGCTTGGGGCGCCTGAGCGCTATGCGGCGGCCATGGCTGTTGCGCATCGTGCGCCCGACATTGATGTTGGTCGGCGAGCCGGTCGCAGCAAAGCCGGCCCGGCGCGGCTTGAAGGCGAGGATCTCCTTGAGGTTGAGCTTGACCATGTCAGGCAGTTCGAGGTCTTCGAAAAAGAGATCGAGCACCTCTTCGCGCGACAGCACGAAACGGAAATCGTCCTCCGATTCGGTTCTCCCCGGGGCGGACCCCATGCCGCCGCCCTGGCCGGGCTTGGGCAGCCGGTCGCCTGGGGTGAAATGCTTGTTGCCGGGCAGGACGTGCTGGCGGCTGCCGCTGTTCCTGGCATCGTTGAAGCTCGGCTCGCCGGTACCCCGCGCCGGCATCGAAACGGCATGCTCGGCGTCCACGTCGGCGATCTTGCCGGCGCGGATCTGATCGCGGATGGTGCGCTTCAACTCTTCGCGCGCCCGCCGCAGGAAACGCTGCCGATTGCCGAGGCTTTTGTCCTTCGGGTTCAGTCGGCGATCGATGAAGATCGGCATATGTTACCCCGGGCTGGCTTCAACCCGCCTTGTTCACCCGCATGTACCAGTCCACCAGCCGGCGGACCTGGCGCTCGGTGTAGCCGCGCTGGATCATCCGCTGCACGAATTCGGTATGCCGCTTCTCCGTCACGCTGTCCTGCTTGGAGCCGAAGCTGATCACCGGCAGCAGGTCCTCGACCTGCCCGAACATCCGCTTCTCGATGACTTCGCGCAGCTTCTCGTAGCTTGTCCATGACGGGTTGCGGCCATGGTTTCTGGCCCGCGCGCGCAGCGTGAACTTCACCACTTCGTTGCGGAAGTCCTTGGGATTGGCGATGCCGGCCGGCTTTTCGACCTGCGACAGTTCGTTGTCCAAGACCTCGCGATTGAGGATCTGGCCGGTATCGGTATCCTTGTAGTCCTGATCCTCGATCCAGGCATCGGCGTAGGCGATATAGCGGTCGAACAGGTTCTGGCCGTATTCGCTGTAGGATTCCAGATAGGCCTTCTGGATCTCGTGGCCGATGAACTCGGCATAACGGGTGGCCAGCTCCGACTTGATGAAATCGAGATAGTCCGCCTCGGTCTCCTTCGGGAACTGCTCGCGCTTGATCGCCTCTTCCAGGATGTACATCAGATGCACCGGATCGGCGGCCACCTCTTCGGTGTCGTAATTGAAGGTCTGCGACAGGATCTTGAAGGCGAAGCGAGTGCTGACGCCGGTCATGCCTTCGTCGACGCCGGCCGCGTTTCGGTACTCCTGGACCGACTTCGCCTTGGGATCGGTTTCCTTAAGGTTCTCGCCGTCATAGACGCGCATCTTGGTGTAGAGAGGCGAATTGTCGTGTTCGGCCAGGCGGGTCGAGACGGTGAACCGGCTGAGGATATCGAGCACTTCCGGAGCGCAGGGGCTGTTAGCCAATTCGCTTTCGCGCAATAGCTTCTCGTAGATCTGCCGCTCTTCGGTGACGCGCAGGCAATACGGCACCTTGACCACCAGGATGCGGTCGAGGAACGCCTCGTTGTTCTTGTTGTTCTTGAACTGCAGCCATTCCGACTCGTTGGAATGGGCAACGATGATGCCCTGATAGGGGAAAGCGCCGAAATTCTCGGTGCCGTTGTAGCTGCCTTCCTGGGTCGCGGTCAGCAGCGGATGCAGCACCTTGATCGGCGCCTTGAACATCTCGACGAATTCGAGCAGCCCTTGCGTCGTCCGGTTCAGCCCGCCGCTATAGGAGTAGGCGTCCGGATCGGACTGGCTGAAGTTTTCCAGCTGCCTGATGTCGACCTTGCCGACCAGAGCCGACACGTCCTGGTTGTTTTCGTCGCCGGGCTCGGTCTTGGCGATGCCGATCTGGCGCAGCCGGGACGGCATCAGCTTGACGACACTGAATTTGGAGATGTCGCCGGACAATTCGTCGAGGCGCTTTGCCGCCCAGGGCGAGATCAGGCCGTTCAGCCGCCGCCGGGCGATGCCGTATTTGTCCTCCAAAAGGTCGCCCATGCGGTCTGGATCGAACAGCCCG
Organism: Mesorhizobium sp. M0166; assembly: GCF_040322255.1. Taxonomy (NCBI): domain Bacteria; kingdom Pseudomonadati; phylum Pseudomonadota; class Alphaproteobacteria; order Hyphomicrobiales; family Phyllobacteriaceae; genus Mesorhizobium; species Mesorhizobium sp. M0166. Next base: position 250,096 of record NZ_JAMYTD010000004.1, on the reverse strand, counting down.
AGCGGCGATTCGAAGACTGGGCTGACCTGGCCGCCGACCTTCAGCGTATAGATCGGACGCTGCTCCATCAGCCTTTTCAGCTGCTCCGCAAGCGAGGACTTGCCGCCGCCGACCGGGCCGAGGAGATAGAGGATCTGCTTGCGTTCCTCGAGCCCTTGCGAGGCATAGCGGAAATAACCGGCGATACGCTCGATCGTATCCTCCATGCCGTAAAAGTCGGCGAAGGTTGGATAGATCTTGATCGTCCGGTTCGAAAAAATACGGCCGAGCCGCTCGTCCTTGCTGGTATCGACAAAGGTCGGCTCGCCGATCGCCTCGACCATCCGTTCGGGTGCCGAGGCGTACATCGACTTGTCCTCGCGGCAGGCAAGCAGATATTGCTGGAGGCTTATCTCCTCCTGCGCCGCATTCTTGTAAACCTCGGAAAACAGATCGAAGACGTCGGATTGATTCTCACGCATGGTATTCCTAGCCCCGGAGCCGGTGTGGCTGCACGTTTGTCTCTTGAACAACCAAATGTCAGAAAGCGCTTGTGGTTCCCTTCACTTCGCAGAGAGTGCATGTGATCGAAGGATAAGAGTCTAGATAAGGACATCCTGAGTGCAGACAAGGCGTGCAACGTCCTGACCGAGGCATAAAATCCTGAAATGCACCACGCCCCGCTGACGACCCCCAACAAGACGGAGGAACGGTTCGGGTCCTTCCCGGTTGTGAGGGAAAGGAGACGGTCGATGTCTGGGAATAGTTTGTGGTTGCTCGTCGTTGCAGGCGGTCCACTGCTGCTGGGAATTCTGATCGCCTACGCCCTGCTCACGCAGCGCCGTCGCGGCCCGGCGGAGCGCAGGGAAAGCGAGCGCGCAACCGAGCGCCTGTATCGGAAAAGAAGGACTGACCGACAGGATCGCAGCTCAGCTGCCGGCAACCGCCAGCCCGGTCGCTTTTTCGGCCCGCAGCAGCATGCCGAACAGGTCGCGCGGCTCATCGGGATCGGCCAGAAGGTCTAGTTCCTCGTAAAGACCGGTCCGCTGAAGCTGATCGCGGACGTAGCGCAACGCGGAAAAATCCTCGATCGCAAAGCCGACGGAATCAAACAGCGTGATCTGTCTTGCATCCGTCCGGCCTGCTGCCTTTCCTGTCATCACCTGCCACAATTCGGTAACCGGATGATCCGCATCGAGCTGCTGGCTCTCGCCTTCGATGCGCGTCTGCGGCGGATATTCAACGAAAATGTCCGAGCGCAGCAGAATGTCGCGATGCAGCTCGGTCTTGCCCGGGCAGTCGCCGCCCACGGCGTTGATGTGCACGCCGGATCCGACCATGTTGTCGGTTAGGATTGTTGCCGACCGCTTGTCAGCGGTGACCGTGGTGATGATCTCTGCACCTTCAACGGCTTCCTGCGCCGACGCGCAGAGCTTGATGTCGAAACCCATGCCGGCAAGGTTCTTCATGCATTTCGCCGAGGCCGCCGGGTCGATATCGTAGAGCCGCAGCCTGTCGACGCCAAGCAGCGCCTTGAAGGCAATCGCCTGGAATTCCGATTGCGCGCCATTGCCGATGATCGCCATGCACCTGGCGGCCTCGGGAGCGAGGTATTTCGCCGCGACGGCCGAGCTTGCGGCGGTTCTGAGCGCGGTCAGGATGGTCATTTCCGAAAGCAGCATCGGATAGCCGTTGCCGACATCGGCAAGCACGCCGAAAGCGGTCACGGTCTGGCGGCCGTCACGCGTGTTCTTCGGATGCCCGTTGACGTATTTGAACCCGTAAAGCTGCCCGTCGCTGGTCGGCATCAGCTCGATGACGCCGTCAACGCTGTGCGAGGCGACCCGCGGCGTCTTGTTGAACAGCTCCCAGCGCCTGAAATCCTCTTCGATATAGGCGGCAAGCTCGAGCAGGAAGCGCTCGATGCCGATGGCAAGCACCAGCTTCATCATGCGGTCGACGCTGACGAACGGGACGATGTTCAAATTGACGGTCATGGCTCAGAACCCCCTCGTCGGGCGATCCATGATCCGCCGGCCCATCAGGCTTGCGGTCAGGTCGACCAAAAGCGTGGCGGTGCGGCCGCGCTCGTCGAGAAAAGGATTGAGCTCGACCAGGTCGAGACTGGTGACGAGGCCGCTGTCATGCAGCATTTCCATCGCCAGATGTGCCTCGCGGAAGGTGGCGCCGCCTGGAACGGTGGTGCCGACCGCCGGGGCGATCGACGGGTCGAGAAAATCGACGTCGAGGCTGACGTGCAGCATCCCGTTGGCGGCGCTCACCCGTTCGAGAAAGGCGCGAAGCAGTTGCGCAATGCCGTGCTCGTCGATCGAACGCATGTCATGGACCGTCACGCCGGCTCTGCGCAACGCTTCCCGTTCCGCCAGGTCCACGCTGCGGATCCCCAGCGCGCATATGCGAGCCGGATCCACCTGCGCTGCAAGGCGGGGGAAATAGCCCTCGAAGCCGGGCTGCCCGCTGGCGTAGGCCAGCGGCACACCATGCAAATTGCCGCTGGTGGTCGTGTCGAGCGTATGAAAATCGGGGTGGGCGTCGAGCCACAGCACGAAGAGCGGCCGGCCGGCATTCGCCGCCCGGCGGGCAATGCCGGCGAGCGTGCCGGCCGAAATGCTGTGGTCGCCGCCGAGAAAGATCGGCATCGCGTCGGCGCTCGCGGCATAGGCCGTTTCGCTGATTGCCGCCGTCCAGGCGGCAATTTCCGGCAGCGCCTTCACCGCCGCGTTGCCATGTGCGACAGGACGCATGTCGGCAGGGACGATGGTTCCGAGGTCGGTCAGCGTATGGCCGAGTTCGGTCAATGCGCCGGCCAGGCCGGCCGTGCGCAGCGCACTCGGCCCCATCTCGCAGCCCATGCGGCCTGAGCCGGCCTGGATCGGCGCCCCAACGATCGTGCAATGCATGCTCATACCCCACCAATTACGATGCCTTTATTGAAGCCGGCATCGCTGGCAGAATGAACATGTCAAATTGGCAAATTTGTCGAAGTGCCTTACCATAGTGGCATCATCTACTTCCGTTGTGAGCAATCATGGACCAGCTCGACGAGCAGATCATCACCTCTTTGCGGCACGACGCCCGGCGCAGCATTTCCGATCTTGCCATCAGCCTGGGTGTCTCCCGGGCAACGGTAAGGTCGCGGATCGAGCGGCTTGAAAGAGACGGCGTCATCGTCGGCTACACCGTCATTCTGCGCGCCGACGCGGTCGATCAGCGCGTGCGTGGTATCATGATGATCGAGATCGAAGGCCACGCCGCCGATCGCGTCATCCGGGCGCTGGGCGGCTTCTCCGAGGTCTCGACCATTCACACCACCAACGGCCGCTGGGATCTGGTGATAGAACTCGGAACCCAGACCCTGAGCGAGTTCGACGCGGTGCTGAGACGTATCCGCCTGATCCCCGGAATTACCGGCAGCGAAACAAGCCTGCTCCTGGCAACACCACGCACCACCAAGGCGCGGCTGTGATTTTCGCCCTTGGCCTGTAGCGGCAACGAAGTCCTAAGCCACGGAACCTTCAATTGCCGCCGCGGTTAGAGCAATTCCAGGAAAAGTGTGGAACGCCATTGGCGGATGTTCCCGGCCGGCGGCGTGTTTCGGCCCGACCTGACATGGCTAGAATGACGATCGGCCGGCCTCCCCGACCGGCCCTCGGATCGCCTGGGTGACGACGGTATAACGCGTGATTTGACCCTCCTCGGGGTCCTCCCCGTGGAAATGGATTGCTGCGTTCAGCGGCAGCCGCCCAATGCTGCCGAACTGCTTGACGGCGGAGACATGCACGATCTGCATGTCGGGGTCGCGCTTCATGGCGTCCATTGCTGCCAGCTCGGCGCTGCTGCTGCCACCGATCCGCCAGCTGGCTTCCAGCACACCCGATCGCCAGATGCCCGAGGAATCGACACCTTGGCCGATGTCGTAGTTGCGTCGCGAGGCGAAGAATCCGGGATAACCATCCATCGCTGCGTCATAGGTTCTCGCCTGCGCCACGGCCAAACCCAGCGCCGGAGATAGTCCCAGCCCATCCAGCGCCTCCCATCCGCCGCGCACGACAACCAGATCGGATCCGCCGTAAACGGGCTGTCCGTCGTTGTCGGTCGTCGTCCGCTGGGTGCCGTAATAGCTGACCGACAATTCGTCGATCGTGGTTCTGCCAACGCTCAGCGTAACGATGTCGCGAAGCTGCGTTTCGAGAACAAGGCCGTATTCGCTGAGGTCAGAAGATGGATATTGGTCCAGCAGCCTTTCGACATCGCCGACCGTCGCGGCGGTGTGCTGGTCGCGGCCCCGCGAAGCGCGCGGTGGCTTGAACCGGACCAGCCCGAGCTCCAGCAGACGTTGCGCTGCGCGCAGCGCGTCATGGCGTGAAAATGCAGTGTAGCCGGGCAGTACGGCCGCGGCGACGGTGTTGCCGAAACCGGCGGGCCATTCTTTTGGCCGTGCCGCCGACCCGTCCACCAGCTCGTGCGTTATGGCCTTGGTGGTTGCGAGCCGCCAGGGCACCACGCCGCCGAAGAGATCGTCGGGCCCGTTGATGCCCAGTTGGGCCGCATCGGCAGCAAGCAGGCTGTCGTCCGGCACGAAATACCGCCCGCCGCTGTCACCGCCGCCGTCACGCAGGCCCTGGCGGAAGGAAAATCCCTTCAACGCTGCAATCGTGCGCGCGACGGCAGCGACGGTTTCCCGTTCGTGGGCGTAGATGGTCTCGCCGCCCGGCGCGGAGAATGCGACCACAACACCTTTCGCCCCGCTTGGTTGCTTACCGCTTAGCCCGGTCATGTCGCGCCTTCGTCCATTGCCGAGCCCATTGCCGTTATTCCGCGGCAATGCGTCCGAACCGAAAAACCCGTTTACGCGGCGAATGTTCCGGCCAACGGCCGGCTGCAGGTTTGACCGGGTGACGGCCGCGCCGCACGTCCTGGGAGAGGCCGAGCTCGTTGGCACATTCGAGCGGGCTTGAGACCGGAGCTCGCTGTCGCATGAACTGCGGCCAACGGCCGAATTAATATTAAAGCGCGTCGTGTTCGATCGGCCTCACGCGAGGCGCTTTTTGCGCGACATGCATCAGCGGTTCATGTTCATGATCGCGTCCATCGGCATCAAATTGTGGTCGAGATTGGCCATGATCCAGATCGAGCCGCCGATCACCAGGACTACGATCAGCACGCCGAAGGCAAGTGCCAGGGCGTTGTTGGTGTTGTCCGGCCCCGTCGTGATGTGCAGGAAGAAGACGAGATGCACGCCCATCTGGGCGATCGCCAGCACGACCAGCGCCACCGGAATGCCGGGTGCCCATATCAGGTTCGTTCCGGGCAACCATAATGAGGCGATGGTCAGCAGCGTTGCCAGCCCGAGGCCGATCACATAGCCGCGTAGCCCGGATCCGACCTCGGCGTCGCCGAGGTATTCGTCACCCGGCGCGGTATCGATGTCGTAGCGCTCCAGGCCATCGGTGTCGCGCCGTTGCGCGTGGCGATCATCCGCATTGCTCATCGACTTGCTCCCAGGAGATAGACCACCGTGAACAGGGCGACCCAGATGATGTCGAGGGCGTGCCAGAACAAGCTGAAGCACATGAAACGCCGAAGAATATCGTCGCGGAATCCCTTGGCGAAGATCTGCGCCATCATCGTGAGCAGCCACAGCAGCCCCGCCGTGACGTGAAGGCCATGGCATCCAACCAGCGTGAAGAACGCCGACAGGAAAGCACTGCGCGTCGGTCCGGCACCGCCGGCAACCATATGCGCGAACTCGCGCAGCTCGAGCAGGATGAAGGTGGCGCCGAGCACGAAGGTGACAGCCATCGCGACATAGAACCAGGAGCTTCGCCGTGCTGTCACGGCGAGGCTGGCGAGACCGCAGGTAAAGCTCGACAAAAGCAAAGCGGACGTCTCGATCGCGACGTTGCGCAGGTCGAACAGCTCGGCTCCGCTTGGTCCGCCCGCCGTCTTGCCCGCCAGCACGGCATAGGCCGCGAAGAAGGCGGAGAACATCACGATGTCGCTCAGCAGGAAGATCCAGAAGCCGTAGCCGACGACGATCCGGATCGGTGCCGGGCCGCCGTCGCCATGGCCGGGTGCATGGCCGTGCCCGCGATGGCCGAGGCGGTAGGGATCACGCTCTCGAACGTCGATCGCGGTCATGGCCTTGGCCCCGTGTAGGTGGCCAGCGCCTCGCGGCGGGCACTTCGATTGGCGCGGTCGATCCGGGCGACTTCGGCGGCGGGAATGACGTATTCGGGGATGTCGCGCCACGCGAATACGACGAAGGTGGCGAAAGCGCCGAGCGCGCCGAGCGCCACCATCCACCAGATGTGCCAGATGAGGGCGAAGCCCATCACGGTCGCAAAGAAGGCGCAGATGAACCCGGTGGGACTGTTGCGCGGCATCTCGATCGGCTCGTATTCAGGCTCGTCGCGCAGCCGGTTTTGCTCGCGTGCCCGCTGCTTGATGCTCCAGTAGGGCTCTTCGCCCTCGACATGCGGAAGCGCGGCGAAGTTGAAGACCGGCGGCGGCGAGGGCGTGGCCCATTCCAGCGAGCGACCGTCCCAGGGATCTCCGGTGGCGTCGCGAAGTGCCGCGCGCTGCCGGATGCTGACGACGAGCTGTACGATCTGCGCGACCACGCCGGCGGTGGTGATTAACATGCCGGCGCCGGCAACCAGCACCCAGGGATGCCAGGCCGGAACGTCGAAATGCTGCATGCGGCGGGTCATGCCGAGCAGGCCGACGGCGTAGAGCGGCACGAAGGTGGCGTAGAACCCGGTCAGCGTCAGCCAGAAGGCCAGCTTGCCCCAGCCCTCGTGCAGCCGGAAGCCGAATGCCTTGGGAAACCAGTAGGTATATCCCGCGAAGGCCCCGAACAGCACACCGCCGATGATGACGTTGTGGAAATGCGCCACCAGGAACAGGCTGTTGTGGAGCAGGAAATCGGCCGGCGGCACGGCCAGCAACACGCCCGTCATGCCGCCGATGACGAACGTCACCATGAAGCCCAGCGACCACAGCATCGGCGTCGCGAAGCGGATGCGGCCGCCATACATGGTGAACATCCAGTTGTAGATCTTCACGCCGGTACCGACAGCGATGATGCTGGTGGCGATGCCGAACGCGGCGTTGACGTCGGCGCCGGCGCCCATGGTGAAGAAGTGGTGCAGCCACACCATGAAGGAGACGATGCAGATGAAGAGCGTCGCGGCCACCATCGAGCGGTAGCCGAACAGCGGCTTGCTGGAGAAGGTGGAGATGACTTCCGAGAAGATGCCGAACGCCGGCAGGACGAGGATGTAGACCTCGGGATGGCCCCAGGCCCAGATCAGGTTCACGAACATAAGCATGTTGCCGCCGGCTTCGTTGGTGAAGAAATGAAAGCCGAAATAGCGGTCGAGCGTCAGCATCGCGAGCGTGGCGGTGAGGATCGGGAAGGCGGCGACGATGAGCAGGCTGGCGGCGAGTGAGGTCCAGCAGAACATCGACATCGTGAGGTAATTCATGCCGGGCGCCCGCATCTTCAGGATCGTGGTGACGAAATTGATGCCGGTGAGCAGCGTTCCGACGCCCGCTATCTGCACGGCCCACAGATAATAATCGACGCCGACGCCCGGCGAGTAGGCGGTCTCGCTGAGCGGCGGATAGGGCAGCCATCCGGTACGCGCGAATTCGCCGATTACCAGCGAGATGTTGACCAGCAGCGCACCGGTGGCGGTGAGCCAGAAACTCACCGAGTTGAGCGTTGGAAAGGCAACGTCGCGGACGCCGAGCTGCAGCGGCACGACCAGGTTCATTAGGCCGATGACGAACGGCATCGCCCCGAAAAAGATCATGATGGTGCCGTGGGCGGAAAAGACCTGGTTGAAGTGGTCGGGCGGAAGATAGCCGGGTGCCTGGAAGGCGAGGGCCTGCTGCGATCGCATCATGACGGCGTCGCTGAAGCCGCGCAGCAGCATCAGCAGCGCCAGCAGCGTGTACATCACGCCAATCCGCTTGTGATCGACGCTGGTGATCCATTCGCGCCACAGATAGGGGAAATGGCCGGCCAGGAAGACCCAGGCCAGCACGCCGAGGATTGCCAGGGCGACGACCGCCGAGGCGATCATCGGCAGAGGCTGATCGAACGGAATGACGTCCCAGCTCAATTTTCCGAGCATTGTCAGCCTCCTGTCGTGGGCGATACGCCCGGCTCGGGGCGACTGGCCTGGGGACCGGGCGCGGGCGGAACGCCCTGCGTCGCGATTTCATGGAAAAGGTCCGGCTCGACCGAGCGATAGGTCGAAGGCGGCACGTCCAGGCTCTGTCTGGCCAGTTCCTGGTAGCTGGCCTTGTCGAGTGCCTGCCCCTGGTTTCGCGCGGAATTGACGAATGCATCGAAGGCGTCCGCCGCGACGGCATGCAGCACGAATTGCATGCCTGGAAAACCGTCGCCGCTGAAATGGGCCGACCGCCCATAGAATTCGCCCGGCTGATCCGCCTGCAGGTGAAGCTGTGTCGTCATGCCGTTCATCGTGTAGATCATGCCGCCGAGCTGAGGCACGAAGAACGCGTTCATGACGCTTGCCGAGGTGAGCGAGAAATGCACCGGCCTGCCCGCCGGCACCACAAGCTGGTTGATGCTCGCGACATTCTGCTCGGGGTAGATGAACAGCCATTTCCAGTCGAGCGAGACAACCTGCACCTCAAGCGGCTTTTGCTGGGAATCCAGCGGCTTCATGGGATCGAGGTCATGCGACCCGATCCAGATAATGCCGCTCAAAAACAGGATGACGAGGATGGGGATCGACCAGACCACCAGTTCGATGCGTCCGGAATAGGCCCATTCCGGCAAATACTGCGCTCTTGTGTTGGTCTCACGGAACCACCAGGCAAAACCGAGCGTCGCCACGATCGTCGGGATGACGATGGCCAGCATGATGGCAACCGAATTGAGCAGGATCGTGCGTTGCGCGGCGCCGACCGGCCCTTGCGGGTCGAGCACGCCGCCCTGGCAGCCGGCAAGCAGCCCGGCAACAAGCATCGTCGCGCCGACGCGGCCAGGACGGATGGCGGCACAGTTTCGAACGATCGCCCTCAGCAACATGAGATCTCGCCGTTTTCTGAAAACCGATTGGAACGTTGCAGGCAGCGTGGCTGCCAACCCCGAATGTGCGCGTCGGTGTGCTCCTGGCGACAGTTTCTTCACGCACGGGGTTCCGGCTGGCAGAACCGCATGCGGCGGATGTCATCGTTAAGCGGTCGACCTGTCGAGAACCCCTCCAAATCCTAAAAACCAGCGGCAAATCCCGAGCAACCAGAGCCAAATCCTAAGAAACCAGAAACAGTACCCAGATCGAAGTTATCGCCAGAAACGTGGCGAATGCCAAGGCGGTAAACCGGTTCATGGCCGCGCCCATAGTTGGTCCATTTGGCCTGCTCCCTGCGACGTGGCTGCTGATTTCAGTGATGCTGCTCCAGATGACCGGCGCCAACCGAACGAATGTTCCTCGCGAAAGTTCCCAAAAAACCGGATCCATCGCAGCCTTTGGTTGTAGGGCCGGGCGGCAACGCGATGCGCACCAGGGACGGTTGGGCGGCTTCCTGCCAAACGGAAGTGGGGTCGGGCTTTGCGTATGTAAAAACTACTTGTCTAGGTGAAAATAGTTGCTACTAATCGGCTGGGCCGGCGCATGGCCGGCTCTGGGAGGAATTTCGGCATGACAAGGCTGCGCGGCCTCGCGTGGGATCACCGACGCTGCTGGGGTCCGCTCGACGCCAGCATCGGGCCGTATTGTGCCGCAAATCCCGGTCTTGAGATCGAATGGGACCGCCGCAGCCTCTACGAGTTCGGCGAGGGCGCGCTTGGTCCGGTGCTCGACGCCTATGATCTCGTCGTGTTCGACCATCCGTTCATCGGCGATATTGCCGAAGGCGGGCTGATGGTGCCGTTTGATTTGTCGGCTGAGCAGCGCCGCGGTTTCGAACAGGATTCAGTTGGCGCATCCTGGCAATCCTACGCAAGGGACGGGCGCCAATGGGCGTTGCCGATCGATGCTGCCTGCCAGGTTGCCTCGTATCGCCCCGATCTCCTGGAGCGCTACGGGCCGCTGCCGCGCAGCCATGACGAGGTGCTGGAGCTCGGCCGGCGCGCCTTGAAGGACGGCAAATGGCTTGGACTGCCATTGGTGCCGACCGACGCCATGTGCCTGCTTTTGACGCTGGGTGAGCCCCGCGAGGACGGCGACGAGTTCATTGCCAGGGACAAAATCGAGCAGGCCGTCGGACAATTGCGCCAGCTTGCCGCGCTGTCGCACCCGAACTCGCCGAAATGGAACCCGATCCGCTGCTACGATCATATGATCGCGCATGACGACGTGGTCTACGTGCCGTTCGCCTTCGGCTATGTGAATTATGCCTCCAAGGCAGACAGGCCGTATCTGCGTTTTGCCGACGTGCCGACGCCGCGATCCGCCGGCGCCTTGCTCGGCGGCGCCGGCATCGGCGTCAGCGCCCAATCGAAACACAAGCAGGCAGCCATCGACTACGCGCTGTTTCTGTGCTCGCCCGGCTATCAGCGCGGCGACTATGTGAAATTCGGCGGACAGCCGGGATCGCTGGCGGCGTGGCAGGATGCCGAGGTCAACGCTCTCTCGGGCGGCTTCTTCGCCTCGACGCTGGCGACGATCGAAGCCTCCTATCTGCGCCCGACCCACCCGGGCTTCATCAGCTTCTTCCGCCAATGCGCCCCTCATGCCGCGGCGGCCATCGCCGGCGAATTGCCGGCGGCGGAGCTCGCGGACCGGCTGAATCGGCTCTATCGCGAGACCAGGCAGCCGCAACGGAGCGTCGCGTAATGGCCACCGATATTGCCCAGGTCGTCGACGAAGGCGAAAGCGGCCGCAACGGCTACCGCGTGCCGGCGGTGGAGAAGGCGCTCGACATCCTGGAATTCATGGCTGCCAGCGGCGAGCTGCTGACCCAGACCGAGATCGCCACCGGAATGGGGCGCTCCATTCACGAGATCTACCGCATCCTGCTGCTGCTGGAGAAGCGCGGCTACATTTTCCGAACCCAATCGGACCGCTTCCGCCTGTCGTTGAAGCTGTTCGAACTGGCGCATATGCATCCGCCGGTGAACCGCCTGGTCGAATGCGCGCTGCCGGTGATGCGCGGCCTCGCCGCCAATGCCGACCAGAGCTGCCATCTGGTCGTGCGCGAAGGCGAGAGCGCACTGGTCGTGCTGCAGATCGATTCGCCTTTGCCGATGCGTTATTCGGTTGCCCTTGGCTCGCATTTCCCGATCCTCGAAACGAGCTCCGGCGCGGTGCTGCTGGCGCATTCGAGCCGCGCCGAGCGCGACCGCATCGTCGAGCGGATCGTCGCTGCAGGCGAAGGCCAGGGCAGCCGGGCGGAAATCGAAGCGCGGCTGAACGAAGTCGCAAGGCTCGGCTATGAAATGCGCGCCTCGCTGGCCGTCGAGGGCTGCACCAACATCTCGATGCCGGTGCGCGACCACACCGGCGCCGTCATTGCCGCGCTCACCGTCCCCTTCCTGCCGCAAAAGGCCGCGCGCTTCGATCGCAAGACCGTCTTCGAACGGACGAAGGTGGCGGCCGAGACGATATCGGCGGCGCTGGGCGCGGGCGAAGCTGCCGCCTCTTCACGTGCCGACCCGGAACGGCGGGACTATCCGTTCAGCAACTGACAAGAAATACAGGGAGAAGAACATGAACTGGTCCAAATCGATGCTGTTTGCCTCGGCGGCGGTGCTGGCTCTGAGCGCCGCCGCGGCACACGCCGAAAACATGCCGAAGCGCATCGGCTACGTCACCAACTATGCCACGCATGAGTGGTATCAGAACGTCATCAAGGGCATGCAGTCCCGCGCCAAGGAGCTCGGTATCGAGCTCGAGGTGCAGGACGCCAATCTCGACGTTGCCAAGGAGGTCTCGGCGGCCGAAGATTTCATGGCCAAGGGCGTCGACGTCCTGATCATCACGCCCGTCAACGAGGAAGGCGTCGTGCCGCTGCTGCGCCAGGCGAAATCCAACAACGTTCCGGTCGTGCTCGAAGGCAATCCGGTCAAGGGCATGACCACCATGGTCGCGATCTGCGACTACGACACCGGCTACACCGCCGGCGTCGAAGCCGGCAAATACACCAAGGAAAAGCTCGAAGGCAAAGCCAAGGTGATGAATGTCGGCCTGCCGCTGCTGTCAGCCACCGTGCTGCGGTCGCAGGGTTTCATGGACGGCCTGAAGACCATAATCCCCGACGCGGTCATGGTCCACGATCTCGACGGCGGCGGCAATCCCGATCGCGCGCTCGAAGTCTCTTCGGCGGCTCTTGCCAAGAACGCCGACATCAACATCATCTACGGCATCAACGATTCCTCGTCGCTCGGCGGCCTTCAGGCCTGGAAAGCGGCCGGCAAGTCGCAGGACGGCCTGTTGACGGTCGGCACCGGCGGCGAAGGCCTCGCTTTCATCAATGCCATGCAGAACGAGCCGTCCTACCGCATCGAAGCCGCGATGTTCCCGGAAAAGGAAGGCTACACCGCCATCGATGCAGCGGTTAAGCTCTTCAACGGCGAAGAGGTGCCGGAACACATCGTCAGCCCGACCGCGCCGATGAACGGCGACGACTGGAAGAAGTTCTACGACTACGATGGCACCACACGCAAAATCAAATGGGATGCCGTCAATGCGCTTCAGCCACCGGAAAAATGCATGAAAACTTCCGCCGATCTGAAGAAGTAAGGATTCCAGCCAGCCCTTCCCGCACGGCGGGAAGGGCATTGGATCGGATGCCGACGGCAAAACAGGTCAACCGTCCTGTTTTGACCCGGCAGGTTTCCGAACGGCGACGGCACCGATACGGGCCCGGAAATGAAATGGACATGAGCGAGCTTACGCAATCCTCCGCGCCGCGTTTCATCGGCGGCCAGCTGCTGGGCAGCAGCCAGCTGGTGCTCGGCGTGATCCTGGCTGTGCTCTGCATCGCCATTTCGATTGCGGCGCCGCAATTCTATTCCGAGGCCAACATCATCGCCATCCTGCGCCAATGCGCGCTGGTGCTGATTGTTGCCTCCGGCATGACGATGCTGATCATCGCCGCCGAAGTCGACCTGTCGGTCGGTGCATCGCTGGCGTTTGTCGGCTGCATCGGCATGGCCGTGCTCAATTCGACGCACAGCCTGACGCTCGGCCTGCTGGCGGCGCTCGCCTTTTCCGGTGCCGTCGGCCTTTTCAACGGCCTCGTCGTCACCAGGCTCAAGGTGAACTCGCTGATCGCCACCATCGGCACCATGATGATGCTGCAGGGCGGCGTCTATCTGTTCACCCGCGAGGCGGTGCAGAACCACCACCGGCTTGCAAGCTTCACCGATCTCGGCGCCGGCTATATCGGCGCGATCCCGCTGCCCGTGGTCCTTGCAGCGGTGATTTTCGCGCTGGCCGCGGCGACGCTGCGCTTCACCACGCTCGGCCGCTATCTCTATGCTGTCGGCGCCAACGAGCGCGCGGTTCGCCTTTCCGGCGTGCGCTCGCAACGCTTGAAGCTGTTCGCCTTCGTCGTCACCGGCCTGTGCGTCGGCGTCGCCGGCATGATCCTGTCGTCGCTGATGAATGCCGGCCAGCCGACCGCCGGCCGCGGCTTCGAGCTGACGGTGATTGCCGCGGTCATCCTCGGCGGCACCAGCCTGCTTGGCGGCCGCGGCTCGCTGCTCGGTACGTTGCTTGGAGTGCTGGTGTTGAAGGTCATCGACAACGGCATCATCATCCTCGGCTGGAACCAGGATCTGCAGATGGTGGTGCCGGGCATCGTCATCATCCTGGCGACCTATCTCGACATCGTGCGGAACAGAGCCAATGTCGGTTGATTTCCTTCACCCCGCCGAAACCGTGGCTGTCGACAAAAGCGTGCCGGCGCTGGAGATGCGCGGCATCGGCAAGCGCTTTCCCGGCGTGGTGGCGCTGGACAATGTCGACCTCACCCTGGAACCCGGCAAGATCCATGCCCTGATGGGCGAGAACGGCGCCGGCAAGTCGACGCTGATCAAGATCATGGCCGGGGTCTATGGCAAGGATGCCGGCACCATCCGCCTGCGCGGCCGCGAGGCCGACATCAAGTCGCCGCGCGACAGCCTGAAAGAGGGCATCAAGGTGGTGTTCCAGGAGATCGCGCTGATCGCCGAATTCAGCGTCGCCGAGAACATCTTCCTCGAAGGCTATCCGACCGGCAAAGGCGGCTCGATCGACTGGAAGAAGATCCGTGCCGACGCGGCCGCTCTGTTCAAGCGTATCGGCTTCAACGTCGACCCGGCGGCGCGCACGGGATCGCTGCCGGTCAGCCAGCAGCAGATGGTCGAGATCGCCCGCGCACTCGCCCACGAAGCACGCGTCGTGGTGATGGACGAGCCGACCTCCTCGCTGACGCCGAACGAGGTCTCGCTGCTGTTCACCGTCATTCGCCGGCTGGCCGCGCTCGGCATCGCCGTGCTCTATGTCAGCCACAAGCTCGACGAGGTCTTCGAGATCGCCGACACGGTGACAGTGCTGCGCGATGGCCGCCACGTCTCGACCAGGCCGATCGGCGAGCACACCAACGACACGCTGATCCAGGACATGATCGGCCGGCGCATCGAAAACCTGTTCCCGCGCAAGCGCGGTGCGCCGGGCAGCAAGGTCGCGCTTTCCGTTGAAGGGCTCAGCACCGCCAAGAAGCTGAAGGATGTGTCGTTCGAGGCGCATGCCGGCGAGGTCCTCGGCTTTTTCGGCCTGATGGGGGCCGGCCGGACCGAACTCGCCAAGGCTATCGTCGGCTACGACCCGATCACTTCCGGCGCCATTTCGGTCGATGGCAGCCGATTGCTGCCGCACGACACGCACACCGGCGTCCGGCTCGGAATCGGCCTGCTCACCGAGGACCGCAAGAGCGAAGGGCTGATGGGCGAGCTGCCGGTCTACCAGAACGCCAGCCTCGCCTCGCTCGGCGCCTTCGCCAGAATGGGCTTCGTCGACAAGGCCAGGGAACGCAAGGCGGTGCAGGACTATGTCGACCGTTTCCGCATCCGGACGCCCAGCCTGTTCCAGCAGGTCAAGAACCTGTCCGGCGGCAACCAGCAGAAGGTGCTGATCTCGCGCTGGCTGATGCGAGGTCTCAAGGTGATCGTCGTCGACGAGCCCACCCGCGGCATCGACGTCGGCGCCAAATCGGAGATTTTCGCGCTCATCGACAGGCTCGCCGGCGAAGGCCTGGCGGTCGTCATGATGACGTCCGAAATGCCTGAGCTGCTGGGCCTTGCCGACCGTATCGCGGTGATGTGCGAAGGCCGCCTCACCGCGATCATGCCTCGCGACGAGGCCACGCAGGAGAACATCCTCAATGCGGCGATCGGCTAAGACGATGACGCTTCGCAAAGGGAGCAAGCGATGAGCCTGGCAAGCACCGACACCATGAAAGCTGGGCCGTCCATGCTGGCGCGGCTCGTCGCGCGGCAGGAATTGGCATTGCTCCTCTGCCTCATCCTGGTGATCGCGTTCTTTTCCTTCACCGCGGAGAACTTCTTCTCGGTGCGCAACATCACCAATGTGCTCGGTCAGGCTTCGCTGGCGCTGACCGCCGGTATCGGCTGCGCCATCGTTTTCATCTCCGGCGAGGTCGACATCTCGATCGGCTCACTGCTGGCGACGATCGCGCTGCCGCTTATCATCATCATGAACGACACCAACTCGCTTGTGCTCGGCATCAGTGGCGCGCTGCTGTTCGGACTGATCATCGGCGTCGTGAATGGCTATCTAACGGCCTATGCCGGCATCAACTCGCTGATCGTGACCCTGGGCACGATGTTCATCATGCGCGGCGGTGTCTACCTCTACACCGGCCAGCGCGCCATCCCCGACGATGCAGCGCTCGACAGCTTCATCGCGCTGTCGGACGGCCGCCTGTTCAATGTCGTTCCCTATTCGGCGGTCATCGCCATCGTCCTGCTCGCCGTCTTCGCCTACATGATGCAGCACCGGCCGTTCGGACGGCAGATCTATGCCGTCGGCGGCAATCCGGAAGTGGCACGGCTGGCGGGTTACGACGTGCGCCGCGTCAAGTTCATCTGTTTCATCATCAGCGCGCTGCTGGCAACGGTAGCCGGAATCATCCTGGCCGCCCGCGTCGGCTCGGCGCAGCATACGGCCGGGCTGAATTTCGAGTTCCAGGTCGTCGCCGCCACCGTGCTCGGCGGCGTGAGCCTTGCCGGCGGCATCGGCAGCCTGACCGGCATGGCGCTCGGCGTGCTGATCCTGCAGTTCCTGTCCAACGGGCTGCGCGGTCTCGGCCTGCCGACCGAGTGGCAACTGGTCATCACCGGCATGATCATCATTGCCGCCGTCGCCTTCGACGAAGCAAAGCGCCGGCGCGCCATTGGAGGCTGACATGGATCGTCTCAAAGGGAAAACCGCAATCGTCACCGGCGCCGCCGACGGTATCGGCCATGCGATCAGCGAGGCGATGGCAAGGGAAGGCGCGCACGTCTTCCTCGGCGACATCGCCGACGAGAAGGGTGAAAACTTCGCAGCCGAGCTGCGCGCCGCCGGCCACCGCGCCGACTACATCCATTGCGACGTGGCGGAGGAGGCCGACATCGCCGCCCTGATAGACGGCGCGGTCGCCAAGACCGGCCATCTCGACATTCTCGTCAACAATGCCGCCATCGCCATCGGCGGCATGCCGGTTCACGAAATGACCGACGAGCAGTGGCACCGGCTGATCGCGGTCAACCTCACCAGCGTCTTCCGCGGCTGCAAATATGCGCTGCCGCATATGATCGCGCAGAAATCGGGCTCGATCATCAACATGGCCTCGGCACAAGGGCATATCGGGCTCGACGGCTGGACCGCCTATGCCGGCGCCAAGGGTGCGGTGATGGCGATGACGCGCCAGATGGCGGTCGAGTTCGGCCCGCTCAACATCCGCGTCAACTCGATCTCGCCCGGCACCATCAACACGCCGATGAACGACAAATTGGTCAAGCAGATCGGCGGCAATCTCGCCAAGGCCTGGGTGAAGATGCATCCGCTCGGCCGCATCGGCAAACCGTCCGAAGTGGCCGAAGCCGCCGTCTATCTCGCCTCCGACGCCGCCGGTTTCACCACCGGCACCGACCTGCGCGTCGACGGCGGCCTCACCGCAG
The DNA here is from genome assembly GCF_040322255.1 of Mesorhizobium sp. M0166. Taxonomy (NCBI): domain Bacteria; kingdom Pseudomonadati; phylum Pseudomonadota; class Alphaproteobacteria; order Hyphomicrobiales; family Phyllobacteriaceae; genus Mesorhizobium; species Mesorhizobium sp. M0166. The sequence goes on along the minus strand of NZ_JAMYTD010000004.1, from coordinate 232,944 downwards.
CACCCCGCTACGTACCCGACCTGCTTTGACAACCAACGAGACAAAAATGAACAAGGCCCTCGAAGGCGTCCGCATTCTCGATTTCAGCCATCTGCTGCAAGGGCCGTTCGCCACACAGCTGCTCGGCGACATGGGTGCCGACATCATCAAGATCGAGCGTGCCGGCGCCGGCGACATGTTCCGCGGCATGACCTTCTTCGCCAAATGGGTCGGCGGCTCCGAGAGCCCGAATTTCCTCGCATGGAACCGCAACAAGCGCTCCATCGCGCTCAATCTGAAAAGCCGCAAGGTGCATGCCATCATCATGGATATGGCCAAGAAGGCGGATGTGGTGGTGCAGAATTTCCGCCCTGGCGTGCTCGCCAGGCTCGGCTATGGCTACGAGGATTTCAGGGCGGTCAATCCCGCCATTATCTATTGCTCGGGCTCTGGCTATGGCGAGGAAGGCCCCTATGTCGAGCGCCCCGGCCAGGACATGCTGATCCAGGGACTGTCCGGGCTGATTTCCAACACCGGCCGCGGCGACCAGGCGCCTGTTCCGGCCGGCGCCGGCCTGGCCGACCAGATCGGCGCCATGAACATGGTCTATGGCATCCTGTCGGCGCTCTACTATCGCGAGAAGACCGGCAAGGGCCAGAAGATCGAGGTCAATCTGCTGGCCGGCATGCTGGCGCATCTCAATCAGGAATATGTCGCCGTGCTTAATCTCGGCGAGGATTTCGTGCGCCCGAATTCCGGCATCGGCCACCCCGGCATGCAGGCGCCGTTCGGTATCTACGAAGCGAAGGACGGCGGCTATGTGTCGATCGCCATGAGCCCGTTCAAGACGCTGTATGAAGTGCTGGAGGCGCCGCAGCTCGCTGTCTACGACGATCTGAAGACGCTGTTCGACAAGCGCGACGAGGTGTTCGACAAGGTCAACGCCGAAACCAGGAAGTTTGCCACGCAGGACCTGCTGGCGCGGCTGCTGGCAGCCGACATCTGGTGTGCCGAGGTGAAGGACATCCGCCGCGCAGCCGAGGACCCGCAGGTCAAGCACCTGGGCATGATCACCAGCTACGATCATCCGCGCGGCGGCAAGGTCAGGGTGGTCGCACCGGCGGTCAAGATGAGCGAGACGCCGGCCACCATAGAGCGGCCGGCGCCGCTGGTCGGCCAGCATGGCCGCGAGATACTGGCCGAGTTCGGCCTCTCCAGCGGCGAGATTGCAGCACTTGAGGCGTCCGGCGACATGACCGTGGATGCTGCCTGACGATGAGCGTTAACCAGACACTCAGCTTGGAAATATCCGGGCGCGTCGCAGTCGTCACCTTCCGGCGCGCCGATCAGCTCAACGCCATGAACCGGCTGATGCAAAGCGAGATCACCGAGGTTTTCGAGGCGCTGTCGCAGGATGACGGCATCGGCGCGATCGTGGTGACCGGCGAGGGGCGCGGCTTCATGGCCGGCGCCGACATCAAGGAATACGCCGCCCAGACAGCTGCCGAGTTCGACGCCTTCCAGATGGCGGGCACGCGCATGTATGCGGCGGTCGAGAACAACCGCAAGCCGGTCATCGCCGCGGTCAACGGCTTTGCGCTCGGCGGCGGCATGGAGCTGGTGCTGTGCTGCGACATCGTCATCGCCAACCAGTTCGCGAAGCTCGGCCTGCCCGAAATCAAGCTCGGGCTGGTCCCCGGCGGCGGCGGCACCCAGCGCAGCGTCCAGAAGCTCGGCGGCAACCGCGCCAATTTTTTGCTGATGACCGGCGCCATCGTGCCGGCTTCCGAGTTCGTCGGCGCCGGTCTGGTCAACGAGATCGTCGATGCCGAAAGGCTGATGCCGCGGGCGCTGGAACTCGCCGAGATGATTGCCGCCGAACCGGCCGCAGCGATCGAGGGGCTGAAAGCACTGACAGCGCATGCCGTGTCGGGCGATCTGGCCGGCGGCCTTGCCATCGAGCGCGATGTCCTGGGTGGCCTCTACCGCAGCGAGATCGGCCAGCGTCGCGTCAAGGAATTTGCTGAAAAGAGCGCGGCACGGGCCAAGGCTGCAAAATGACGTCCCTGGTCAAGCAAAACCGGCCACGCTTCACCGATGTCGAGGGCTTGGCCGCGATGGTCGGCGGCGGCGATGTCTTCGGTGTCGGTGGTCATCATTTTGCCCGGCTGCCGATCGCCTTGTTGCGGGCCATCGCCCGCTCGGGCGTCAGGGACCTTCGCTATGTCTGCTGGGCCGGCGGCCTGCCGCTCGAACTGCTTCTCGAAGCGAATGCCGTGGCGGAGGTCGATATCTGCTTTTCCAGCCTCGATATTTTTGGCTTGCCGCCGCGCTTCCGCGCGGCTGCCGAGACCAATGCCGTGCCGATCCGCGACTGGACGGCGCTGGCCATGATCCAGGCGTTGCGGGCGGCGCAGCAGAACCTGCCGTCGATGCCGTTTCAGCTTCCGCAGGGTTCGGACATGCTGGCGCGCGTGCCCGGCGCGATCGCCGTGTCCGATCCGATCGCGGGAATCACGACCGGGATCATCCCGGCCTTGCGGCTCGATACGTTCGTCGTCCATGCCCAGCGAGCCGATGAGAGCGGCAATGTCCAGATCATCGGACCACGAGCGCTGGATTTCGCCATGGCCGGCGCGGCGCGCCAGGTGCTGGTCACGGTCGAGGAAATCGTCCCGGTCGGAGCGCTGCGGCATGATGGCCGGCAGAGCATTTTGACCCGCAACCAGGTGTCGGCGATCGCGCTGGCGCCAGGCGGCGCCTATCCCGCCTCTTGCCTGCCATTCTATGTGACGGATTATCAAGCGTTGGCGGGGGCGTTCGCGGCCAAGGAAATACCCTTGTCGGACAGCCTGAGCATGCCTGCGGAAGACGTGCCGGAGCGGGTTCAAGACGCTGCGAAAGTCCGCGCTGAAACAGTCCTCGCGATGCCTGCGCTCGTGCACGGCGAAAAGAAGGCGTCCATCGACGAGATCGTCGTCGCCCGCATCGCCGCTGAGCTCGACAATGAGAGCTTTGCCAGTGCCGGTGCAGTGTCGCCGCTCGCCAATGTCGCCTACCGGCTGGCCAAAGCGACGCTTGCGCCGGACATGATCATCGCTACCATGAGTTGCGGCCATCTCGACATAGCGCCGAGCCCGATGATCCTGTCGCTGATCGAAAGCCTCGATTGCGAGACGGCGGTGGCGCATGCCGGCGGCGATGACACCTATTCGACCCACTACCAGGCCGGCGCGGTGACGCATGAGATCGTCGGTGCCGCGCAGGTCGATCGAGGCGGGCGCGTCAACACCATTGCGCTGCGCAAGCGCGACGGCAGCCTTATCCGGCTGCCCGGGCAAGGCGGCATGGCCGATGTCGCCAACATGCATCGCGATTATCTGCTCTACGTCCCCCGCCATTCGGTGCAGTCGCTGGTCGAGACGGTCGAGATCGCCAGCTCGGCGCGCGGACTGTTGACTGAGGCCGAACGCGAGCCGATGGGCTATCGGACCGGCGCGGCACTGGTGTTCACCGACCTTTGCGTGTTTCGGCTCGACCGGGAGAGCCGGCAATTGGCCGTCGTCGAGACCATGCCGGGCGTGACGCGCGAGCAGGTCCAGGATGCCACCGGCTTTGCCCTGACATTCGATGTCGATTGCCGCGAAGTTGCGCTACCCTCGAACGAGACGCTCGACATCCTGCGAAACCGCATCGACCCGCTCGGCCTGCGGCGCCTCGAATTCGTCAGCGCCAAGGAGCGCCGCGCGCTGATCGCCGAGATCCTGGCGGCCGACCGGCTGATGGTCGAGCGCTGCATTGCCGCACAGCGGTCGCATACTGCACCGGATTGAAGAGGGGGCGGCGCATGACAAAGCCATTGCTCGAAATGTCGGCCGCGAGGGTCTTCTTCGATGGCATCTTCACCAGCCCGCGCGTCGCCCATCCGGAAGGCGTGGCCATCCATCGCGACGGCTCGATCTGGTGCGGCACCGAAACCGGCGACCTGCTGCGCCTGGCCGCGGATGGCAGCTCGGTCGAACGCATGGGCGGCACGAAGGGCTTTCTGCTCGGCATCGCCTTCGATAGCGCGGGGAACTGTTTTGCCTGCGATCTGAGACATTCGGCGATCTTTCGCTGGGATGCCGCGACGGCCGACATGCAGCGCTTCGCGGCGTCCGGCATCCGCGTGCCGAACTATCCGATCGTCGACGAGGCACGAGGCCGGCTCTACGTGTCGGACAGCGTTGGCGAAGACAACCGCTCCGGCATTTTTCGCTACGATTTGAAGACCGGCGAAGGCGGCCTGTGGTGTAGCGAGGCGATGGCCTTCGCCAACGGCATGGCGATGGCGCCGAATGGCAATGGGCTTTATGTGGTGGAAAGCCATGCGGCCCGCGTCAGCTATGTGCCGATCCTTGCCGACGGCGCGCCGGGGCCTCGCCAGCTCGTCGTGGACGGCGTGAACAACGTCCCCGATGGCGTCGCCTTGGCGCCGGACGGGTCGCTGTTCATCTCGTGCTACGAGCCGAGCCGCATCTATCGTTGGCGACAGGATAGCGGGCTCGAGGTGCTGATCGAGGATCCGGCCGCAACGACGCTCGCCCATCCCACGAACATCGCCTTCAAGGGCGACAAGCTCTACACCGCAAATCTCGGCCGCTGGCATATTACCGAGATCGACCTACTTCGACGATGACATGCAAGCTCGAGCCACTCCAAGGCCCCTCGGGCCAAAAGTGTCACCTATGTCTCCGGTCTAAACGGTAACCCGTGTCTCCGGGCCGTGGTCATTCCAGGCGGAACCCCAAGGCGGCTGGCCAGTTTAAGAGGTTTGAACTGGGAGATAAGTCATGGACTACGGTTCCGCCCTGCAACCCGCCGAAGCACTGGTTCGGAAGAACGGCGCCCACCAACCGAACGAGACCGCCGAGTACCGCAAGGCCCGCGAGGCCCTGATGGTCGAGGAAATCGACCTTCGCCGGCATATCGCGCGCGTCGCCGCGCAGCGCCGCGCCCTGCCGCCCGGCGGCGAGGTGAAGGGCGACTATCAGTTCATGGGCGAAGCCAGCAGCGTGGCCGGCGCCAATCCCGTCGGCGTCGCTGAGCTGTTCGGCGACAAGGACACGCTGTTTGTCTACAACTGGATGTACGGCCCCAAACGCGCGCGACCCTGCCCCATGTGCACGGCGCTTCTGAGCTGCCTGGATGGCAACGCCGACCACATCCGTCAGCGTGTCGCCCTGGCCGTCGTCGGCCTTTCGCCCATCGAGCGACAGGTCGCCTTCAAAGTCGAGCGCGGCTGGAAGAACTTGCCGCTCTACGCCGACGTGAACGGGAAGTTCAGCCAGGACTACCACGCCATCATGGATGACGGGACCGATACCGCCGCTCAAAACGTCTTTACCCGCCGTGATGGAACCATCCGGCATTTCTGGGGCGCCGAACTGGGTTTCGAGACTGCCGATCCGGGCCAGGACCCGACCACGCCGCCGGACTTGATGGTCCTGTGGAACGTCCTGGACCTGACGCCGGACGGCCGCGGGACGGACTGGTACCCGAAGATCACCTACTAACTGATCCTGCCGCCGCACGATCTGCGGAATGTCGAGCGTCGCCTGCTCGACGCCGGTGTCGCCTGCCTGGCTTAACACGATGCTGTCCGGATCGACCGCAAATCTCGGCCGCCGGCATATTACCGAGATCGACTTGACGGCGATGCCACGGATCGAGCCCGATGCGGCGGCGCCGGCCTATCCCAGCCGGCCGTGACTGGAGCGGATGCGCAACACCTGCACCCTCGACGGCAGCTCGATCAGGAACTCTTCATCCCGCTCGAGATGGTGGATTTTCGTCGGATCGCCGCCGGTGAACGCTGCCATCGCCTCGACGTTTTCCCAATAGGAGATCGTCACGAATTCCGAATGGGTCGGCGTGTCCTCGCGAAAGGTCTGCACGCCCAGGGCCTTCTCGATCAGCGGCTTGATGCCGGCCTCGTAATTGTAACTCTCATAGGCATCCGCCTTTTTAGGCACGGTTCTGCCGCGCCAGATACGAGCGATGGTCGGGGTTTTCTCTGTGGCTTTCTCTGTCATGGCCAACGAATTCCTGCTGGTTTGATTGGTCCGCGGCGTTCGGGCAAGGCCAGCCAAGGAACGCATCTCCCCGGCTGGCAGCCTGGTATCCCGTTGCCAGCGCTTTCATCCTCTCCGGCCGACAGGCCTCCTGCCGACCCGTAGGGGACTCACTCCTGATCCTCGGCGTCTGCTCCGTGGAAGAAGGATCGGATTTCCTGCATGTCGACGCTGCCGTCACCGTCCTCGTCGACGGCGTTGAATATCCGCCCGACGAAATCCTGGACTTCGCTTTGAGAAAGCGCGCCATCGCCGTCCGCATCTACTATGGCGAACATCATTCGCATCCTCGCGCCATGCATCCCGCCGCCGCGCCCTCCCATCTCCCAATCTCTGTGAGGCGGGCCCATCCTGTAGTCGCGATGCCAGTGACCTCGCCGTTCTCCCCGGGGCGCGCGATCTTCCTGCATTCTCTCTTCCAGCATCTCGGTCATCATCTGGCGCATCATGTCGCGCATGGCGTCCTGCCCGTTCACATTCCCCGGTGCCGGTGCCGGCGCTGCGGGCGGGCTCGTCTGGCCGAATGCCGGCGCGGCCAACATGGCCAGCGCCGCTGCAATTACAGTGGTTTTGCTTGCGAGCGTCATCGTAATCTCCATCGGTATGAATTGGGGGCTGCTGCATCCAAGCCAAACCGGCTGCTCGCCTCATGGTTCCTGGTCAGTCGCCACGATGGCGCAAAAGTCCGCCTGGTCGCGGCAACGAAACCCGCTTGCCCACGTTGCCATTGATGCGAAGCTCCACCAGGAGGAAAAAATGGCTGACGATAAGAGCAAGCGAGATTTCCGCGACCGCGATCGCGTTGCTGCGGAAGACGACCGTGAGGTCGAGTATTTTGCCCAACTGAACGGCATCACCGCCGACCAGGTCCGCCAGCTGATCAAGAGCTTCGGCAATGATCGCGGGCGCCTGATCGAAGCCGCGAAGGCGTTGCGAGGGATTTCACCTGCCGGAGCCGACGAGGTGACCAGCGAAGCCCGCCAACAGAGAACGCCTATGCATCTCGGCAAACCCGACGAGTGATGCCAGGCAGCTGCTCTGCCGCTGCCGCAGCGTCAGAATTTGCGACTCAAATAATCCGAGCCGCGCAGGCCGAACCGCCACTCCGCATCGACAGCCTTGGAAATGCCGATCCGGCGGCCTGTAAGAACGACGCTGGCGTCGCCCGGCTGTCTGAAGTCGAATGGCGGCAAGTCCAGCGGCAGCCCGTCATGGGATTTGTCGATTGCCAGCGCCTGGCAAAGGCGACCCGGTCCCGAACAAAGCAGCCGGGGATCGTCAACGCGGCGATTGGCCCGCATCACATCCAGCCCGGATTGCGGTTCGATTGCGCGGATAAGCACGGCACTGCCGGGCAGGCACACGGCATTGAGGCACCAATGCAGGCCATAGGAGCGATAGACATAGGCGCTGCCCGGGGCGCCGAACATGGCGCCGTTGCGCACCGTCCTGCCACCGAAAGCATGCGAAGCCGGGTCATCCGGGCGATACGCCTCGGTCTCGACGATGATGCCGCCAACGCCGTGCAGAAGCAGCGAGGCGCCAATGATGTCGCGCGCCACGATGGTGGCGTCACGGGCAAAGAATTGATGGGTCGTGGTCACTGTGCAGCAGACTCGTTCACGCCTGAACCTGGCGCGTCGGCAAGTTCCCGGACCGGACACAAAATGTCCAGCCACAGCTCACGGATAAAGGTATTCAGCGCAGAATGGCTGCGCCGATGAAAACCGCCGCGGCCAGCACGACGATGGCGGCAATCACCAGGACCGGCCCGTATCTGCGCGGTTGGACGGCGGGCTCGTCCCTCAGCGGGCGCATCGCATTGGCATAGCTCGCCTGGTTGGTGAACTCCGGCGTTTCATGGCGTGGAGACGGATCATCTGCGGAAGCGGTACCGGCGGATTCCGCGTCCGTTTCCATGGGAGCCGCAGCCGGATCGATGCCCGGTGTCTTGTCCCCCGCGCGCCCGGCGTCGATATCGCCCCGCGCCTGAGCCGGGCTCCGCCCAAGAGGTGCTGCGTCGGTCATCGTCGAGGTCCTTTCAGAGCATCGGCTTCAAGCATCCTAACCTGCGTCTCATTTCAAAGTTCCGGCGAGCGGAAACCGCTTGCCTGCCTACAGGAACAACCGGCGATCGAGCGGGTTGAGCAAGCATCGGGGAGAGCGAGATGGACTTGGTGCGCCACGCGCCCAGATCGGCAGGTCGAAACAGGCTCCAGCGCATGATCTACTTCACCGCCGACACGCATTTCAGCGACCCGCGCATCCTGCGCATCGACCGCCGCCCGTTCGGCTCGCTGGCGGAACATGACCGGGCGCTCGTTGCGTTCTGGAACGAGACTGTCGGGCCGGACGACGAGGTCTGGCATCTCGGCGATTTTGCCAGGGGATCGGCCGCGTTCGTGTCGTCGCTGCTGTCGTCTCTTCATGGCAGCAAGCATCTGGTCATCGGCAACAACGATGCTGCGGCCACCATCGAGGCCACGGGTTGGGCGAGCACGCAGCACTACAAGGAGCTGACGCACCACGGCAGCCTGCTGATCCTTTGCCACTACCCTTTTCGCACCTGGAACCAGATCGGCCGGAAATCGATCGACCTGCATGGCCATTCGCACGGCAGGCTCATCCCGGTCACGCGTCAATATGACGTCGGCGTCGACAGCTGGGATTTTCGTCCGGTCACGCTGACCACCATCCTTGCCAGCCGAGGCCGAAGGACGGCTCGGACAAAACCCGGCTGAAAGGCTGCCGGCCGCAACCGGAACCTCTGCGCAGCTGAGGCGTTCGAAAATTGCAAGGCGTAAAGGCAACTGCAATGGCTCAGAAGATCACGACAGGCGCGAACGACCGGCCGCGCAATGAAACCATCGGCCAATCCGGCGAAGGCCTGCCGGACGACAGCAGCAGGCCGCTCGAGGTCGACGAAGGCTGGGTCGCCCGGCTGAGAAACAAGCTGCAGGGCAAGCCCCGGCAAGCCGGTCAGACCAACGCGGACGAAGTCCCCGCAGGCACTCCAGGCGCTGGCGAGAATATCTGCCGCCGCTGTGCGGGGTCAGGCATGATCGACGGCCGCACCTGCCCCGAATGCGGCGGAACCGGCAAGGTGACGACACCGATCGGCGGAGGCTGAGCAATTCCAGGAAAGTTTGAAACGGGTTTTCGTGCGGAATTGCGTCAAAACACAAAAATGGACCAGTTCTGCGTTTCCGCGGAACGATGAACCGTTCCAGCGCCGGTCAGATCGCCGGCACCCACTTCCAGAACACGCCCTCTTTGCGCTCGGGATAGTGCTTGAAGTCGCATTCGAAGCGCCAGCCGTAGTTCTTGGCGGCGGCAAGCGCCTCCTTGCTGACCGGGTTCATGCCGGTTCCCGGCGCAAACCAGTCCTCCAGCAGATCGTCGGGGACATAGGCGCCGATCCTCAACGGCAGCTGTTCGAGGACGACATCCATTTCAGGTGGTGCAGGCACGGCGGCGCTCCCTTCGAAACCTACCGGCGAAGAAGTCGTTCAACGCCAGGCGGGTTCATTCTTCTGTTCATAGTCCTGGAACGCCTTCTGGAGGCCGCCGATCACCTCGGCGGACGTCTCGAACATCGCCTTCAGCTGCGGCTCATCGACCTTCTCGATGTCCTCGCGAAGGTGCTGCTTCACCTCCTCCAACTTTTTCTGCATTTTCTGCGTGTGATGGCGCGGATCGCGGTCGGCAGCGCTTGTCATGATCAATCCCCAATTTGTGGATCTCGGACAACTCGGCCCGGCCTCTGAGGATCGCCAGGCGGGTTTGCAGCGTAAACGGCTTGCCGACAGCTGTGGTTCCCGACTGTGGAGCGGTCTTCGTACGCCTCAGCGCGCCGTTCTCGCTCTCAGCCGTCCGGTAGAGGCGGCGACAAGGCAAGTCGGAGAGGTCGCTTCCAATGAATTCGAGACGCGAGCAGTCGAAACGCGCATAGATGAAGCTGAGAACTGATGGCGCCTCTGGCCAAGGGACGGCAATCCACCACCTATAGCCTACGCCGCGTCCGCGATCCATTCGAGCGAGGCGCCATGCGGGTCGGTCCAAGCTACAGGGGAGCCGTTCGCAGACAGGAGGAAGCGGCCGGGCGGCCAACTTGTTCCGGCGCGTGTGGCGATGGACGGGAAGACGCGAGGGAACTCGTTCGATACCCAATAAGGCGAGAGACGCATCGCCTGTTGGGCAAAAGCTTCTCTGTCACCAGGGTCGGAGACATAGTCGAGGACGGCTGTGTGAAAGATGACGAGTGTAGCGTCGTTTGGCGCTTCGTTGCAGAGTTGCACGAGGTCGCTCCCGCGCAGGTCGCCCTTCACCAGCCGAGGCTTGACTGTGGCAGCGATCTTCAGGGCCGCCCGCAGATTGGCGAGCCGTGCTGTCTGTTCCGGCCAGACCAGCGTCTCAAGCCATGCGACTTGCGTGTCGTCCGAAGCATCTATCGGGCTCAGGTCCAATCCCGCCCGCCAGACGACTTGTGGCAAGGCCGTCGGCAATGGCGTTGTTTCGCTGGCGAGGCAGCGGAAGACAGGCGGCTCCAAGGCCATCGCGGGTGCGCGGATCACCTTGCGTCCGTAGTCATAGCCATAGAGATCGGGCATGAGGCAGAGCCCTGCGGAGGTCCCGACCTCGATGAGGGCCAGCGGCTGCGGCAAACGCGCGAGCACGGGGAGCAGGGTGGCGCATCTTCCCGGCTCGTTGGTTTGCGTTGAGCGCTCGAGCATGAGCGAGCGGATAGCGTCGGGATTAGCCTGAAGCGCCTGGCGAAACTCGGTCCACCCTGTCGGCGTGGCGAACAGGTGACGCACCACGGCAAGTAGAAGGTTCGGTTGCCGCTTTAGGTCCGGAAGGGTCGACAGGAAACCGAGCGCCTCCCGATCCCCAGCGACTGCCCGAGCCAACTCCTCGTAGAGCGGCGAGCGACCGCGAGCTTCCGTATCGGCGAAGCGAATATATCGGGCTGAGATCTCGGCCAAGCCCTCCTCGTCCATATCCGCTGATCCTCGGTCCCGACGTCTCGTCACAGTATACGATCCACGGGTCTGATTGGAGCCAGGCCCGGCGTTTTTACACAGGCTTGGGAACCCCGCGGACTTCCCGCGGTCGCCTACTTAACCGTTGCGTTATGAGGCCGTGCGCAATCCAAAATCTGGGGAACTGTCCCTAATTGGTGTCTCACCCAAGGGGGTGCAGTCCACCATGTCTCCGGTATAAACCGCAACCTATGTGTCCGGGCCGTACATTTTGAGAGTTGGCGCACCCGACAGGATTCGAACCTGTGACCTCTGCCTTCGGAGGGCAGCGCTCTATCCAGCTGAGCTACGGGTGCTTTCAGGATCGGTGATCCCAAAAACGAACCAGCCGGTGAACCGGCCAGCCACGGCTTCTTAGCGGAAGCAGGCGCCGGCTTCAACGGGCAATCGCGGGCGGGCTTAAGTTGCCGTAGCAGGCTTGGTATAGACACCGTCCCGGCGGCCGCGCCTGCTCATCCGGTCATGGTAAGCACTGCCTTGCCGCTGATGCTGCGTTGCCGCAGCGCGTCGAGGGCCTGGCCGACGTCCCGCCATGGCACGGTCAGGACCACGCGCGTTTCGAGCCGGCCGGCTGCGATCAGCGCGAGCAGCGAGGCGATGTCGGCGCCTACCTCCGGACCGGAAGCGTAGTAGGCGAAGGTCTGCAGCCGCGCGCCTTCGTGGCCCGGAACGAACTGGCGGAAGCCGATCGGCGTGAGTTCGCCGCTGCTCGAGCCGAACATGACGACGGTCCCGCCGGGCGCGACCCGTTCGATCGCATGGGCGAGGCTATCGCCGCCGACCGATTCGGCAATCAGCGAGAACAGTCCGTCGGCGAGCTCGATCGTTTCGACGACCTGCTCGGCTCCGAGGCTGCGGAGATCTTCGGCATGCCGGGCGGCGGCGACCGCGACCACCGACGCGCCCTGCTGGCGGGCGATCTGGATCTGGAAACGGCCGACCGCACCGCTTGCGCCGGTAATCAGGACCCGCTGGCCGGCCAGGTCGCCGCCGAGGCGCAGGGTTCGCAGCGCGGTCGTGCCCGCGACCGGAACGGTGGCGGCGGCGCCGAAACTGACGTCGTCCGGCAGGACGGCGAGGTGGTCGGTTGGAACGGCGACATTTTCGGCCCACCCGGCCTCGTCGACCAAAGCCGCAACCCGGGCGCCGACGGCTGGCCCGGAGCCGTCGGCCGCAGCACGCTCGACGACCCCGGCGACGTCTTGGCCAGGTACCCAGCCGTTCGGGCGGATGTTGAGCAGGCGCAGTTCGCCGCGGTTCAGCGAGACTGCCCGGACCGAGACCAGCGCCTCGTGCGGGGCGGGCTCGGGCTCGCCAAGTTCGGCGAGCCTCAACCCGGTGGCGCTATCGAGAGATGTGATTAAGCCGAGCATGGTTCGTACCTTCCTGCTGCCTGGCGGACGCCAGCCTGTTTTCGTGCGGGCTTGTTGGTCCGACGTTCAGAACGCAAGCAGGGGACTGGAAGCCCCCTGCCGGCTCCTGAGTTACTCATCTGGAGGCCTAAGCTAGCGACTTTCCTGTTCGAGTAATTTAGATATCTTGGCATATCATCGCTAAGATCAGTCAATATGAGACAGCCTCTCCGCTACCCCTGGCCTTTCGATCCGGATGATGTCCTCGCGCCGGCAATCGCCGTGCGCGTTGACGTCACCGAGACCAGGGCGGAGGTGCCCGACCACCGCCACCGCAAAGGCCAACTTGTCTTCGCGCTCGGAGGTGGCGTCACATGTCGCGTCCCCAGCGGGCTGTGGATGGTGCCGCCGCATTGCGCGGTGTGGATTCCGGGCGACATGGAGCACAGCAATATCGCGACCGCCAATGCCCGGATTTTCTTCGTCTATATCGAGCCGGAAGCTGCCGACCTGCCGGACCGGTGCTGCACGCTGTCGATCTCGCCGTTGCTGCGCGAGCTCATCATCGAGCTGGCGGATCGCGGTGAGGACGATGATGGGAGGGGCGAGCTCCTGACCAGGGTTCTGCTCACCGACCTGCCGCGCATGCCTGTCCAGCAGCTACATTTGCCGATCTCGTCCGAGCCGCGCTTGAGGCGCATCGCCGCGGCACTGGCGCAAGATGCTGCCGACCGCAGCACCCTGGCGGAATGGGCCAGTCGCGTCGCCCTCAGCGAAAGCAGTCTCGCCCGTCTCGTGGTCAAGGAGACAGGGCTGACCTTCGGGCGCTGGCGCCAGCAATTGCACCTGATCGTCGCATTGCGCGAGCTGGCCTCCGGCGCCAGCGTGCAGCAGGTTTCGGCCGATCTCGGCTATGAATCGGTCACCGCCTTCATCACTATGTTCAAGAAAGCGCTTGGCAAGCCGCCGGCAAAATATCTCAGCAGTATCGCGCAAAACGGCGGTTCTGCGTTTGTCGCCTGAACCCGCACACGGTCAACACCCGGACTTCAACCGTCACTGCTCCTCGGCATACAGCAGCCGCGTCTTTGCCTCGGAGGTCGGCAACAGGCTGCGCTGGATCAGCGCCTCGACGTGGTCGTTGCGCTGGCGCGCGCTGTCGGCGCCCATCACCACGATGATCAGCCGGTGCCCGTCCGCATTATAGGAGGTAACGATGTTGAAGCCCGAAGCCCTGATGTAGCCGGTCTTGATGCCGTCGACGCCGCGCACCCGGCCGAGCATGTCGTTGTGGCCGCGCACCAGCCTGCCGCGGAACATGAAGTCGCTTTCGGAGAAATAGTGGAAATGCTGCGGGAAGCGGGCGTGCAGCGCCATGCCGAGCACCGCCATGTCGCGCGCGCTGGTGTGCTGGTCGCCGTCCGGCAGGCCCGAAGCATTGCGGAACACGGTGCTGCTCATGCCGATCTGGCGCGCCTTGGCGGTCATCATGCCGGCGAACGCCTGTTCGCTGCCGCCGAGATATTCGGCGACGGCGACCGCCACATCATTGGCCGATTTGACGACGATGGCGCGGATCGCCGAATCGACGTCGATGGTCTCGCCGCGCCTGAACCGCAGCTTGGTCGGCGGCTGCCGGGCGGCGTTGTCCGACACCGGGATTTGTGTCTCCTTGCTGATGCGGCCCTGCTCCAGCGCCTCGAACAGAAGGTAGAGCGTCATCATCTTGGTCAGTGACGCCGGATAACGCGGCGCCGTCGAATTGACCTCGAACAGCGTCTTGCCGGTGCCGGCATCGATGACCATGGCGGCATATTTCTGCGGCGGCGCCGGCACCGCCAGCACGCTGTCGGGAGGCGTGACAGTCGTGCAGCCGGCGACAAACAGCAGCAGCGCCAGCACAGCGACGCATTTGTGGATGAACGAAAAGAACCGGAAGGCGGACAAGTCAGTTCCGAAGGCAGGCTGTTTCTGAGACGAGGCGAAGCTATCTTAACGCAAAGGCACAGTCCATTTGGTTAATATGGTCTGGGCCTGGATTGGTGCCCTGTCCACAGGCCGACGTGGCGGCTATGCCGCCGCCGTGTGATGGGAATTGCCGGCCGCACCGCTTGCGCAACCGGCGGCGAGTGGGCTTTGCTGGCGCCGGCAGAATCGGTAGGTGCACATGGATACGGTCACGATCACGGCAAAAGGCATTTCGGTATCGGTCGATCTTGCCGTCGGCCATCTCGCCGACATGGCGATCGATATCGATGGCCGCCGGCTGAAGCCGCTGCATCGCGCGCCCTGGGTCGGCGAGCCGCGCGAGACGCTGCCGAAAGACCTGCCTGAAGGGACGGTCCACCTGTCGGGCGATTTCCTGTGCGCGCCGTTCTCGGTCAGCGACGTCGAAGCGGCACCTTTGCATGGCTGGCCGGCCAATAGTCACTGGGATGTGGTCGACAACGCAGCAACGGCCGATGGCTGGCGCGCCGTCTTCCGCCTCCAGCGCCTGGTCATGGGCGCAACCGTCGACAAGATCCTGACCTTGCGCGACGACCATCCTTTTCTCTATCAGGAGCACGTCTTTTCCGATGGTGCCGGCGCCATTCCCGTCGCCCACCATCCGATGACGGTGATGACGGCCGGCGGCAGGCTGGCCTTCTCGCCGAAGCGCCTTGCCGCAACGCCGAACGAAGCGCCGGAACCCGATCTGGCTCGCGGCCGCTCTCTGCTCGCCTATCCGGCGCGAACCGACGACCTGACGCGCTTTCCCGCCGCCGACGGCGGCACGATCGACCTGACCACCTATCGCATGGATCAGCAGCGTGAGGATTTCGTCACGCTGGTCGAGGCCGATCATGGCGGGCCGGGCTGGACCGCGCTGGCGCGCCAGGCGGAAGCCGATCTCGTGCTGGTGCTGAAGAACCCAGCCGAACTGCCGGTCACCATGCTGTGGGTCAGCAATGGCGGGCGCGATTATGCGCCATGGAGCGGCCGCCACCGCGGCGTGCTCGGCATCGAGGACGGCCGCACCGCAGTTGGCCACGCCGCCTCGCTCGGCGACAACTGGCTGAAGCGCGAAGGCGTGGCGACCGCCTTTGCCCTTTCCGAAGGGCGCAGCTTTTCGTTCCGCCATGTCATCGGCGCACTGCCATGGCCATCCGGCGAGCCGCCGCGCGACGTCACGACCTCGCCGGGCCGCATGCGCATCCTGGCGGCCGATGATGCCGTGCGCGACGTCGGCTTCGACAGCGATTTCCTGCGGATCGGCAGGTCGGTCCCAGTTTGAGAGCTCGCCTCCCCACCTTCGTCATCCCAGGGCGGAGCAGGAGCGAAGCGACGTCGCGGAGACCATGGGATCCATGCCGCGACCGTCGTCGAGGAATGCGGCGGAACAGAATTCTGCGCCGCTGAGGCGCCCCTGATGTCACGGCATGGATCCCGGGGTCTGCGCTGCGTCGCTTCGCTCCTTGCTCCGCCCCAGGGACGATCGTTTCGGGCAATCTCAAAGCTTTGCGATTTGCCAACGGACGGTCAAAATCCCTGAGCGAGGAAACTAATCCCGGGTTTGAAATTCCCGCGAATTGTCGCCAAGATCGAAAACACTCAGCCAGAAAGGCTCCAATGTCAGAGATCGCTCATCTCGCCGCCACCATATTCAAGCGCGCCGCCAAGGCACCGCGCTTCATCGTTGCCATTGCCGGTCCGCCCGGCGCCGGCAAATCGACATTGTCGGCAGGTTTGCACGACCTGCTGCCGGAAGGCACGGCGGAAGTCGTGCCGATGGATGGCTTCCACTACGATGATGTCGTGCTCGAGCGGCGCGGCCTTCGCGCGCGAAAAGGTGCCCCGGAAACCTTTGATTTTGCCGGCTTCGAAACGCTGCTCAAGCGCATCCGGGCCGGCGAGCCGGATATTGCAATCCCGGTCTTCGACCGCAGCATGGAGCTGTCGCGCGCCGCCGCCGCGATCATCGCCGCCGAGACCAAATTCATCCTGGTCGAAGGCAATTATCTGCTGCTCGACGAAGAGCCATGGACGCGGCTGGCGCCGCTGTTCGACTTCTCGATCTTCGTCGATGTGCCGCGCGCCGAGCTCGAGCGCCGGCTGCTGGAGCGATGGCACGAGCACGGCCGGTCCGACGAGGACGCGCGCGCCTGGATCGCTTCCAACGACATGCCGAACATCGATCGGGTGCTTGCCCGTCGGCGACCCGCCGACCTGGTGGTCGGCGAACAGGCCTGATCTGTAAGGACTGTTCGGCCGGAACCTTAACACTTTCAGGCCGTTATCCCGGGACACGGCAATCGTGCCGTATGAGGGAACAGTTCGATGGAAACCATGGCAAGAAAGCCTGCGCCCGCCAAGGGCAGGGCAACACGATCAAAAGCCACTCGAGCGAAAACCGGCGCCGGCCCGGCAGCGGCGGCGCGTTCCAAGGAGGCGGCAAAGCCCAGCTTTGGCAAGGCAGCGCCGAAAAAGGTGATGCCTGCTGCGAGCAAGGCCGCAGCTCCCAAAGCCGCCAGCCCTAAAAAGCCGGCAAGCAGCAGAGGATCGATCGCAGGCAGCGCAATGCGCACTGTTAAAGCAACGGCCAACGTCGCCGCTGGTGCCGTGCTTGCGACCGCCAAAGGTGCGGCCTCGCTTGCCGCTTCCGTAGTCGGCAAGAGCTCGAAACGCCGTACCAAGGCAAAATAGCCGGTCCAGTCAGGCTTTCGATCAGGCTCTGGCCGGAATGGTGAGGCCCCTCTGTACCGCCGGCCGGGCGAGGCCACGCTCCAGCCATGCGCCCACGCTGGGGAAGTCGTCGAAACCGACGAGTTCCCGTGCCTCGTAAAAGCCGATCAGGTTGCGCACCCATCCAAGCATCGAAATGTCGGCGATGGTGTAGTCGTCGCCCATGATCCAGCTGCGGCCCTTGAGCCTCGTTTCGAGGACGCCGATCAGCCTCCGCGACTCGTCGCGATAACGTTCCAGCGGGCGCTTGTCGGCGATTTCGCGGCCGGCGAATTTGTGGAAGAACCTGACCTGGCCGAACATCGGCCCGATCGAAGCCATCTGAAAGAACACCCACTGGATCGTCTCGTAACGCAGCGTTGCGTCTGCCGGAACCAGCTTGCCGGTCTTGTCGCTGAGGTAGAGCAGGATGGCGCCGGATTCGAACAGGCCGATCGGCTTGCCGCCCGGGCCGTCCGGATCGATCATCGCCGGTATCTTGCCGTTGGGGTTCAAAGACAGGAATTCCGGGGTCCAGCTCTCGTTCTTGCCGATGTCGACGGCATGCGGCTCGTACGGCAGGCCAAGTTCCTCCAGCGCGATCGATATCTTCACCCCGTTCGGCGTCGGAAACGAATAGAGCTGGATGCGGTCGGGGTGGATTGCCGGCCAGCGCCTGGCGATCGGAAACGCGGACAGATCGGTCATCGAAAACTCCTGGTCGGCGCGCTCCGAACGGCGCAGTCATGGCGGGCCGCAGAGAGTTAGGCGCGACGCCTGGCGCGATCAATATGCGCATGGAAAGTTTCACCGGCCCCGGTGAAGGGCCGCAAGGTATGCGGTTACACGGCCTTGACCGCCAGCACCGCATTGGTGCCGCCGAAGGCGAAGCTGTTGCTGATCGCGGTGCGCACCGCGCGCTCGCGCGCCACGTTCGGCGTGATGTCGAGATCGCAGTCGGCGTCGGCTTCCCGATAATTGGCGGTCGGCGGCACGATGCCTTCGCGGATTGCCATCACGCAGGCGATCATTTCCAGCGCGCCGGACGCGCCGAGACAGTGGGCATGCATCGATTTGGTCGAGGACACCGAAAGCTTGTAGGCATGGCCGCCGAAGACACGCTTGATCGCCGCCGTCTCGATCTGATCGTTGGCCTTGGTGCCGGTGCCATGCGCGTTGAGATAGTCGACGTCCTCCGGATTGAGCCCGGCATCGACGAGGCAGAAGCGCATCGCCGCCTCGGGCCCTTCGATGGTTGGCGCGACGATGTCGGAGGCGTCGGCGGAAAGGCCGACGCCGGCGATTTCGGCAAGGATGGCCGCGCCGCGCGCCATGGCATGCTCATATGTTTCCAGCACCACCATGCCGGCGCCTTCGCCGAGCACAAGCCCTTGGCGGTCGGCCGAAAACGGCCGGCAGGTGTCCGGCGACAGGACCCGCAGGGCCTCCCAGCCCTTGAGGATGCCCCAGACCAGCGGCGCATCGGTGCCGCCGGCGACCATGACGTCGGCCCGGCCGAGCCTGATCTGATCGACCGCCGAGGCAATGGCGTGGTTGGATGACGAGCAGGCAGAGGTGATGCCGAACACCGGCCCGCGCAGACCAAGATTCATGCTGACGTGGCCGGCGGCTGCGCCCGGCATTACTTTCGGTACGGTGAAGATGCCGGCGCGGTTCTTGCCTTCGAGCAGGATGGCGCGATAGTTCTCTTCGATTGCCTCCCAGCCGCAGACGCCGACGCCGACGATGGTGCCCATCCGGTAGGTGTTGGCCGCGTGCGGGTTCAATCCCGCCTGCTGTGCCGCCTCCCGCGCGGCGATCGTCGCCAGAAGGCTGAAGCGGTCCATCGACACGACCTGCTTGCGGTCGATGCCGTGCTCCGGAAGCGCCTTGATTTCGCAGCCGACCTTGACCTTCAGATCATGCAACAGCGGATTGTCGATCGCGCCGATCGCCGAACGGCCGGCGCGCATCTCATTCCAGATTGCCGGTGCATTGGTGCCGAGGCCACATAATCCGCCGATGCCCGTGATGACGATGCGCTTGTGCATTCAGTCAGGCTTTTTTCGCGATCAGCGCGCGAACCGCCTCGACCATGTCGCCGACATTCTTCAGATTGCTCCAGGCATCGACCGTGTTCATCTCGATTTCGATGCCATACTCTTCCTCGAGATCGAAGATGATTTCCGTCAGTTCCAGCGAATGGATGCCAAGGGCAGTCAGTTCGGTACTGGTGGTGATTTCCTCGCCGCCCGGCTCGGCGTGAGCCTTGATCTTGGCGATGATATCGTTTGCCAGCTGGTCAGCCATTCGGTTTCTTCCCCAACTCTGTCGTTTCCCGACGCCAACTGATCAGCGCCCCTTTTGTCCTCGATTACGTCGTCATCGTCGCCCTTTACCCCCGCCGGGCGCCGGTGACCGTACCAAGGTGGCTCCCTCTATAGAAACCGAAACGCTGTCAAGCAACAAGCTATATATCGACAAAGCCGCCGCAGTGCTTAACGTTGGTGTCGTGGACACGATCGCATATAGCTTGACCTCAGTGCCGCCGGCCCAGCGTGTTGCCGGCGTCGCGCGGCTTGGCTGCGACTGGAAGGGGGGCCGCACGCGTCTTCGGCGCCTGTACCAGGACGGCTCGGCCAAGATCCGCATGCCGGCAGTCTCGGCCGATCCGCTCGAAGCTGTCCTGATCAACACCGCCGGTGGGCTGACCGGTGGCGACCGTCTCGCCTGGGAGGTCGATGTCGGTGCCGGCGCCTCCGCAACCATAACAACGCAGGCCTGCGAGAAAATCTACCGCGCCGCATCCGACCGTGCCGAAGTGCGGGTGCAGCTGACCGTCGGCGAAGGCGGCCACATTGCCTGGCTGCCGCAGGAAACCATCGTCTTCGACCGCTCGGTCTTTGCCCGCACGCTTGACGTGGAGCTTGCCGCTGGAGCCGAGGCGCTGATCCTGGAGGCTACCGTCTTCGGCCGCCTGGCCATGGGTGAACGGGCTTCGCAAGGCCAATTCCACGACCGCTGGCGCGTCCGCCAGGACGGGAAGCTAGTCCATGCCGAGGAGTTCCGTATCGGGCCGGACATTGCGGCCACCTTGAACCGTCCGGCGGTTGGCGGCGGTGCCGTCGCCGTGGCGACGCTGCTGATGGTGTCGCCGCGGGCAGAGGCTTTGCTCGAGCCGGCCCGGGGCATAGTCGGCGGCCAGGGCGCCGTGAGTTTCTGGAGTGTACGGAAATCTGGCAAGCTTCTTGCGAGGCTGTTCGCCGAGGACGGCTACCAGCTCCGCAAGCGGCTGGTGCCGCTTGTCGAATTGCTCAACGGACGGGCGGGCCTGCCCAAATTATGGTCACTTTGATTTTGATTATACCACCGCAGGAAAACGCATGAATCTAACGCCGAGGGAGAAAGACAAGCTGCTGATCGCCATGGCGGCGATCGTGGCCCGCAAGCGGCTCGAACGCGGCGTCAAGCTCAACCACCCGGAAGCGATCGCGCTGATCACCGATTTCGTCGTCGAGGGTGCCCGCGACGGCCGCCCGGTCGCCGAGCTGATGGAGGCCGGCGCCCATGTGGTCACCCGGGCCCAGGTGATGGAGGGCATTGCCGAAATGATCCACGATGTGCAGGTCGAGGCGACGTTTCCCGACGGCACCAAGCTGGTGACCGTGCACGAGCCGATCAGATAACACCGCAAGGAGAGGAAAATGCTTGAGCTGCGCCCCAACTGCGAATGCTGCGACAAGGATCTGCCACCTGATGCGACGGATGCGGTGATCTGCACCTTCGAATGCACCTTTTGCGCCGACTGCGCACAAAACGTGCTCGGCGGCGCCTGTCCGAATTGCGGCGGGAACTTCTCGGTCCGCCCGATCCGTCCGGCAGCGCTGCTGAACAAATATCCAGCCTCCACCAGACGTGTGCTGAAGGCCGAAGGCTGCGACCCCCGCAAGGCCGCCTGATCCGGCGACCGTGAAACGGAAGGAATCAATGATCCCCGGCGAAATCATCACGGCAAGCGGCGAGATAGAGCTGAACAAGGGTCTGGCGACGGTCACCTTGAAGGTAGCCAACAGCGGCGACCGGCCGATCCAGGTCGGCAGCCATTACCACTTCTTCGAGACCAATGAGGGACTGAGGTTCGATCGCGACAAGGCCCGCGGCATGCGGCTCGACATCGCTGCCGGCACCGCCATGCGCTTCGAGCCGGGGCAGGAGCGCGACGTTACCCTGGTGCCGCTCGGCGGCAAGCGCGAGGTCTACGGGTTTCAGCAGAAGATCATGGGCGCGCTGTGAGATCGAAGGCGTCGAGCAGTTTCGGCTCAGCCGGGCGGCTTGGCCGCCGCGTAAATGACGACCTTTCCCGGATCGTCGAATTCTACCGCCAGAACGTCCTCGGTCTGCACACGCCGCGAGTCGATGGCGTTGAACAGCAATGCGTTCGCCTCGATCTCCTTGCGCAGCTCGGCAATGTCGTCCCGATGTTGCCTGACCTTGTTCTCGATCGCCGGCGGCGGGCCGCCTTCGGTGCGCGCGGCATCGGTAAGAAACACGATATCGACCCTGTCGAGCTTGGACGTCTTGCGCACGGCGGCGATGTTCTCACGCGTGCGGTCGATCGCCGAACTGACCTTGCCGGCTTCCGCATTTGTCTTGGTCTCTTCCTGGCCGACCTCCGAGCCGACGATCCGGTTGACGGTCTCGGCGCTGTCCAGGCTTTGCGCGTTCAGCGCGGCGTGCGGAATGCTGGCTGCCAGAAATGCGGTCGCGGCAATCCCATGCAGCCATCTGGTGTCGGACAAGGTGGTGATCGCCATCGCTCGTTCTCGGGGTCCTTTTCGAGGCTTGTGTCAGGGCGACAGGACCGAAACGTAACGTCCCCCGTGAAGGTTCCCTTTGCGATGCGGCGGGCTGGCGGGGCGCCCGCCCGCCGCCTCGTCTCGTCAGCTCGCTTTCTTGGTGATCAGCGTCAGCGCGCCATTGGTGCTCATGCTGGCGGCGATCACCTGCGCCGAGGTGAGCCCTTTGGCTTCGAGCGCGGACTTGACCTGCGGTGTCGCGTCGATCGAGCCGCGCAGTTTCTGCAGATCGGCATCGCTGCGCTTGGCGATCACCTCGTTGACCTTGGCTTGAGTGTCCGCCGGCAGATCCTTGATATCGACGACGTTGATCGCCTGGATGGTGGGCGCCTGCGGCTGCGCCCCGGGTGCGGCAGGAGCAGGCACGGCCGGCGCCGGACTGGGCTGCTGCGCAGGCTGCTGCTGGGCGCTGGCGGCGGTTGCGAGCACCAGCGTGGCGGCGGCTGCCAGAAGGGTCGTTTTGCGCATGGATGTTCCTTTCCATCGATTGGCAAATGGTCGTTTTGGGGTGACCTGGCCACCTCAACCGCCAAATGGGATCGGAAAGTGTCGCTCAGCGGGTCATTGCGTGACCATAGGATGGCGGCAATGTGGGCCCCGGCTTCGACAAGCCGTATTTTCGGGCTGTATTTCGGGAGCAATTGCTGATGGCTAGAATCACCCGCGCCGCCTATGCCCAGATGTACGGCCCGACCTTTGGCGACAAGGTCCGGCTCGCAGACACCGAGCTGTTCATCGAGGTCGAAAAGGATCTCACCCTTTACGGCGAGGAGGTGAAATTCGGCGGCGGCAAGGTCATCCGCGACGGCATGGGCCAGAGCCAGGTTTCGCGCGCGCAAGGCGCGGTCGACACCGTCATCACCAATGCGCTGGTCGTCGATGCCACCGCCGGTATCGTCAAGGCCGATATCGGCCTCAGGGACGGCCGCATCGCCGCGATCGGCAAGGCCGGCAATCCGGATACTCAAGGCGGCGTCACCATCATCATCGGCCCGGGCACCGAGATCATCGCCGGCGAGGGCAAGATCCTGACCGCCGGCGGCTTCGACGCGCATATCCACTTCATCTGCCCGCAGCAGATCGAGGAAGCGCTGATGTCGGGCATCACCACCATGCTCGGCGGCGGCACCGGCCCGGCGCACGGTACGCTGGCGACCACCTGCACGCCGGGGCCGTGGCATCTGGCGCGCATGATCCAGTCTTTCGACGCCTTCCCGATGAATATCGGCCTGTCGGGCAAGGGCAACGCGTCGCTGCCTGCCGCGCTCGAGGAGATGGTGCTCGCCGGCGCCTGCTCGCTGAAGCTGCACGAGGACTGGGGCACCACGCCGGCTGCAATCGACTGCTGCCTGTCGGTCGCCGACGATTACGACGTGCAGGTGATGATCCACACCGACACGCTGAACGAGTCCGGCTTCGTCGAAAACACGGTGGCGGCCATCAAGGGTCGCACCATCCATGCCTTCCACACCGAAGGCGCCGGCGGCGGCCACGCACCTGATATCATCAAGGTCTGCGGCCTGCCCAACGTCATTCCGTCCTCGACCAATCCGACCCGTCCCTATACGGTCAACACGCTGGCCGAACACCTCGACATGCTGATGGTCTGCCACCATCTGTCGCCGTCGATCCCCGAAGATATCGCCTTTGCCGAAAGCCGCATCCGCAAGGAAACCATCGCCGCCGAAGACATTCTGCACGACATCGGCGCCTTCTCGATCATCTCGTCGGACAGCCAGGCCATGGGCCGCGTCGGCGAAGTGGCGATCCGCACCTGGCAGACCGCCGACAAGATGAAGCGCCAGCGCGGTTCGCTGCCGCAGGAGACCGGCGACAACGACAATTTCCGCGTTCGCCGCTACATCGCCAAATACACCATCAATCCGGCCATCGCGCATGGCCTGTCGAAGGACATCGGCTCGGTGGCGGTGGGAAAACGCGCCGATCTCGTGCTGTGGAACCCGGCCTTCTTCGGCGTCAAGCCGGACATGGTGCTGATCGGCGGCATGATCGCGGCGGCCCCGATGGGCGACCCCAACGCCTCGATCCCGACGCCGCAGCCGATGCATTACCGGCCGATGTTCGGCGCTTATGGCAAGGCGATGACCAATTCGTCGGTGACCTTCGTTTCCAAGGCCGCGCTCGATTCCGGCCTGCGCGGCAGGCTCGGCGTCGACAAGCAGATGGTCGCCGTCGAGAACACCCGCGGCGGCATCGGCAAGCACTCGATGGTGCTCAACGACGCCACGCCGCATGTCGAGGTCGACCCCGAAACCTACGAGGTCCGCGCCGACGGCGAACTCTTGACCTGCGAGCCCGCAACCGTGCTACCGATGGCGCAACGATATTTTCTGTTTTGAGGTGATGAGTGTTCTGGCGCGCTCCCCGCTGGACGCCGACGACGAGGAGTGGCAGCTCGATTGCTGGGGTTGGCTGCTCAAGCATTTCGGCGGGGCGGCGGCACTGCGCAAACGTTCGCTGATCCTGCCGACGCGAGCGTTTTTCACCCCGTCCGAAGAACGGGGGCACGCCGCTGAATCGCACTATTTCAGGCAGGTGGCGGCATATTTTGACATCGATGCCGCCCGCTTCAATTTCGTGCCGCAGGAAGATTCAATCGATCCGGTTTTCGGACCGCTTCAGGTCCTTCAGAACGCGCCGCGAGAGCCTGCCGGGACCTTCTCCGTATCCCTGGGCGGTGCCATGACAATCACCTACAATCCGGCGATCGTTCCGAAGCCCATGAAGCTCATTACGACCTTCGCGCATGAGATTTGCCATCCGTTGCTGCTCTCGGTGTCTGAAGAACCGCCGGGCGGCTCCGAGATGGAGGAGTTCGCGACCGATCTCGCAGCCACCTTCTTCGGCTTTGGAATCTTCAATTCCAACACCGCGGCGAGTTTCACTCAGTACCGCGACACTGCCACCGGCACGCAAGGCTGGTCCTTCGAGCGACAAGGCTATCTGTCGCCAGCGGAACGCGCGTTTGCGCTGGCGCTGTTCATCCAGGCGCGTGGTCAGGGAGTACAAGAGGCAGGCGAGTATTTGGATTCCGGGCCGTTGGCCTATTTTCGTAAAGCAAGGAAGTATCTGGCGCAGACGCCATCCATTTCATCCGATCTGCTTGCGGCGAACCAATAACCAAGGTCTCAACGGACTCAAGATTCGAACGGTAGGTCAGCGACGCAGAAACCGGTTTTCACTTTTCAGGATCTTGGTCTAGAACGTTTGATGTAGAACATGCCGCGCCAGGCTTATGGACCAGCAACTCCCCTACGCCCACGACATTTTCCCGCATATCCGCATCGTCCTGGGCATGGTGATCGGCCTTGGCGTCACCCGCCTTTTGTCGGGGCTTGCCCGCATCGTCCAGCATCCCGGCCAGTACCGGCTCTATCCCGTGCACCTCGCCTGGGTTGCGTCGGTGCTTTTGATGCTGGTGCATTTCTGGTGGTGGGAGTTCGGTCTGTTCCAGATCGAGAATTGGACCTTCGGCAAATACTTGTTCATCATCTTCTACGCCGTCACGCTGTTCCTGCTCTGCGCGCTGCTGTTCCCGGATTCGATGCTTGACTACACCAGCTATGAGGATTTCTTTTATTCGCGCCGGGCCTGGTTCTTCGGCCTGCTGGCGGCGACCTATCTGCTCGACGTGATCGATACGCTGCTGAAAGGTCCGGAGCATTTCGCCCATTTCGGCGTCGAATATCTGATCCGCACGCCGGTTTTCGTCGCGCTTTGCGTCGTTGCGATCCTGCTGCGCGACCGCCGCTTTCACATCGCCTTTGTCGCCGGCGCGCTCGTCTATCAGATATCGTTCATCCTGCGGCTCTTCGACACGATTGTTTGAGCGCCATTGGGGCGGCTGATCTGATAGTCTAGGCTTTTTGCGAAAGGCAGTTTTTACATGAAGCTCGATATTCGCACCGACTTCACCAAATTCCCGCGCGCCGTCTCCGTCTTGGCCGCAGGCGAAGCCGGAACCACCACACCATACGACAGTGCGGTGCTTGCCCATGACGAGCGGCATCTGCGCCGTCGCGCCATCGAAACGGCCCGTAGCGACAAGGTGCTGGTCGACCTGCCCGAACCGGTGACCTTGAACCATGGTGACCGGCTGGTGCTGGAGGATGGCCGTCACATCGAGATCATCGCGGCCGAGGAGCCGCTCTACGACGTCCGGGCCAGCGACCCTGTCCATCTGGCCGAGCTGGCCTGGCACATCGGCAACCGCCATCTCGCAGCCGCCATCGAAGCTGGGCGCATCCTCATTCTGCGCGACCATGTCATCAAGGCGATGCTGGAGGGATTGGGCGCCGCGGTGAGCGACGTCTCCGAGCCGTTCAGGCCGATGCGCGGCGCCTATTCCGGGCATGGCGGGCACGGCCATGCTCATGCCGAGGCGCATACGCACAGCCACGCCGAATCGCATTCCCATAGCCATAGCGAATCGCATTCCCACAGCCATTCGCACGACCATGACCATGACTGACCAGCCCTCCAACGTGGCCCAGCCTTCCAACATTGCTTTGTTGCGGCTGATGGCGTGGCTGTCGCCCTCCTTCCCGGTCGGCGGCTTTTCCTACAGCCATGGCCTGGAACAAGCCGTGCACGCCGGGCTGGTTGCCGACAGCAAAGAGCTCGCCGCGTGGCTGGAAACGCTGGTCGAGATGGGTTCGGGCTGGAACGATGCGGTGCTGTTCGCCGAGAGCTGGCGCCGGGCGCGCGAAACCGGCGATCTCGATGAAATCGTTGCCCTTGCCGAAGCTCTGGCAGGCTCGCGCGAGCGTCATACCGAGACGATGCTGCAGGGCGCCGCCTTCCTGAAGGCGGCCTCGGCCTGGCCGTGCCAGGTGCTGGATCGCCTGCCGGCCGAATGTGCCTATTGCGTTGCCGTCGGCGCCGTTGCCGGCGATCACGGCATTTCGCTGCGGGATGCCCTGGCGGCCTTCCTGCAGGCCTTCTTCTCCAACCTCGTCCAGGCTGCGATCCGGCTTGGCGTCCTCGGCCAGAGCGCTGCGATGGCGCTGCTCGCCGCCTTCGAACCGCTGGCCTTGGCGACGGCCGACCGCGCCGCCCGCTCGACGCTCGACGATCTCGGCGGCTGCGCCTTCGTTTCGGATATCGTGGCGATGAAGCACGAGACCCAGTATTCTCGGCTGTTCCGCTCATGATCGTCCTCGCTTTCGCGCTCTCGCTCGTCCTGCTGTTGATCACCGCACTGCATGTCTATTGGGGCATTGGCGGCATCTGGCCGGGCAGGGACGCCGCCTCCTGCGCCCACGCCGTCATCGGCTTTCGCGGCGTCGACGAGATGCCGGCACCCTTCGCCAGCTTCGCCGTCGCCGCATGTCTCGGCCTGGCGACACTGTGGCCGATGGCGCTCGAGGGCGTCTTTGCCACGCCGTTTCCCAAGGCTGGGCTTGCCGCCACGTCACTGCTTATCGCGCTGGTTTTCCTGGCGCGCGGCATTGCCGGCTTCACGCCCTGGTGGCGCCGGCTGACGCCCGAACAGCCTTTCGCGAGACTCGATCTGCGTTATTATTCGCCGCTGTGCCTGCTGATCGGGCTTGGCTTTGCTGTTCTTGCCCTCACGGAGTTCCCCGCATGACATCGCCCAACGGTCCTCTTCGCATCGGCATTGGCGGTCCGGTCGGCTCGGGCAAGACGACGCTCACCGAAAAGCTCTGCAAGGCGCTGCGTGACGAGTTTTCGATCGCCGTCGTCACCAACGACATCTACACCAAGGAAGACGCCATGATGCTGGCCCGGCTGCAGGCACTGCCCGAGGATCGCATCGTCGGCGTCGAGACCGGCGGCTGTCCGCACACCGCCGTCCGCGAGGACGCCTCGATCAATCTGCAGGCGATTGCCGAGATGACCAGGAAGTTTCCGGACCTCGATATCGTCTTCATCGAATCGGGCGGCGACAACCTCGCCGCCACCTTCTCGCCGGATCTTGCCGACCTGACGCTCTATGTCATCTCGGTTTGCCAGGGCGAGGAGATTCCGCGCAAGGGCGGACCGGCGATCACCCGGTCCGATTTCCTGGTCATCAACAAGAGCGACCTTGCGCCCTATGTGAACGTCAATCTCGACATCATGGAACGCGACGCTGCCCGTATGCGCGGTAAGCGGCCGTTCGGTTTCACCGACCTGTCGCGCGGCAAGGGACTGCAGGACGTGGTCGATTTCATCGTCGAACATGGCGGGCTCAGGGTCGGCACGGCCACCAGCACGGCGGCATAACGGCGCTCGCCTGCACCAAACGAAACCGGTTGCGCGTCTTCCAGCCGCGCGGCATCCTTGCTTCGTTCACGGAGGTTTACGATGAGCATCACGCGCCTGCAGAAGGAAGTGCTGACCAACCTGCCGTTCTATGAGGAGCGCGTCGATCTGGCTTGCGCCTTCCGCTGGACAGCGCGGCTCAACATGCACGAAGCGGTGGCCAATCATTTCTCGCTGGCCGTCAACGACGACGGCTCGCAATTCCTGATGAATCCCAACCAGGTGCATTTCTCGCGCATCAAGGCGAGCGACCTGTTGCTGATCGACGCCAATGATCCTGACACGCTGGTCGGCCCGAATGCGCCCGACCCGACGGCGTGGGGCCTGCACGGCGCCATCCATCGCAACGTCGGTCACGCGCGCTGCGTCATGCATGTCCACTCGATCCACGCCACCGTGCTTGCTTCGCTTGCCGACTCGACGCTGCCGCCGATCGACCAGAACTCGGCGATCTTCTTCAACCGCCATGTCGTCGACGCTCACTATGGCGGGCTGGCCTTCGAGGAAGAGGGCGAGCGCTGCTCGCAGCTTCTTGTCGACCCGAAGGTCAAGGTGATGGTGATGGGCAACCATGGCGTGCTGGTCATCGGCGACAGCGTCGCCGATACCTTCAACCGCATGTTCTATTTCGAGCGCGCCGCCGAAACCTATATCAAGGCGCTGTGGACCGGCCGGCCGCTGCGGGTACTGTCGGATGAGATCGCCGAAAAGGCGGCAAGGGAACAGGAAGACTATCCCGGCCAGGCCGAGCGCCACCTCTCCGAACTGAAGGAGATCCTCGACGAGCAGGAGCCTGCCTACCGGAATTGAGTGCGGTCCAGCCGGGCCTGGCCTAAAGCCCGAGTTCGGCCCGCAACTGGTCGGCGGTGTTGACGACAATCGCGCCCGGCGGCCCCTCCATGGGCACCTCTGGCCAGAAGATCGTCTTCATTCCAGCTGCCAGCCCCGCCGTGGCGCCGGTCACGCTGTCGTCGACCGCCACGGCCCCAGCGGGATCGACGTCGGCCAACCAGGCGGCGCGCAGGAAAGGTTCGGCATGCGGCTTGCCTTCGCGCACGTCGTTGCGGCTGATGGTCTTCATGCCGGGGTAGAAAAGGCCGACGGCGCGCAGATTGGCGTCGACGATCAGCCTGTCCGAGTTGGACACCACCGCTTGCGGCACGCCAAGCGCGCGCAGCTCATTGAAAATCTCGATCGCGCCGGTGCGTGGCATCAGCGTTTCGGCCATCGGCAGATAGTGATCGTATTTGCGCACGATCCAGTCGTCGAAAGGCAGGTCGAGGCCGAACTCGTCGCGCAGCATTTCGTAGACCGGCCATGCGGCGATGCCGAGCACCCGCTCGTGCAAGTTGGCCGGCGGTGCGATGCCGACGCTGTGCAGCGCCGCAATCAGCGCTGCCTCGTGCAGCGGCTCGCTGTCGACCAGCGTGCCGTCCATATCCCAGAAAACCGCTTTCGGCGTCATGCAAGGCTCCATTCACAAAAAATCCCTTAAAGCGTTTAGCGCGGGAGATAAACCGCCGCGTCCCCGCTAATGCATGTCGCGCAAAAATGTGCAGCGGTTTTGCGATGACGACATGCATAAAAAAGAACCTAAAGCGCGTCACATGAGGCCGATCGAACGCGACGCGCTTTAGAACCGAGATTGGTACGACCTCGACAGCCTTGCAGTTGCAACGAGCTGGCTCGACCCCCTCACTTCGCTGCAAACACCAAGTTTCAGCCCTAAGCAATTGCTCTTGCAATAGGCAATTGCGCGCAAGTTCATTCCCTGCGAAACTACGGCGCTCCGCCTCATATGCTCGGCGGGGCTGGGAGGCACGGACTTGAATTCGCGGCAGGATAGCGGCGGCAACAGGCTGGACGACGCGGCGCGCGCCGGCTGGCTCTATTACGTTGCCGGCAACACCCAGGACCAGATCGCCGCCACGCTTGGCATCTCGCGGCAGACGGCGCAGCGGCTGGTGTCGCTCGCAGTCTCCGAAGGGCTGATCAAGGTGCGCGTCGACCATCCGATCGCCAATTGCCTCGACGTTGCGGCACGGCTGAAATCGCGCTTTGCGCTTGATCTGGTCGAGGTGGTACCGAGCGATCCCGCTTCCTCCTCCACCGTCATCGGCGTTGCCGAGGCGGCGGCGGCCGAGATCGAACGGCGGCTGCGGTCGCCGACGCCGATTGTCATGGCGATCGGCACCGGCCGCACGCTGAAGGCCGCGATCGAGCAGCTGCCGCCGATGGAATGCCCGCAGCACAAGGTGGTATCGCTGACCGGCAACATCTCGCCGGACGGCTCGGCCGCCTTCTACAACGTCATCTTCACCATGGCCGACAGGGTCAAGGCGCGCTCGTTTCCGATGCCTTTGCCGGTCATCGCCTCCTCGCCGGAGGAGCGCGAGATGCTGCTCAGCCAGCCGATGATCCAGCCGACGCTGGCGCTCGCGGCCGAGGCCGACGTCACCTTTGTCGGCATCGGCGATCTCGGCCCGAAGGCGCCGCTTTACGAGGACGGCTTCATTTCGGAGGGTGAATTAAAGGCGCTGCAGAAGGCCGGCGGCGTCGCCGAGATCGTCGGCTGGGTATTCGATCGCGACGGCCGCATGATCGACGGCATCACCAACGACCGGGTGTCGTCGGCGCCGCTGCCGTCGCGCGAAAAGTCGCTGGTGATCGCGCTTGCCATGGGCGACCGCAAGCTGCCGGGCATCTTCGCCGCCGTCAACCGGCGGCTGGTCAACGGCCTCATCACCGATGAGCGGACCGCCGCCGCCTTGCTGGCGGGCGCATGATCTCCGAGCCGCTGGCGGTCGGAAACGATCATGTGAAATCGAAACGCATCTGAACCCCGATAAAACGAGCGACATTACTGGTGCCGGCCGCAAGGATCGTTGCCGTCGAGGAAGCCCATGTCGCGCTGCAGATGCGGCGGCAGTTCCCGGACGTCGAGATAGGCCCGTTTCCGCGCCGCGTGCCCTGCCAATCCCCGCGCCAGCCGTGAAAACCAGCCATGGGCTGGAGCAAGAAGCAGCTTTTCCTGTATCGTGGTCATGATCGTCAGCCTTCACTATCTCTAGGCGTAATTGATCTTCAATACGGAATATCGGTAGGACCGGCCGGTGCCGCCAATCAAACGTCGATCACTGCCCATAAGGAGGGCTTATGCCGGAGCTCAATTCACGACAGCTGATTTCGCAGCTTCCTCCGCTTCAGGCGATCCGGGTGTTCGAGGCGGTGGCGCGGCATCTCTCGTTCACCAAGGCCGCCCAGGAGCTTGGCATGACGCAGGCGGCGGCAAGCTATCAGATCAAGCTTCTGGAGGAGCGCATCGGCGCGCCCTTGTTCCTGCGCCAACCAAAACAGATCGTTCTGACCGAACCCGGCCAGCGCCTGGCACCTGCGGTCAGCGAAGCGTTCGCGCTGTTGAGCGGCGCCTATGCCGCCGCGCGCACCGGCGCAGACGGCGTGCTTTGCGTTTCGACGCTGCTGACCTTTGCCTCCAATTGGCTGGCGCAGCATCTCGGTTCGTTCCAGGTCGCGCATCCGTCGCTGGCGGTGCGCGTCGATACCTCGAACAGGGTTGTCGACTTTGCCAGAGAGGATATCGACATCGCCATCCGCTCCGGCGGCGGCAACTGGCCGGGCGTCGAGACCCATATGCTTTTCAGGGCCGATTTCACGCCCGTTCTTAGTCCAAAGCTCGCGGCAAGCATCGGCGGCGTCAAGGAGCCGGCCGACCTGCTGCGGCTGCCGATCCTCGACCCCGGCGACATCTGGTGGCGGGACTGGTTCGCCGCCGCCGGCCTGCCGGTCGAGGAGCTGGCCAAGCGCCCCGGCACCAGCATGGGCGCACAGGCCTATGAGGCCAATGCCGCGATTGCCGGCCACGGCGTGGCGATCGTTACCAAGGCGCTGTTCAAGACCGAACTTGCCGACGGCCGCCTGATCCAGCCCTTTGATCTGGTTGGTGACGACGGCCATGCCTATTGGCTGGTCTATCCGACGGCGCGGCGCAACGTGCCGAAGATCCGCGCCTTCCGCGATTGGATCCTGAGCGAGATCGCTTGCCAATAGGCTGAATCCCAGCAAGCCCGATAGCAAAGCTCCGGACCCAATCAGCCCGGCCGAATCCTTCATCAGACATGCCGCAAACGTCCCAGGCTTGTCGCTGCACCAGACCGGCGTGCTGCGCTGCAGCAACGAATCCGTCTTGACATAATTCAGCGCGAGTGAGTAATTGCTCACAGCCAAGGCAAATGCTCATCTTGGTTTATGGGAGGAATTTTGATGAAACTTCGCACGTTCACCCTAGGCCTGTTCTCGGCCAGCGCCCTCGCGTTCGCCGCGCATGCCGAATCCATCACCATCGCCACCGTCAACAATGCCGACATGATCCGGATGCAGACGCTGACGGACGACTTCAGCAAGGCGAACCCCGACATCACGCTGAATTGGGTCACGCTGGAAGAGAACGTGCTGCGCGAGCGCGTCACTACCGACATAGCCACCAAGGGCGGCCAGTATGACGTGATGACCATCGGCACCTATGAAGTTCCGATCTGGGCCAAGCAGAACTGGCTGCTGCCGCTCGACAAGCTCGGCGACGATTACGACGCCAAGGACATCCTGCCGGCCATCGCCGGCGGTCTGTCGGTCGACGGCAAGCTCTACGCAGCGCCCTTCTACGGCGAAAGCTCCTTCGTCATGTACCGCAAGGACCTGATGGATAAGGCCGGGCTGAAGATGCCCGACGCACCGACCTGGGACTTCATCAAGCAGGCCGCCGACAAGATGACCGACCGAGCCAGTGGCGTGAACGGCGTCTGCCTGCGCGGCAAGGCCGGCTGGGGTGAGAACATGGCTTTCCTGACCGCCATGTCGAACTCCTTCGGCGCACGCTGGTTCGACGAGAACTGGAAGCCGCAGTTCGACCAGCCCGAATGGAAGAGCACGCTGCAATTCTATGTCGACCTGATGAAGGCCGACGGCCCCGAGGGTGCCTCGTCCAACGGCTTCAACGAAAACCTGGCGCTATTCCAGCAAGGCAAGTGCGGCATGTGGATCGATGCCACGGTCGCGGCATCCATGGTCTCCGACCCGAAGAGCTCGAAGGTCGCCGACAAGGTTGGCTATGCGCTGGCGCCTGACAATGGCCTCGGCAAGCGCGGCAACTGGCTGTGGGCCTGGTCGCTGGCTGTTCCGGCCGGTACGCAGAAGACCGACGCGGCCGAGAAGTTCGTGGCCTGGGCAACCAGCAAGCATTACTCCGAGCTCGTCGCCTCCAAGCTAGGCTGGGCCAGCGCTCCTCCGGGCACGCGCACCTCGCTCTACGCCAATGCCGAGTACCAGAAGGCGGCGCCCTTCGCCAAGATGACGCTGGACTCCATCAACGCCGCCGATCCGACGCATCCGACGGTCAAGCCGGTGCCTTATGTCGGCGTCCAGTTCGTCGCCATTCCCGAGTTCCAGGGTCTCGGCACCACCGTCGGTCAGCTCTTCTCGGCGGCACTCGCCGGCCAGTCGAGCGTCGACGATGCCTTGAAGCAGGCCCAGGACGCCGCCACCGCGACGATGACCGAGGGCGGTTATATCAAGTAGGCTCCTCCCGGTGCCGAATGCCGGTCGTCGATCATGACCGGCAACGGCCGCCCGAATTCCCAGTTCGGGCGGCCAGCTTCTTACCGCCGAAAACTTGGCTGACCTCGAAGGGTGACCGTCATGGCTACTCAGCAGACCCGTTCGCTTGCCCGTTTCATGATGGCGCCATCCGTGGTGCTGCTCTTCGTCTGGATGATTGTCCCGCTGGTCATCACCATCTGGTTCTCCTTCCAGCAATACAACCCGCTCAATCCCGTCCGCGACGGCTTCGTCGGCTTTTCGAATTACGCGCTTTTCTACTCCAACCCGGCATTCCTGCAGTCGATCCTCAACACGCTTGTCCTTGTCGGCAGCGTGCTTTTGATCACGGTGATCGGCGGCATCATGCTGGCGCTGCTGATCGACCAGCCGATGTGGGGACAGGGCATCGTACGCATCCTCGTCATCTCGCCGTTCTTCGTCATGCCGCCGGTGGCGGCACTGGTCTGGAAGAACATGATCATGCATCCGCAATACGGCGTGTTTGCCGATATTGCGCGCTTCTTCGGCATGCAGCCGATCGACTGGTTCGGGCAGCATCCGATGACGGCGATCATCATCATCGTCGCATGGCAGTGGCTGCCGTTTGCAACACTGATCCTTTTGACGTCCCTTCAGTCGCTCGACGGCGAGCAGAAGGAAGCCGCCGAGATGGACGGCGCCGGCTTCGTCAGCCGCTTCATCTATTTGACTCTGCCGCACATGTCGCGCGCCATCACCGTCGTCATTCTGATCCAGACGATTTTCCTGTTGTCGGTCTATGCCGAAATCCTGGTCACCACCAATGGCGGCCCCGGCTACGCCTCCACCAACCTGCCCTTCCTCGTCTACCAGAAGGCGTTGCTGGAGTTCAAAATCGGCCAGGCATCCGCCGGCGGTGTCATTGCCGTCATTCTCGCCAACATCGTCGCCTTCTTCGCCATGCGCGCGGTCGGCAAGAACCTGGACAAATAAGGGAGGATAAGATGGCACGTGCAGTCACCACCCAGCACAAGACGATCGCGACCGCGGCCGCCTGGATCGTCGCGCTGCTGATCTTCTTCCCGATCCTCTATACGATCATCACCTCGTTCAAGTCGGAGCAGGAGGCTATCCAGGGCTTCAACCTGTTCCCGTCGGGAACCACGGAGAGCTATTCCGAGGTCCAGGCGCAGAACGGCTATTTCAAATTCTTCCTGAACTCGGTGTTCCTGTCGGTCGGCTCGACCATCCTGGCTCTGCTTGTCGCCATACCGGCGGCATGGTCGATGGCGTTTTCGCCAGGCAAATGGACCAAGGACATCCTGATGTGGATGCTTTCTACCAAGATGATGCCGGCCGTCGCCGTGCTGTTCCCGATCTATCTGATCTTTCGCGACACCGGTCTGCTCGACAGCCGCATCGGCCTGATGGTCATGCTGATGCTGATCAACCTGCCGATCGTGGTCTGGATGCTCTACACTTATTTCCGCGAGATCCCGGGCGAGATCCTGGAAGCGGCGCGCATGGACGGCGCGTCGCTGTGGAACGAGATCATCTACGTGCTGACGCCGATGGCGGTGCCCGGCATCGCCTCGACCATGCTGCTCAACATCATCCTCGCCTGGAACGAGGCGTTCTGGACAATCCGGCTGACCACCACCGAGGCCGCGCCGCTCACCGCTTTCATCAGCTCCTTCTCCAGCCCGCAGGGGCTGTTCTGGGCCAAGCTTTCGGCCGCCTCGACGCTGGCGATCGCGCCGATCCTGATCATGGGCTGGTTCAGCCAGAAGCAGCTGGTCCGCGGCCTGACATTTGGGGCAGTAAAGTAACGGAAACTGCCTGACGCAAAACGACGAAATAGCCCTTCGGGGGAGGAAACCATGGGAAACATCACGCTCAAGAACGTCTCCAAATCCTTCGGGGCGACATCCATCATTCCCGGCCTCGACCTGGTCATCGAGAACGGCGAGTTCGTCGTCTTCGTCGGCCCGTCAGGCTGCGGCAAGTCAACGCTGTTGCGTCTGATCGCTGGCCTGGAGGATACCAGCGGCGGCACCATCAACATCGATGGCCGCGACGTCACCGGCGAGGCACCGGCCAAGCGCAAGCTGGCCATGGTGTTCCAGTCCTATGCGCTCTACCCGCACATGACGGTGGCCAAGAACATCGCTTTCCCGCTGAAGATGGCGGGCGAGGACAAAGCCACCATCGACAAGAAGGTGAAGGACGCCGCGCGGATTTTGAACCTCACCAACTACCTAGACCGCCGCCCCGGCCAGCTCTCCGGCGGCCAGCGGCAGCGCGTCGCCATCGGCCGCGCCATCGTGCGCCAGCCATCGGCCTTCCTGTTCGACGAACCGTTGTCCAATCTCGACGCGGCGCTGCGCGGCACCATGCGGCTGGAGATCAGCGAGCTGCATCATCAGCTCAAGACCACCATGGTCTACGTCACCCACGACCAGATCGAGGCGATGACCATGGCCGACAAGATCGTCGTGCTCAATGCCGGCAATATCGAGCAGGTCGGCTCGCCGATGGAGCTCTACAAGATGCCGAAGAACCTGTTCGTCGCCGGTTTCATAGGTTCGCCGAAGATGAACCTGATCGAAGGCGCGCCGGCCGCCAAATATGGCGCCAACACAGTCGGCATCCGCCCGGAGCATATGAACATTTCGAAGACGTCAGGCGACTGGAAGGCGACGGTCGGCGTTGCCGAGCATCTCGGCTCCGACACGTTCTTGCACGTCCAGGCGGATGGCGTCGGGCCGCTGACGGTGCGCGCCGACGGCGAATTGCCCGTCCATCACGGCGACACGATCTACCTGACGCCGGACAAGACCAAGCTGCATCGTTTCGGCGCTGACGGGAAGGCGATGCTGCAATGAGACTCCGGGGTAAATCGGCGCTGATTACCGGATCGGCGCGCGGCATCGGCAGGGCGTTTGCCGAAACCTATGTGCGCGAAGGGGCGACGGTCGCGATTGGCGACATCAATCTCGAAGCCGCCGAGAAGACGGCTTCGGAAATCGGCGGCAACGCCTACGCGGTGAAGCTGGACGTCACCGATCTCGCGTCGATCGATGCGGCCGTCAAGGCGGTCGAAGCCAGGGCCGGCGGCCTCGATATCTTGATCAACAACGCTGCCTTGTTCGACCTGGCGCCGATCGTCGAGATCACCAAGACAAGCTACGACAAATTGTTTTCGGTCAACGTCGCCGGCACGCTGTTTACGCTGCAGGCCGCCGCCCGTTCGATGATTGCCCGCGGCAAGGGCGGCAAGATCATCAACATGGCAAGCCAGGCCGGGCGCCGCGGCGAGGCGCTGGTCGCCGTCTACTGCGCCACCAAGGCGGCGGTCATTTCCTTGACCCAGTCGGCAGGGCTCGATCTGATCAAGCACCGCATCAACGTCAATGCCATCGCCCCGGGTGTCGTCGACGGCGAGCACTGGGACCATGTCGATGCCTTGTTCGCCAAGTTCGAGAACCGGCCGAGGGGCGAGAAGAAGAGGCTGGTCGGCGAAGCGGTGCCTTATGGCCGCATGGGCACGGCGCAAGACCTCACCGGCATGGCGGTGTTCCTGGCCAGCGACGAGGCCGACTACATCGTCGCCCAGACCTATAATGTCGATGGCGGCCAGTGGATGAGTTGAGGGGGCGAAGGCGCTCTTCTCCCCGTCTCCTCCACGGGGAGAAGAGCCGTCCTGCCAAAAGGGTAAAAGCAGATGACCGTGAAACTCTCTTCTTCCAACCTCGCCAACCTGCCGCCCAAAGTCGCCGGCCCGAAATATGATCGCGCCGCGCTCAAGGCCGGCATCGTGCATTTCGGCGTCGGCAATTTCCATCGTTCACACCAGGCCGTCTATCTTGACGACCTGTTCAATTCGGGCGTCGGCCACGACTGGGCAATCGTCGGCGCCGGCGTCTTCGAGGGCGAGAAGGTCGGCCGCGGCAAGTTGCAGGAGCAGGACTGGCTGACCACCGTGGTCGAGCAGGACAGCGGCCATATGAGCGCGCGCGTCACCGGCGTCATGATCGATTTCCTCATGCCGGGCGACGCGGCCGCAATCGTCGAGCAGCTTGCCGATCCGGCGATCAAGATCGTTTCCCTGACCATCACCGAGGGTGGCTATTTCATCGATCCGGCTTCCGGCGTCTTCAATCCGACACATCCCGACATCATTGCCGACGCGCAACCCGGGGCGACACCGAAGACCGTTTTTGGGCTCATCCTCGCTGGGCTGGTGCGCCGCCGCGCCGACGGCATCGTGCCCTTCACAATCATGTCCTGCGACAACATCCCCCATAACGGCCACGTCACCTCGGATGGCGTCATCGGCCTTGCCCGGCTGATCGACGAAGGTTTGGCAAACTGGGTGAGCGAGAACGTTGCCTTTCCCAATGGCATGGTCGACCGCATCACGCCGGCCACCACCGACCGCGAGCGCGGCATTCTCTCCAGCGAGTTCGGCCTCGACGACAATTGGCCGGTGTTTTGCGAACCGTTCAAGCAATGGGTGCTGGAGGACCGTTTCACCGACGGAAGGCCGCCGCTGGAAAAGGTCGGCGTGCAGTTCGTCAGCGATGTCGCGCCCTATGAGCTGATGAAGATCCGCATCCTCAATGGCGGCCACGCGACCATCGCCTATCCGGCCGGGCTGATGGACATCCATTTCGTCCATGAGGCAATGCAGGAGCCGCTGGTACGCGGCTTCCTCGACAAGCTCGAGCATGACGAAATCATCCCGACCGTGCCGCCGGTTCCGGACACCGACCTCGAAGATTACTACCAGCTTATCGAGCACCGCTTCTCCAATCCGAAGATCGGCGACACCATACGCCGGCTTTGCCTCGACGGCTCCAACCGCCAGCCGAAATTCATCATTCCGACCATCGCCGACCGGCTGAAGGCTGGCAAAAGCGTCACCGGCCTGGCGCTGGAATCTGCGCTCTGGTGTCGCTACTGCTTCGGCACGACGGATTCCGGTGCCGTCACCGAGCCCAACGACCCGAACTGGGGCCGGCTGCAGGCGACGGCCAAGGCGGCCAGGGACATGCCTGCCGCCTGGCTTGCCATGGAAGACATCTATGGCGATGTCGGCCGCTCGCGGCCGTTCGCCGAAGCGTTCGCCCATGCGCTCAAATCGCTGTGGGCGGACGGCGCGCGCGCGACACTGACGCGCTATCTCGCCGGCGACCTCTGAAGCCGATCCAGCGCGATGACGCCTGAACTGGTCATTTTCGACTGTGACGGCGTGCTGGTGGATAGCGAGATGCTGTCGGTCTCGGCATTGCTGGAGATGATCGCGCTTGCCGGCGGCAACGTCAGCGAGGACATTGCCTACGAGCACTTCCTCGGCAAGAGCATGAAGAGCGTCCGCGAAATCCTCGCAAGCGACTTCGGGCTCGATCTCACCGACCAGCATCTGACCGAGATGCGCTCCGAACTGATGCGCAAGTTTCGCCAGGAGCTGAAACCGATGCCAGGCATCGCACAGGTCCTGCCGACGCTCGGCGTGCCGTGCTGCGTCGCCTCCTCCGGCACGCTGGAGCGGATCCGCTATGCGCTCCAGGTCACGGGGTTGCTTGGGCTGCTGGAGCCGCATTTGTTCAGCGCTGCCATGGTGGCGCGGGGCAAACCGGCGCCCGATCTCTTTCTCCATGCAGCCGATAAAATGAGAGCAGCCCCGCGAAACTGCCTCGTCGTCGAGGACAGCCCGGCCGGCATCGAAGCGGCGCGGGCGGCCGGCATGCGCGTCCTTGCCTTCACCGGCGGCTCGCACACCGGCAACCCGGCATTGAAAGCGCGGCTTGCGTCAAGTGAGCCGGACTTTATATTCGCTGACATGCTGCAATTGCCCGATCTGATTGCAGGCCTGGGAGCGAGAGCAAGAACACCTTGACCAACAGTTTCGTTTGCGCGGTCGATGTCGGCACCGGAAGCGCCCGTGCCGGCATTCTCGACACCGGTGGCGCCTTGCTCGGCCGCGCCGAGCACCCGATCGCCATGCAACAGCCGAAGGCCGACCATGCCGAGCACGATTCGCAGGATATCTGGTCGGCAGTGTGCATGGCCGTGCGCGCTGCCCGCGAAAAGGCCGGCGTGAAGGCTGAGGATATCGTCGGCATCTCTTTTGACGCCACCTGCTCGCTGGTGGTGCGGGACCGGCATGGCGGCCAGCTCAGCGTGTCCGTCACTGGCGAAAGGCGCTGGGACACCATCGTCTGGCTCGACCATCGTGCCATTGCCGAGGCCGACGAATGCACCGAAAGCGGCCATGCCGTGCTCGACTATATCGGCGGCGTCATGTCGCCGGAAATGGAGACGCCCAAGCTGATGTGGCTGAAGCGCAACCTACCCGGAACATGGAACGAAGCCGGCTACCTATTCGACCTCACCGACTTCCTCACTTGGAAGGCGACCGGCTCTCTCGCCCGTTCACAATGCACGCTGACCGCCAAATGGACCTATCTGGCCCATGAAGAGACCGGCTGGCGGCGCGACTTCTTCGAAGCCGTGGGGCTCGGCGACCTTTTCGAGCACGGCAATCTGCCGGGAAAGGCAAGCCCGGTCGGCGCCGATATCGGTCCGCTTGGCGCACAAGCCGCGGCGGAGCTTGGCCTCACCGAAAAATGCCGGGTCGGCGCCGGCGTCATCGATGCCTATGCCGGCGCGCTTGGCGTGCTCGGCGGCTTCGCCGGTGACGCGAAGGACATCGGCCGCCATCTGGCCCTGATCGCCGGCACCTCGAGTTGCGTCATGGCGATGTCGCCCGACCCACAGCCTTTCGCCGGTGTCTGGGGGCCGTATTATGGCGCCGCCCTTCCCGGTCTGTGGCTGTCAGAAGGCGGCCAGTCGGCCACCGGCGCGCTGCTCGATCACATCATCCGCTGGCACGGCGCCGGCGGCGAACCGGATGCCGCCATGCATGCCAGGATCGCCCGCCGCGTCGCCGAGCTGCGCGCCGCCGAGGGCGGCAACCTCGCCGCCAGGCTGCACGTGCTGCCCGATTTTCACGGCAACCGTTCGCCGCTCGCCGACCCGCATGCCGTCGGCGTCATCAGCGGGCTGACGCTGGATTCCTCCTTCGACAGCCTGTGCAAGCTCTACTGGCGCACCGCCGTCAGCATCGCGCTTGGCGTCCGCCATGTGCTGGAAGCGCTGAACGAAAACGGCTATCTGATCGACACGCTGCACGTCACCGGCGGCCACACCAAGAACCCGCTATTGATGGAACTCTATGCCGACGCCACCGGCTGCACAGTGGTCGAGCCGCTGGCGGATGAAGCGGTGCTGCTCGGCACCGGCATGATTGCGGCCACCGCGGCCCGACTTTTTCCCGATTTGAACGCCGCCTGCGTCGCCATGCAGCAAGGCGGCAGGACGCGCGAGCCCAATCCGGCTGCCGCCGGCCGGTTCGACCGCGACTATCGCGTGTTTCTCGAAATGCATCGGCAAAGGCACGCGCTGGACGCGATCCGATAGGGCCGAACGGCCTCGAGACAGCTATCTCTGGTTCCAGCGCCGGACTACCGGTT
Source organism: Mesorhizobium sp. M0166 (assembly GCF_040322255.1). Lineage (NCBI taxonomy): Bacteria > Pseudomonadati > Pseudomonadota > Alphaproteobacteria > Hyphomicrobiales > Phyllobacteriaceae > Mesorhizobium > Mesorhizobium sp. M0166. The sequence continues at coordinate 191,483 of NZ_JAMYTD010000004.1, read as the reverse complement.
CGTCAAAATCGTGCTCGTAGCCGAGCACGCTTATGCTGGCGGTGTCCAGAACGAAAAGCGCGCCACCTTGCGGCGGCAGGCCGAGCCAGCGTGCGGCCAGCACCCGCAGGAAATGCGAGCTTGAGAAGACCAGGACGTTGCTGCCGGCCTCGCGCAACTGGCTGACGATCCGGTCCGCCCTCGAGCCGACATCCGCGGCCGACTCGCCACGCGGGCAGCCGTCGCGAAAGAGCCGCCAGCCGGGACGCTCGGCGAGGATTTGCTTGGTGGTCAATCCCTCATAGGCACCATAATCCCACTCCGCCAGATCGTCATTCTTCACGCCGGACGAGCCGAAGCCGGCCAGCGCACAGGTGTTGAAGGCGCGCTGCGACGGGCTTGACCACACCGCCGAGAAGGACAGGCCCTTGAGCCGGTCGACGAGTTGCCTCGCCGCGTCCTCGCCGGCCGGCGTCAGCGGTATGTCGGTCCGGCCGGTATGTTTTCCGGACGCGCTCCATTCCGTCTCGCCATGCCGAACCAGATAGATTTCGGGAAACGCGCTCATCAGGGTGCCTTTTCAAATGAATCCGCCGTGACCATAGCGGCTTCCATAGCCTCTCCAATAGCGTGCGTTGAGCAGACTGGCTTAACCCTTCCGCAAGTCAGCCTCTTGCCACCAGTGCCCATTTGATAGACAAACCCGTCGTAATGCGGAATCCGGCCGATCTTGGCCATTTTCCGCGCTGAGACGCGGCTTCCGGCTCTTGCCGACGTGCCGCAATCGGATAGGCGGAAAACTAGAATGTCTGCGATCGAAGCCGACGCTCGCGCGCCGGAAAACCTTTGGCGTCGGGAAATCAGGGCGATGCTGGCGCTCGCCTGGCCGATGGTGCTGACCAATCTCGGCCAGACCGCGATGACCGCTACCGACGTCATGATGATGGGGCGGCTGGGGCCGGACACGCTGGCCAGCGGTGCACTTGGCGCCAATCTCTATTTCATGCCGCTCATCTTTGGGCTCGGCTTGATGCTGGCGACCTCGCCGATGATGGCGACCGAGCTCGGCCGTCGCCGCCACTCGGTGCGCGATCTGCGCCGCACCGTGCGCCAGGGTCTGTGGCTGGCGATCCTCATTTGCATTCCGATATGGGTCCTTCTCTGGCACGGCGAGAGCGTGTTGCTGGCCATGGGTCAGGAACCGGCGCTGGCGCACCAGGCCGGCGTCTATCTGCGCTGGCTTGAATGGGCGGTGCTGCCCTTTTTCGGCTACATCGTCCTGCGCTCGTTTATTTCGGCCCTGGAGCGGCCGGGCTGGGCACTGATCATCGTTTTCGTTGCCGTCGCCTGCAACGCCTTTTTCAACTGGCTGTTCATGTTCGGCAATCTCGGCATCCAATCGATGGGCATCGCCGGCTCCGGCCTTGCCACCACGCTGTCCAGCACACTTATGTTCGCCGGCATGGCGGTGGTGGTGATGCTTGAGAAGAAATTTCGGCGCTATCGTCTGTTCGGACGCTTCTGGCGGGCCGACTGGCCGCGCTTCAAGGGCCTGCTGCGGCTCGGCCTGCCGATCGCGGGCCTGCTGGCCTTCGAGGTGACGATCTTCAACGCGGCGGCCTTTCTCATGGGCCTGATCGATGCGGCTTCGCTTGCCGCCCATGCGATCGCCATCCAGATCGCCTCGATCACCTTCATGGTGCCGCTCGGCCTCAACCAGGCGGTGACGGTGCGCGTCGGACTTGCCCACGGCGCCGGCAATCCGGAAGGTGTCAGCCGGGCTGGCTGGACCGCCTATGTCGTCGGTGTCTCCTTCATGGCGCTGATGGGGCTGGTGATGATCCTGTGGCCGCATCTCCTGATCGGCGCCTTCATCGACCTGGGCAATCCGGCGAATGCCGAGGTGGTGGCGCTTGCCGTGTCGTTCCTCGCCTTTGCCGCGCTGTTCCAGGTTTTTGACGGCGCGCAGGCGGTGGCCAGCGGCATGCTGCGCGGCCTGCACGACACTAAGGTGCCGATGATCTATGCCGCGATCGGCTATTGGGGCATCGGCCTGCCGCTCGGCGTGCTGCTGGCCTTCCGTTTCGGCTTCAATGGCGTCGGCATCTGGATCGGCCTGTCGTCGGGACTGGCGGTGGTTGCCGCGCTCTTGCTGGGGCGCTGGCTGCGGCGCGACCGTATAGCGCCGCCTCTGGTATTCGGGCGTTGAATTGCTGGTCGCCCGCTCAGCGGGCCGCCGCCCGCTGCTCGAGCGAACGTGCGTATTGCGTAAGCGGAAAGCACATGACGAAGAAGATCAGCGCTACCAGCCCATAGACTTTGAACGGTTCGAAGGTCGCATTGTTGATCGCGTTGGATGTCCTCACCAGCTCCTCGAAACCGATGATCGAGGTCAGCGCGGTCGACTTGATCAGCTGCACCAGAAAGCCGACGGTCGGCGCGCGGGTGATCGAAAACGCCTGCGGCAAGATGATCAGCCTGAGCTCCTGCAAATAGTGCAGGCCGAGGCTGGCGCCGGCGTCCCACTGGCCGCGCGGCAGCGCATCGACGCCGCCGCGCCAGATCTCGGCGAGATAGGCGCTGGCGAAGAAGGTCAGGCCAAGCACCGCCGCGGTCCACGGCTCGATGCGCAGGCCCAACATCGGCAGGCCGAAGAACATCAGGAACAGCTGCATCAGCAGCGGCGTGCCCTGGAAAAGCGCGATGTAGCCGGAGGCAAGCCGCCGCGCCCATTTATTCTTGGCGATCCGGAAGAACAGCACGATCATGCCGACCACGGCGCCGCCGACAAAGGCAGCCAACGACAAGAGCACCGTCCAGCGCGCCGCCAGCAGCAGGTTGCGCAGAATGTCCCAGAAGGTGAATTCGATCATGACACGCCGGCTCCAAGAAGCCGGCGCCCGCCGCCGACCAGCAGCCGGCGCAGCCCAATCGACAGGGCGAGATAGACCATCGTCACCACGAAATAGGTCTCGAAAGCCCGGAACGTGCGTGCCTGCAGCATGTCGGCTTCGTAGGTCAGCTCGCGCACCGCGATCTGCGACACCACGGCGGATTCCAGCATCATGATGACGATCTGGCTGGTCAGCGCCGGATAGATCACCTTGAGCGCCTGCGGCAGCACGATCTTGATGAAGACCTGGCGCGGCCTGAGCCCAAGGGCGAGAGCCGCTTCCGTCTGCCCGGGCGGCACCGCGTCGAGCCCGGCGCCAACGATCTCGATCGTGTAGGCGGCCATGTTGAGCGTCATCGCCAACATGGCTGCCAGCACCGGATCGAGCCTGACGCCGATGCTGGGCAGCCCGAAGAAGATGAAGAACAGCTGCACCAGGAAAGGCGTGTTGCGGATCACCTCGACATAGACGCCGATCGCCCGCTTGAGCAGCAGCGGGCCGTTCCGCCGCCCTGCGGCGCCGAGGATGCTGAGCAAGGTTCCCGCCAGCGTGGTCACGGCGATCAACAGGATCGTCGTGGCCGCGCCGCGCGCGATCGCCCCTGTCGCCCCGGCAAGCCAGCCGAAGTCGAGGCTATAGGTCACTGGCCGTCAATCCTTGAGATTGGCGGGATCGAGCGGTGTCTTCAGCCAGGCCTTCGAGCTTTCGTCCAGTTTGCCGTCGGCCAGCATCTTGGCAACCGCATCGTTGACCGCTTGCTTCAGGCGGTCTTCCTTCTTGTTGAGGCCGATATGCGAGGGCGAGGTGAGAAGCTGGAATTTCTGTTCCGGCTTCAGCGCCTCCTGGCGGGCGAGCACCTGGGCGCCGACATCGTTGCCGACCACCATCAGCTGGGTCTGGCCCGAAATGAAGGCCTGGATGACGGAATTGTAGTTGTCGAAGCGGCGGATGTCGGCCGAGGCGGGTGCTGCCTCGGTCAGCGAGGTGTCTTCCAGCGTGCCGCGATTGACGGCGATCGACTTGTCGGCAAGGTCTTCCTTGCCTTTGACCGCAAGTGCTGCAGGGCCGATCACGGCGATGTAGTAGGGCGCGTAGGCGGCGGCGAAATCGATCACCTGCTCACGCTCCTTGGAGTAGCCGACGCTCATCAGCAGGTCGACACGCTTGTCGGTCAGGTACGGAATGCGGTTCTGGCCGGTCACGCTGACCAGATTGAGCTTGACCTTGAGCTGGTCGGCGATGGATTGCGCCACGTCGATGTCGTAGCCCTTGATGCTCATATCGGCGCTGGCCGAGGAGAAAGGCGGGAAATCGGAAAAGATGCCGACATTGATGGCGCCGGCCTTGACGATGTCGTCGATCGCGTCGGCATTGACGGCCTGGGTGGTGAAACCAAGACCGGCCGCACCGAGCATCAGCACGGCGGCGATAGATGATTTGAGTTTCATGTGAAGTGTCATTTTTATTCCCCTGCTGGAAGCTTGTTTGTTTGAGTGCAACCGCCGGCTCCAGCGCGGCGGTCGCCTTTGGATTCTCTAGTGGACCATGATCTTCTCTCCGAAACCGGTTCCCACTTTCGGGATCATGGTCGAGCGTGTCAGCCCGCCTTGCCGGTGATTGCCGGGCTGAAGACCATCAGGCTGAGGATCTCGAACAGCACCTGCGCGCCGGCGTGCGCCGTGTTGGTGGTTGCGTCGTACTGCGGTGCCACCTCAACGACGTCGCCGCCGACGATGTTGAGGCCTTTCAGGCCGCGCAGCAGCTCGAGCACTTCGCGCGTCGTCAGCCCGCCGACTTCCGGTGTGCCGGTGCCCGGCGCGAAGGCCGGGTCGACGCTGTCGATGTCGAAGGAGACATAGGTCGGGCCGTCGCCGACTATCCTGCGCGCCTTCTCGATAATGGCGGGGATGCCGAGGCCGGTCACCTCTTCGGCATGCACGACGGTCATGCCGGACTCATAGGTGAACTCCCAAAGGTACTCGGCCGAGCCGCGAATGCCGATCTGGATAGTGCGGCTCGGGTCGAGCACGCCGTCCAGCACCGCGTTGCGGAACGGCCCGCCATGGTGGAACTTGGTCATGTCGAACAGGCCGCTGGTATCGCAGTGCGCGTCGATATGGATCATGCCCACCGGCGCCTTTTTGCCGACAGCCTTCAGGATCGGGTCGCTGATCGAATGATCGCCGCCGACAGATAAGGGCAGCACGCCGGCGTCGACGATCTGGTTGGTGCGGCGTTCGATGTCGTCATGGCTGGTCTCCAGCCGGTAGCGGGTCTGGAATGGCACGTCGCCGATGTCGGCGACCTTCAGCTCATGCGTCGGCGCGCATTCCAGCACATGGTTGTAGGGGCCGATGCGCTCGATGGCGCGCAGTGCCCTTGGCCCGAAACGGGCGCCCGGCCGGTTGGTGACGCCCAGATCCATCGGCACACCGATCATCGCCACCTGAAGATCGCCGAAATCCGGATTGTCGGCGGCGATTTCGCGATAGGGCGCCGCGAGGAAGGTCGGGATGCCGGAATAAGGCGCCAGCCGCGTGCCGGTCTTGGAGAAGATCTTGTCGGCGACACGCTGGAATTTCGGGTCGAACATTTCGCCGCCATGGCTCTCGCCGTATTTGCGGCGCAACGCTTCGAGCTTGCCGCGGTCGTAACCCATGTCGGTCCTCCATGGCTGGTGAGGCGCGCGGACGGCGGCCTCGATAGCCGCAGCCGTCGGCTGCCTGCAGTTTTCACGTCTTGATGCAATGCCTGGGCAAAGTGTCCTGTAGCTGCATTGAAAAATCAATTGATATTGTTAGGGTGTTTGTTGTGAGAAAATCTCACAGAGTTCAGGTTCCAATGGCCAAGCGATTGCCACCGCTCAACCCGCTGCGCGCCTTCGAGGCGACGGCGCGCCACGCCTCGCTGACCAAGGCGGCGGCTGAGCTCAACGTCACCCACGGCGCCATCAGCCATCAGATCAAGGCGCTCGAGCAATCGTTGGGCGTCAAGCTGTTCGAGCGTGCCGGCCAGCGGGTGAAGCCGACGCCGCACGGCGCCGAATTGCTGCCGGCGGTGTCGACCGCCTTCGACGGCATAGCCGCCGCCACGCAGCGCATGACGAGGCCGGCCAGCACCGGCGCGCTGTCGATATCCTGCGTGCCGGCGCTGCTGTTGCTGTGGATGATCCCGCGGCTGGGCAGCTTCACCTCGCAATATCCGGATATCAGGCTGACGCTGATCCCATCCAATGACGCCAAGGACGTCCGCGCGCCGCATATCGATGTCTGCGTGCACTATGGTGACGGCAGCTGGACCGATTGCTGGATGCGCAAATGGTCGGGTCTCGAACTTTTCCCGGTGGTCAGCCCGACGCTGATCAACAACCGCCCGATCCGCACCGTCCGCGACCTCGCCGATCACGTCTTCCTGCATGGCGACGACGGCCGCGAATGGCACACCTGGCTGGCCGCCGCTGACGCGCTGGACCTGGAGCGCGGCCGCCGCCACCATCTTGGCGACGCGCGCATGGCGACCGAGGCCGCGGTCCACGGCCATGGCGTGGCGCTCGGCGATACAGTGACGGCAAGCGGGCTGCTCGCCAGGGGCCTGCTTGTCGCGCCATTCAGCCTTTCCGTGCCGGCGGTCGACGATTTCTACGTCGTCTGCCGCAATGAGATGCGGTCGGCGCCGATCGTGCAATTGTTCATCGGCTGGCTGTTTGCCGAGAAAGAGCAGGCCGATCGCCGCGCCGACGCGCCGGTGGCGGGTCGCATCGGCACTCGTCGCAAGCGTCCAGCGCCCAAGGTGGTCGGCGCCAAAACCGCATCCTGAGGCCGAAACTGCCGTAGGCGCCGCTTGCCGCAGGGGCTTCTTTTTGTCGGGCCAGCCCGCAAAGCGGGAGGCGCTTTCAAAAATTCGATGCTAAGAGGCATTTGGAGCAACTCCGGGAAAACTGCGCGGCGGTTTTCCGTCCGGAATTGCGCTAGACAAAAGCTAGAGCGAGCAGCGAAGGCGCATTGAGCGATGGCAAAGACCGATATAGCGCGGCGCGTCTACAACCACACCTGGAAGCTCGACCCGATCGTCCGCAGCTTGCTCGACACCGATTTCTACAAGCTTCTGATGCTGCAGATGATCTGGGGCATGTATCCCAAGGTCGACGCCACCTTCTCGCTGATCAACCGCACCACCTCGGTCCGCCTTGCCGAGGAGATCGACGAGACGGAGCTGCGTGAGCAGCTCGACCATGCCCGCACCTTGCGCTTCTCGAAGAAAGAGATGATCTGGCTCGGCGGCAACACCTTCTATGGCCGCAAGCAGATATTCGAACCGGAATTCCTCGCCTGGCTGGAAAATTTCCGGCTGCCCGAATACGAGCTCTCCAAGCGCGACGGCCAATACGAACTCGCCTTCAGCGGCCCGTGGATGTACACGACGCTGTGGGAGATCCCAGCGCTGGCAATCATCAATGAACTTCGATCTCGCGCGGCCATGCGGGCGTTCGGGCCGTTCGCGCTCGACGTGCTCTATGCCCGCGCCAAGGCCAAGATGTGGGCCAAGACCGAGCGGCTGAAGGCGCTGCCCGGCATCCGCATCTCGGATTTCGGCACCCGCCGCCGTCATTCTTTCCTGTGGCAGCGCTGGTGCGTCGAAGCGTTGAAGGAGGGCATCGGCGAGGCCTTCACCGGCACCTCCAATGTGCTGCTCGCCATGGACAACGATCTCGAGGCGCTCGGCACCAATGCGCATGAACTGCCGATGGTGTTCGCCGCGCTCACCAATTCGGAAAAGGAATTGAAACAGTCGCCCTACAACGTGCTGCAGGACTGGCAGCGCTACTACGGCGGCAATTTGCTGATCGTGCTGCCGGACACCTTCGGCACCACGGCTTTCCTGCGCGATGCGCCGGACTGGGTCGCCGACTGGACCGGCTTCCGCCCCGACAGCGCGCCGCCGATCGAGGGCGGCGAGAAGATCATTTCCTGGTGGCGCGAAAAGGGCAGGGACCCCAAGCAGAAGCTGCTCATCTTTTCCGACGGGCTTGAGGTCGAGACCATCGAGGAAACCTACCGCCACTTCCGCGGCAAGGTGCGCATGTCCTTCGGCTGGGGCACCAACCTGACCAACGATTTCGAGGGCTGCGCGCCGACCGAGACCAACCGGCTAGACGCCATCTCGCTGGTCTGCAAGGTCACCGAAGCCAACGGCAGGCCGGCGGTCAAGCTTTCCGACAATCCGGCCAAGTCGACAGGCTACGAGAAAGAGATCGAGCGCTATCTGCGCATCTTCGGCCAGAAGGACCGCGTGGAGCAGTTGGTCAAGGTGTGAGGGTGTGGGGAACTCTTGCGTAGTATGAGTTCCTTCGCGCCCCCCTCTGTCCTACCGGACATCTCCCCCACGAGGGGGGAGATTGGCCATCACCCCCGCTTTCGCCAATCTTGCATGTTGCAAGAAAAGCGCCGACCCCACAGCCAGCCGATCTCCCCCCAAGTGGGGGAGATGTCCGGCAGGACAGAGGGGGGCGCCGTAGAGCGCTGTTGTTCGTCAGCCATTCCTGGCCTCGTCGCTTCCTTGGCATTCCTGCCCACGCCCGCGTTCGCCCACGCCTCCGACCGCGGCCACGTTCTGCTGCTTCCCACCGGCTACTATGTCGCCGGCGGCGCGCTCGCCATTGCCGCGAGCTTCCTGATCCTGGCTCTACTCCCGCCGGACTCCCTCGACCGCTTCTGGCGCAAACGCCTGCCGCTTTTCGCCTTCGGCGACGGAGCGCGGACTGCCGTCAGCCTGGTATCCTTTGCCGGCTTTGCAATTCTCATTGCCGCCGGCCTGTTCGGCAGCCGCGACCCGCTTTCCAACCCGCTGCCGTTGACCATATGGACATTGCTCTGGGTTGGCCTGGCTCTGTTGCAGGGGCTCGCCGGCGATCTCTGGTCGTGGCTCAGTCCCTGGTACGGGCCGTGCCGCGTCGCCTCGCGCCTGTCCGGCAGAACGCAGCCGTATCTGCTCCCCCAGTGGGTCGGCTATTGGCCGGCTTTCATGCTGTTCTTCGCCTTCGCCTGGTTCGAGCTTATCGACCCGGCGCCCGACGATCCGGCGCGGCTGGCCTGGGCCGCCGGCGCCTATTGGCTGCTGAGCTTTGCCGCCATGCAGGTCTTCGGCTACCGCGACTGGAGCCTGCGCGGTGAGTTCCTGACCGTGTTCTTTTCGGTGGTGGCGCGCTTCGCCATCGTCGAGCGTAGTGCAGACGGCCGGCTCAAACTCTGCTGGCCGGGCGCCAAGCTGCTTGGTGCCGCGCCGCTACCGCTCAGCGGCGTCGCTTTCCTGCTGCTTGCGCTGTCGTCTGTGTCCTTCGACGGCCTGTCGAAAACCTTCTTCTGGCTAGGCTGGTTCGGCATCAATCCGCTGGAGTTCCCTGGACGCACCGCTTTGATTGGCATCGGCAGTTTCGGCCTTGTGCTGACCTTTGCCGTGCTTGCGGCCGTGTTCGCGTTCGCCGTCTTTCTTGGCCTGCACCTTGCCGGCAGCAAGCATTCGCTCGGTCACGCCGCCGGGCTTTTGGTCTGGTCGATCGTACCGATCGCGCTCGCCTACCACTTCGCGCATTATCTGACGGCGCTGCTGGTCGACGGCCAATATGCGATTGCCGCTCTCTCCGACCCGTTTGCGCAGGGCTGGAACCTGTTCGGTAGCGCCGACATGTCAATTGAAGCCGGCGTCGTCGCCGGCGCCGGTTCGGCGTGGTGGCTGTGGAACCTCCAGGCCGGCGTCATCATAGCAGGCCACATGCTTGCAGTGCTTGTCGCCCATGGCTTGGCCTGGCGGCTGCATCCCGTTCCCGCACGCGCCACGCTCAGCCAGTTCCCGCTCACCGTGCTGATGATCGCCTATACCGTCCTCGGCCTGTGGCTGCTTGCGACGCCGAGCGCCGGATGAACGACGTGTGCGATGCCCGTCAATCGAACCTTGGGGAAAGCTCGCTTGCCACGTCAGAGCTTTGGTGATTTAGTTTGTACACATGCAATTTTCGCCCCTCTTAACAGAGTGGCCTGCCTGCTACAGCCATTGGTCAAAGCTCAAAAACAAGGGGAACTGCCGTGACTGACAAGAATGGGTTTTTCGATCTCTCCAGATCCGCTCTCACCCGCCGCACGGCGCTGAAAGGCCTTGCCGCCGGCGCCGGTCTTGCCGTCGCGCCGGGTTTCGTGCGTTACAGCCAGGCGCAGAGCTCGGCGCCGATCAAGATCGGCTTCCAGTCGCACCGCACCGGTATCGGCGCCGCCTATGGCCGCTGGTACGAGAAGACCACGGCGGCTGCGGTCAAGGCGATCAACGATGCCGGCGGCATCAACGGCCGGCCGGTCGAGGTGATCATCGAGGATGACGGCACCGATCCCGGCCGCGGCGCCGAAGTCGTCGGCAAGTTCGCCTCCCAGCACAAGACCGACATCGTCTACGGTACGTTGTTTTCGCATGTCGTCATCGGCTCGGCGCCGGCCGCCGGCGAGGCCAAGATGCCTTATTTCGTCGTTAGCGAAGGCCACCACGTCGCCTCGACCAAATTGAACCGCTACGTCTTCCAGCCCGGTATCACCGATGTGAAGAGCCAGATCCAGTCGATGGCGCCGTGGATTGCCGCCAACGCCGGCAAGAAGGTGACGCAGATCTTCCCCGATTTCGCTTTCGGCTACGACCATCGCGACTACCTGCCGCCGGCGCTGAAGGCGCAAGGCGCCGAGGTGATTGCGCAGATCGCGATTCCGCCGACGGAATCCTCCTTCACCAAATATTTCCCGCAGATCCCCGCGGAGACCGAGGTGATCTACCATGTCATGGTCGGCCCGGCGGTGCTCACCTTCGTCAAGGAGCTCGGCGAGTTCTACGGCTCCAACCGGCCGCAGCTGTTCGGCTTCATCGATTCGCTCGAAGCTACCGACATCAGCAGCCCCGGCCTCGAATTCCTCGACGGCAGCCATTTCTGGGAAGGTTCGCCGCGTTATGCGCAGCCCGATGACTCCCCTGCGCAGAAAGCCTACCGCGCCGCCGTCGGCATCGACGACAATGGTGCCGCCATCGGCGATCCCAAGGACGTCTCCACCGCCGCGCACATGTTCGGCTGCTGGGAAACGCTCTACGTCGTCAAGAAGGCGATGGAGGATGCCGGCTACAAGGGCCCGGAAGACCGCGCCAAGCTGGTCGAGGCGACCGAGGCGTTGACCGAGTTCGCCGAGGGGCCCGAGCACCCGCAGGGGCCGAAAACATTCAACGGCAAGATCCACCAGTGTTTTGGTATCCAGAACATCTCCAAGGTCGAAGGCGGCCGGCTGAATGTCGTCCACAAGACCAAGATCGAGGACGGCCTCTACGAGCCGGAAGGGGATTACACCACGCAGGCGCTGTGAGCTTGGCTGCTGCAGCAAGCGTGAGCGCCAAGACACCCCCCTCTGGCCAGAGGGGGGTGCTTCGCGCATCCGCCGGTGCTTAGCCGATGCACTTCGGACCCCACCTGCTCCTCGCCGCCCTCGAAGGCCTCGTCACCTCCGCCGTGCTGGCGCTGACGGCGCTTGGCCTGTCGCTGGTGTTCGGCGTCATGCGCGTCGTCAATGTCGCGCATGGCGAGTTCTTCATGCTGGGCGCGGTGCTTGCCTGGGCGATTTCTACGACGATATCCGGCCATCCGGCACTTGGCTTCCTGGCCGCCCTGGTGCTGGCGCCGCTAATCGTCGGCCTGATCGCGCTGATCGCCGAACGGCTGGTGCTGCGCCGGCTCAACTACAATCCGGAAGCCACCATCGTCGCCACCATCGGCATGCTCTACATCATCCAGCAACTGGCGCTGACCTTCTACGGCCCGGAGGCGCGGCCGGTGGAGCCGCCGTTCAGCTACCGCATCCTCCTGCCGTGGTTCGGCTATTCCGGCTACAAGCTGTCGGTCATCGCCGCATCGGCGCTGCTGCTGGTCGCGACCTGGCTGGTGCTGACGCGCACCAAAATCGGCCTCATCATGCGCGCCACGCAATATGACAGCGAGACGGCGCAGGCCTTCGGCATTCCGGTGACCAGAGTCTATGCCGGCGTCTTCGCCCTCGGCGCCATGCTGGCGGCTGTCGCCGCGGTGCTGATCGTGCCGATCAGCCAGGCCCACTATCTGATGGGACAGGACCCGCTGCTGCTGTCGTTCATCGTCGTCATCATCGGCGGCCTCGGCTCGCTGCGCGGCACGGTCGTCGCCGCGGTGCTGATCGGCCTTTCCGACGGCATTATCTCGGTGTTCTTCTCACCGACGCTGGCCAAGATCATCGCCACCTTGCTCGTCGCCATGGTGCTGGTGTTCCGGCCGCAGGGCCTGTTCGGGACGACGTCGCGATGAAGGATGCTTCGCCGGCAAAGCCATATGCGCTGCATCTCGGCGTCATCGCCCTGCTTTTCGGGCTTAGCTTCATCCTGCCGGAATACCATCACGGCCTGCTCGCCCGCATCATGGTGCTGGCGGTCTTCGCCATGGGCTACAATCTGCTGTTCGGCTATGTCGGGCTGCTCAGCCTCGGCCATGCCATGTTCTTTTCAGCCGGGCTCTATGGCGCCGGCCTTGCCGTCATCCATCTCGGCTGGAGCGTGCCGGCCGCCTTCGCAGCCGGGTTTGCCTGCGGCGCGCTGCTTGCGTTGGTGATCGGGCTGCTGGCGCTGCGCACCTCCGGCGTCGCTTTCATGATCGTCACCATGATGTTCGCGCAGGTATTCTATCTCGTCATCCTCTATTTCGCCGCCTGGACCGGTGGCGACCAGGGCATGGTCGTACCGCAGGCGATGCGGGTCCTGGTCCTGGGCAGCACGTCGCTCGACCTCACCAACCCGACCGTGCGCTATATGAGCGCGCTGACGCTGTTCTCGATCGTGCTGCTCATAAGCCTGGCGGTAGTCCGCTCCGGCTACGGTCGCGTGCTGGTCGCCATCCGCGAGAACGAGGAGCGGACCAAGATGCTCGGCTACGATACGTTTTCCAACAAGCTTGCCGCCGTCGTCATCTCCGGCAGCATCTGCGCGGCTTCCGGCGCCGCCTATGCGCTGCTGTTCGGCTATGTCGGCTCGAGCTTCGCCTCGGTGCAATATTCCATCCTGCCGCTGCTCTGGGTGCTGCTGGGCGGTGCCGCCACCACGCTCGGGCCGCTGATCGGCACGCTGTTCATGTATTACGTCATCGACGTCGCCAGCGGCTACACCTCGGCCTATCTGCTGATCGTCGGCATTGCGCTGATCCTGCTGGTGCTGTTCTTCCCGAGAGGCATTCTCGGCAGCATCCGCCAGCGCTGGGTCGGGTGGTTGCCATGATACCGCTTTTGACCACCAAAGGCCTGTCGCGCAGTTTCGGCGGCTTGCGCGCCGTCGACGGCGTCGACTTCGCGCTGACGCCGGGCGAGATCCGCGCCGTCATCGGCCCCAACGGCGCCGGCAAGACCACCTTCGTCAGCCTGGTCAGCGGCCGCATCCAGCCCTCGTCGGGCACGATCGTCTTCGATGGCGCCGACATCACCAGCCTGCCGGCCTATGCCAGGGTTCGCCTTGGCATCGCCTACACGTTCCAGATCACCAGCGTCTTTGCCAATCTCAGCGCCTACGACAATGTTGCCCTGCCGGTGCAGCGCACGCTGACTGACGGCCGCTCGAAGGGCGCGGTTCACACCGGCGTCATGGCGGCGCTCGAGCGCACCGGCCTTGCCGACCGCGCCCACATGCCGGCGGGGCAGCTGTCCTACGGTCACCAGCGCCTGTTGGAAGTGGCGATGGGACTGGCACTGAAGCCGCGGCTGCTGATTCTCGACGAACCGACGCAGGGGCTGGCCGACGGCGAGATCGACAATTTCATCGAGCTGGTGCGCGAGATCGCCGATAGCGCCACCGTGCTTTTGATCGAGCACAACATGCCGGTGGTCATGCAGCTCGCCGACCGCATCACCGTCTTCAACGCCGGCAGGATTTTAGCTGAAGGCACGCCCGAGCAGATCCGTGCCAATGCCGCGGTGCAGGACGCCTATCTGGGAACGACCCATGGCTGAGGTCCAGTCAAAGGCACTGACGATCTCCGGGCTCGACTGCTTCTATGGCGAAGTCCAGGTGCTCTATGGCCTGGATCTCGTGTTGAACGAGGGCGAGGTGCTCTGCCTGTTCGGCCGCAACGGCGCCGGCAAGACGACGACGCTGAAGGCAATCATGGGCCTGGTGCCGGCAAGCGCCGGCTCGATCCGGCTCGAAGGGCGGGAATTGACCGGCCTGCCGGCGCATGAGGTACCCAAGGCCGGCGTCGCCTACGTGCCGCAGGGCCGGCGGCTGTTCGCCGAGATGACGGTGGCGGAAAACATCGAGATCGGCCTGATGGCCCGCAACAAGGGCAAGGCGACGCGCGAAAACGTGCTCGATCTCTTTCCGCTGCTGCGCCAGCGCCTCAGGCAGCGTTCCGGCACGCTGTCCGGTGGCGAGCAGCAGATGCTGGCCATGGCCCGCGCCCTGTGTCTGGAACCGCAGGTGCTCCTGCTCGACGAGCCGACCGAAGGGCTGATGCCGTCGATGATCGCCAAGATCCGCGAAACCGTGTCGAAGCTGCGAGCGCTCGGCGTGTCGACAATTCTTGTCGAGCAGCGCGTCGATGCTGTGCTGTCGGTCGCAGACCGCGTTTGCTTCATTGAAAACGGCCGCAGCCGCGAGACGGTCGATGTTGAGGAACTGCGTGCCGATCCCTCGGCGGTCCGCCGCTATGTTGGCGTCGGATGATCAGGCAAAGAACAGCAAACCGGCAAGCAGGAACGTCGGGATCAGCACGGCACCCGACCATGCCATATAGCCAAAGAAGCTCGGCATCTTGATGCCGCGATGCCTGGCAATCGCGTAGACCATGAAATTCGGCGCATTGCCGACATAGGTGTTGGCGCCCATGAACACCGCGCCGGCCGAGATCGCCGCCAGCGTCGAGGCGAGCTCGGTCATCAGATGCTGCGCATCGCCGCCAGCCAGCTCGAAGAACACCAGATAGGTCGGCGCATTATCGAGGAAGGACGAGAGCGCCCCGGTCAGCCAGAAATAGGCAAGGTTGTCGGGCGCGCCGGTCGGCGAACTGACCAGCAGCACCAGCGGCGCCAGCGCGCCGTCGAGCCCGGCCCGCAATATGGCGACGACCGGCACGATGCAGATGAAGATGCTGGCGAACAGCTTCGCCACCTCGGCAATCGGCCCCCAGCTGAAGGCGTTTGCGCCGCGAAACTCCTTCGGCGAGACGACAAGCGACGTGAAGGCCAGTATCAGGATGGCGGCGTCGCGCACCAGGTTCTGCAGCTCGAGGCTGACGCCCTGGAAAGAGAAACTCACTCCCGGCTTCCAGGCAGCGGAAATCAGGATCGCGGCAATTACCCCCGCCAGCAGCGGGATGTTGGCCAGGCCGCGAATGCGCACCTTGCTGTCGGGCGTCGGATCCTTGATCTTCGGCGCGCCTTCCTCCCGGTGATGCATGATGATGTCGATCGCCAGGAAAACCACCAGCAGCACGCCGGCGACGAACAGCGTCTCGGGCAACAGGTGAACTGTCGTCCAGAAGAAATCGACGCCGCGCAGGAAGCCGACGAACAGCGGCGGATCGCCGAGGGGCGTCAGCGACCCGCCGATGTTGGACACCAGGAAGATGAAGAAGATGACGACATGGGCGTTGAAGCGCCGGTTGTCGTTGGCGCGGATCAGCGGCCGGATCAGGATCATCGAGGCGCCGGTTGTGCCAATGATAGAGGCAAGGACAGCCCCGCCCAGCAACAGCCCGGCATTGACCAGCGGTGTGCCGTGTATGTTGCCGGCAACGAAGATGCCGCCCGAAATGGTGAACAGCGCAAACAGCAGGATGATGAACGACATGTATTCGGTGAGCAGCGCATGCAGCACCGCCTGCGTGGCCGACGGGATGCCGAAGGCGATGGCCAGCGGCCCGATCACCAACGCTGCCCAGAAGGCAGCGATCTTGCCGTAATGGTGCTCCCACGCATGTTGGAAGAGCAACGGCCCGGTCGCGATGCAAAGCAACAGCCCGGCAAACGGCAGCACCCACCACAGCGACATGGCGGCGCCCGGCAATTCGTGCGCTTCGGCCGCAAGAACCGCTCCCGGAGAAAGAATTGCGGCAATCAGTACAGCACTTGCCGTCCACGCCGCAAACCGCATGAAGCCCCTCAAAAGTCTGTCAGCTTCGGCTGGATGACGTTCAAATCAGTGCCACGCCGGCATCGCGCATCCGGCCCAGCATCCTCTCCACGGAGCCGTTGAGATCGATGCCGCGGCAGGCGTCGAGCCGCACGGACGTCTCAAAACCGAGCTTGACCGCGTCGAGCGCCGAAAAGGCGACGCAGAAATCCGTCGCCAGGCCGACCAGGGTCAGCGCCTCGATGTTCCGATCCCGGAGATAGCCGGCAAGGCCGGTCGGCGTCGTCCGGTCGTTTTCGAAGAATGCCGAATAGCTGTCGATCGCAGGACGGAACCCCTTGCGGATCACCAGCTCGGCCTTGCTCCAGGCGAGGCCCGAATGGAAATCCGATCCCAGGCTGCCCTGGATGCAGTGATCAGGCCACAGCGTCTGGTGGCCATAAGGCATGTCGATCGTTTCGAACGGTTGCTTGCCGGGGTGGCTGGAGGCAAAGCTGGAATGGCCGGCAGGGTGCCAGTCCTGCGTCAGCAGGACGTGCTCGGTCCGCCGGATCAGGTCATTGACCAACGGCACGATTTCGTCGCCACCGGCCACTTCCAGGGCGCCACCCGGGCAGAAATCGTTCTGCAGGTCGATGACGACAAGCGCTTCGTCGGCCATGGAGCCTCCTTATCTTCTGGTCTTGAGCTTAGGCTCCAATGAAAACGCGACCGGACGCAGAAACTTGACCAGATGGCCGGCTGCGTCAACCTCTCATGGCATAACAAATGCGTTCCGGGCGCACCGGTGCCAACAGTCGTGCAAACTCTGGCTTTGACAATTCCTGCCGGCTTGATATCATTTGCATACGAATGAATTTCCTGCCTTGAATGTTCGGGAAAATCTTTCGGCAGGATCCCCTCTCGGGAAGCCCATTCTGGGAAGGCAAAGCGTGATCCGTTACGCAAAACCCACCACGGTCGACGACGCCCTCGCTTTGCTGGGCGAAGGGCATTGGCGCATCCTCGCCGGCGGCACCGACTTCTATCCGGCACAGGGCAGCAAGCCTTTCCGCGACAATGTCCTCGATATCAATGGCCTGGTGGCATTGCGCGGCATTGCCGAAGCCGAAAACCATTGGCTCGTTGGCGCGCGCACCACCTGGACCGATCTCGTCCGCCATCCGCTGCCGGCGGCCTTCGACGCGCTGAAGCAGGCGGCGCGGGAAGTCGGCTCGGTACAGATCCAGAACACTGCCTCGATTGCCGGCAATCTTTGCAATGCCTCGCCGGCCGCCGACGGCGTGCCGGCGCTGCTGGTGCTCGATGCCGAAGTCGAACTGCGTTCCGCGGTGGCGACCCGGCATCTGCCCCTTGCAGAATTCATCCTCGGCAACCGTCGCACCGCACTGCAGCCTGGCGAAATGGTCACGGCAATCCGCATTCCGAAACCCGCGACCGCCGGCAGCTCCGCCTTCGTGAAACTCGGCGCGCGGCGTTATCTCGTCATCTCCATCGCCATGGCCGCCGCACGCCTGGCCGTCGAAGATGGTATGGTCAGGAACGCGGCCGTCGCCGTCGGGTCCTGCTCGGTCGTCGCCAGGCGGCTGGCGGGTGTCGAGGCGGCGTTGCGCGGCCTGCCCGTCGGCCACGCGCTGGCCACTGCGATCCAATCCGCACCGATGGACGAGCTGTCGCCGATCGGCGACGTGCGCGGCAGCGCCGAATACCGGCTGGACGCTGCGCGTGAGATCGTTGCCCGCGCCGTGCTTGGTGCGATGGGCGCTGTTCCCGGCGAAAGGGCGGCAGCCTGATGGGCATGGAGCGCGCCGACATCGCCTTCGAGGTCAACGGCGCCGCCGTCAGCGTTTGCGTGCCGCCGGTGCGACGGCTGTCCGCGGTGCTGCGCGACGAGCTGCGGCTGACCGGCACCAAGATCGGCTGTGATGCCGGCGATTGTGGCGCCTGCACGGTGCTGGTCGACGGCCAGCCGGTCTGCGCTTGCCTGATGCCCGCGGCTTCCGCCTCCGGCACCGTGGTGACGACCGTCGAAGGTCTCGGCAATGGCAGGCTGTCGGCGCTGCAGGCTTCGTTCCTCAGCCATGGCGCGGCACAATGCGGCGCCTGCACGCCCGGCCTGCTGGTCGCCGCAACGGCACTCCTGGACAGGACGCCTTACCCGAGCGAGGCCGAAACGCAGGATGCGCTGGGCGGCGTGCTCTGCCGCTGTACCGGCTATCGCAAGATCGTTGCGGCGGTAATGGATGCTTGGCGCTATACCGATGGTCTCGATCCGCGCATGCCATTGTCCGGCCATGCCGTCGGCTCCTCTCCGATCCGCCTCGATGGCGTGCCGAAAGTCACCGGCGGCGAAAAGTTCGGCGGCGATTCCTTCCCGGCCGATGCGTTGTCGGTGCTGGTGGTCCGCTCGCCGCATTATCATGCCGCTTTCACTTTTGGCGATCTCGGCAGCTGGGTGAAATCCCGTCCCGGCATTGCCGGCGTCTTCACCGCCGCCGACATTCCGGGAAAGAATTGTTTCGGCGTCATCGCACCCTTCGCCGACCAGCCGGCGCTGGCCGAAGGGTTTTCGCGCTTTCGCGGCGAGGCGGTGGCGCTGATTGCCGGCGAACGCGAGGCTATCCTCGATCTCGACCTTGCTGATTTCCCTGTCAGTTGGACTGAATTGCCGCATTTTCAGGAAACGGGCGAAGCACAGGCCGGCGGTGCGCCACTGGTCCATGAAAATCGGCCGTCGAACCTGCTCACCTCCGGCTTCGTCGAGCGTGGCGACCCGGAAGCCGCGCTTGCCGGTGCGGCTTTCGTCGTTTCCGGCGCCATCGACACCTCCTATGTCGAGCACGCCTATATCGAACCGGAAGCCGGCTATGCCTTCATGGACGGCGACACGCTGGTCGTCGTCGCCTGCACCCAGGCGCCCTATATGGACCGTGACGACACGGCAAAGGTGCTCGGCCTTGCCCCGGAAAAGGTGCGCATCGTGCCGACCGCCACCGGCGGCGGCTTCGGCTCCAAGCTCGACGTCTCGCTGCAACCGCTCATCGGCCTCGTCGCCATGAAAACCGGCCGGCCGGCGGCGCTCGCCTATACCCGCACCGAATCGATGATCTCGACCACCAAGCGCCATCCCGCTCGGATGATAGCGAGCATCGGCGCCGATGCGGACGGCCGTGTCACCGGCATGGTCTTCGCCGGCGATTTCAACACCGGCGCCTATGCCAGCTGGGGGCCGACGGTCGCCAACCGCGTGCCGGTGCACGCCTCCGGTCCCTATGCGACGCCGAACTATCGCGCCGAAGGCCGCGCCATCCACACCAATGGTCCGATTGCCGGCGCCTTTCGCGGTTTCGGAGTGCCGCAGGCGACGATCATGCAGGAGACCCTCTATGACGAGCTCGCCGACAAGCTCGGCATGGACCGGCTCGACTTTCGCCTGAAGAACTGCCTTCGTAACGGATCCGAAACAGTCACCGGGCAGCGGCTCGAGTCGGGCGTCGGCATCGCCGACTGCCTGGAGGCCCTCCGCTCACATTGGCAGCGTGCCCTTCATGATGCCGAAGCGTTCAATGCCGGTAGCAGCGTCAAAAAACGCGGCGTCGGCGTGGCCTCGTGCTGGTACGGCTGCGGCAACACCTCGCTGCCCAATCCGTCGACCATCAAGGTCGGCATCTCGGTATCGGGCGAAGTCGTCCTGCATCAGGGGGCGGTCGATATCGGGCAAGGTTCGAACACCGTCATCGCGCAGATCTGCGCCGACGCGTTGGGTCTTCCGCTTGAAAAGCTCCGGCTGAAAGGCGCCGACACGGCGATCACCCCCGACGCCGGCAAGACCTCGGCCTCGCGCCAGACTTTCGTCACCGGCAAGGCCGCCGAAAAGGCCGGCCGCGCCTTGCGCGAGGAGATCTTGCGTTTCGCCAATGTCTCGGAAAAGGCGGCGATTGCGCTGGACGGCACAAGTCTGAGCATCGGGGAAGGCGAAGCGACGCGCCGCATCGATCTTTCGTCGCTGAAGGCAGACGCCGAAGGCTTCGTCTTCCGGGCCGAGGAAAGCTACGACCCGCCGACGCAGCCGCTCGATGCAAAAGGTCAGGGCAAGCCTTACGCTGTCTATGGCTATGGCGCCCAGATCGCCGAACTGGAGATCGACCTCAGGCTCGGCACCGTGAAGTTGATAAAAATCACCGCCGCGCACGATGTCGGCAAGGCCATCAATCCCTTGCTTGCCGAAGGCCAGATCGAGGGTGGCATCGCCCAGGGCATCGGCATGGCGCTGATGGAAGAATACATCCCCGGCCGCACCGAAAACCTGCACGACTATCTGATCCCCACCATCGGCGACGTGCCGCCGATCGAGACCATCCTGATAGAAGTTCCGGATCCGGAAGGACCCTTCGGTGCCAAGGGTTTGGGCGAGCATGTGCTGATCCCGACGGCGCCGGCGATCCTCAACGCCATCCGCCACGCAACCGGCGTCTTGGCCACCAAAATTCCGGCGACGCCAACGCGCATTCGCGCCGCCATCCTCGACAAGGAGGCGCGCCGATGAGCGAGCTTGCCGAACGCTTCGAGACGCATGATCCCGGCGAAAAGCTGGTGGCCGAGAAGATCCGCTGCGATGCCTGTCCGGTCATGTGCTACATCGCCGATGGCCGCACCGGCGCCTGCGACCGCTATGGCAATGTCGGCGGCAGGATCGTGCGGATGGACCCGTTGACCATCCTCGACCATGCGGCCGAGACAGGCGGCGCGGTCGTATCTTTTGTTGCCGAAGGCGAGGCATGGGACGGCGAACTGGTCAACACCGGCCGCCCCTTCGTCACCGCGATCGGCGCCGGCACCACCTATCCTGACTACAAGCCGGCGCCCTTCATCGTCAGCCAGGAGGTCGAAGGCGTCGATCTGGTCACCGTCGTCACCGAGGGCATCTTCTCCTATTGCGGCGTCAAGGTGAAGATCGACACCGACCGTCATATCGGCCCCGAAACGGCGACGGTCCGTGCCCAAGGCGAGGCGATCGGCCATGTCACCACCGGCGAATACGGCTCGCAGATGCTGTCGCTGGGCGGCGTGCATCATTTGACCGGCGGCTCGAAGGCTGAAGGGCGCGCCACCTGTGACGCCATGCTCTCCCTGTGCAACCGCAAGCCGGTCGAGCTCGTCATCGACGGTGGCGCCACCGTCATCGTCGAAGCCGGCAAGCCGCCGGTCATCGACGGCAAGCTCGAGCAGCGCATGCGCGTCGGCTGCGGCTCGGCCACCATCGGCATGTTCGCCACCCAGTGGCGCGGCCTTGTCGACGAGGTGGTGGTGGTCGACGACCACATCACCGGCGTCGTCTCCGAGCATCAGGCCGGCAAGGTGCTCGGCTGGCAGGACACCGGCATCAAAATCATCGGTCGCCGTTCGACGCCGGGCCGCTATTTCAAGGTGTCGGAGCCCGGCCTCGGCTGGGGCGGCACCAGCATTTCCGACCCGCTGTCGATCCTTGGTGAATGGAACGCTAAAAAGGGTGCGCGCCCCGGCATGTCGCTGCTGATGGTCTCGACCACCGGCGAGCAATTCGCCTATTACGAGCTCGACGACGAATTGAAGCCCGTGCAGAAACCGTTCCCGGAGCGGCTGCGGAAGTCGGTTGAACTGATCGAGGACAATTGTGAGCCGGCGCTCTGCACCGTGCTTTTCGTCGGCGGCGCCGGCGGCTCGCTGCGCGCCGGCGTCACCGAGAACCCGGTCAATCTGACCCGCTCGGTGCAGGGCTTGACGACCTATGTGACGGTCGGCGGCGCGCCGGTCTATGTCTGGCCGGGCGGCGGCATCACGCTGATGGTCGACGTCACCCGCGTGCCGGAAGGCGCCTTCGGCTATGTGCCGACCCCGGCGCTGGTGGCGCCGATCGAGTTCACCATGCGCCGCGACGATTATGTCAGGCTTGGCGGCTACGAAGGCGAAATCCGCAGCGTCGATGATATCCTGGCCAAGGGCGGCGAATATCTCAATCCGCGCCGCGGCACGGCCGCACCCCGTGACAATCCCTGGCCGCCGCTGGCGCAGTTGCGTCGCGCAGCCGTAAACGGGGCCGGGCGATGAACGGCCCGCAGGCGCATTGGCTCGAGGACGGCCGGCGGCTTCACCTCAATCATGGGCCGATCGATCTGATCGTCGAGGCCTTCGGCGAGGCGAGTGAATGCAGCGCCGCCTATCGCCAGGCAGTGGCGCGCTTCCAGACAATCCTGGTTGAACTGGTCGAAGAGTTGCCCGAGCTGCGCTGCCCGGCCTCCTCGCGGCCACGGACTTTCGCTGGCCCGACAGCGCGCCGCATGGAAGCGGCGGTCGTTCCGCTAGCGAAACAATTCATCACACCGATGGCGGCCGTCGCCGGCTCGGTAGCCGATGAAGTACTTTGTGCGCTGCTTGCCGGCCGCCGGCTCGATCGCGCCTATGTCAACGATGGCGGCGACAGCGCGATCTATCTCGGCAACGGCCGGTCGATGACGCTTGCCATTGCCGGGACAGGTCATGGGCTGGCAGACCGTCTCACGATCCGGGCCGAAGACGGGATCCGCGGTGTCGCGACAAGCGGCTGGCGCGGCCGCTCCTTTTCGCTCGGCATTGCCGACGCCGTCACCGTGCTGGCGCGAACGGGTGCTGAAGCCGATGCGGCTGCAACACTGATCGCCAACGCCGTCGACCTGCCCGGCCATCCGGCCGTTACGCGCATACGGGCCCGCGATCTCGCACCTGACAGCGACCTCGGCGACCGTTTGGTGACGCAGGGCGTGGGGCTGCTTTCCGCCGCTGAAATCGCTATTGCGCTGGAAGGCGGATTTGCCGTTGCCGAGGAGTTTCGGCGGCGCGGCCTGATTGCCGCCGCGGCGCTTTTCCTCGGCGGTCAGGCGCGCATCGCAGGTCCGATGGCGCTCGCCAATAGAGTTTTAGAGAGGGAAATTGCTCATGCCTGAGTTTCCGATCCGCAAGATCGCCGTGCTGACCGAAGAGATTTTTCACGAAGGCGGGCCGGTGGCGAAGGTGCCGCGGCGCCGCGCCGCGGCCATGGCTGTGGTCAAGAACCCCTTCGCCGGCCGTTACGTCGAGGAACTGCAAAGCGCCATGGAGGATTTGAAGCCGCTCGGGCTGCTGCTCTCCGACAGGCTCATTGTCGCACTGGGTGGCGACGTCAAACAGATCGACGGCTACGGCAAGGGCGCCATCGTCGGTATGGCGGGCGAGCTGGAGCATGGCGCGCTGTGGCATGTGCCGGGCGGCTATGCCATGCGCGAACGGCTCGGCGACGCCAAGGCGATCGTGCCCTCGGCGAAGAAGGTCGGCGGCTTCGGCGCGCGGCTCGATGTGCCGCTCGGCCACATCAACGCCGCCTATGTGCGCAGCCATTTCGACGCCATGGAAATCGGCATCAGCGATGGCCCGCGTCCCGACGAGATCCTGTTTTGCCTCGCAATGACCTGCGGCCCGCGCGTGCACGACCGTATGGGCGGGCTGGCGGCCAAGGACATCAAGGCATGGGATGGGCTGCGGTGAGCGCCGAGGACAATCTGCTCAAGCTGGTCGAGGCCGAGGAGCCTGACGAAAACGACTATCGCTTGCAGGAGCAGGTCGGCTTCATCCTGCGCAAGGCGCACCAGCGCCATGTCTCGATCTTCGCCGCACACATCGCCGATCTGACGCCGCCGCAATTCGCCGCCCTGGCCAAATTGCGCGACGTCGGCGAGACCTCGCAGAACCAGCTTGGCAGCCTGATCGCCATGGACGCGGCGACCGTGAAGGGCGTCATCGACCGGCTGAAAGCGCGTGGCTTTGTCGAACTTAGCAAACACGAAGTCGACAAACGGCGCCTGCTGGTCAGTCTGATGGCCGAGGGGCGCGACGCGATCGATCGGCTGATTCCGCTTGCCCGCGAGATTACGCAGGAAACGCTGGCGCCGCTTTCCGCCAAAGAAGCGGCCATTTTCATGAAGCTGCTGGCCAAGCTGGCTTGAGCTGCTGCCTGCCGGCGTTTGGTTGTTGTTCCTGCCGGGCGCTGAACGCCCGGCAGGAAAGCCTCGTCTCAGAGGCCGTTGTCCTTCAGGATCTGGGCGGCATTTTCCTTGGTGATCTTCTGCGTCGGCAGGGTGATGGTCTTTTCCACCTTCTCCCCGTTCAGGAACTTGATCGCCTGCCGCAGCCCCTCGGCGCCCGGCGTCACATAAGTGAACGTCGCCGTCAGCTCGCCATTGGCGACCAGCTGCACGCCTTCATTGGGCAGGCCGTCGATGCCGATGAACTTGATGTCCTTCTCACGTCCGGCGTCCTTGGCGGCAAGATAGGCGCCATAGGCCATCGGATCATTGTGGCCGTAGACGAGATCGATCTTCTCGTTGTTGCGCAACGCGGTCGCCATGATGTTGTAGGCCTGGTCCTGCTTCCAGTCGCCCGACTGCTGGTCGAGCAGGTATTTTATGCCCGGCTCCTTGTCGGTGAATTCATGGAAGCCGTCATGGCGATCGTGTGCCGGCTGGGTGCCCATGCCGCCCCAGATCTCGACGACGTTGCCCGCAGCCTTGCCCTTGCCGCCAAGCAGCTCGACGGCATATTCACCGGCAGCCCGGCCGATCAGCTTGTTGTCGCCGCCGACGAACTGCGTGTAGTCATTGGTTTCGACGTTGCGGTCGAGCACGAAGACCGGGATCTTGGCATCGATCGCCTGCTGCACGACACCGGTCAGGCCGGCGGATTCTTTCGGTGATACCAAGAGCGCATCGACCTCCTGACGGATCAGGTTTTCGACATCGGCGACCTGCTTCTCGGTCTTGTCCTCGCCGTCGGTGATGATCAGCTCGACTTCCGGATGCTTGGCCGCTTCGGCCAGGATGTCCTTGTTGAACTGGGCGCGCCAGGGTTCGATGGTCGTCACCTGCGAGAAGCCGATCTTCCACTTCTTGTCCTGCGCATGGGCACCGCCGGCAAACATGGCGGTCGTGGTCAGGAGTGCCGCTGTCAGCCCGGCGAGCTTCAACAATTCACGTCGTTTCATTTCTTGTTTCCTCCAATATTCAGAGACGCGGTCTCTTGCGACGGCCGCTTTGCCGCGGCCGTTTCCTTGTGCGCTTGCCCACCGGGCAGTCGCAGATAGAAGAGAAGATCACCGGCATTGCGCTCCTGTACGAGCACGGTACCGATGATGATCATCCCCTTCAGCACCAGCTGAAGGTTCGAATTGATGTTGTGCAGCTGCAGGATGTTGGAGAGCAGCCCGAAGATCAGCACGCCGCAGAACGTCCCGGTGAGGCTGCCGCGTCCGCCCATCAGGCTGGTGCCGCCGATGACCACGGCGGCAATCGCGTCGAGCTCCAGCCCGGCGCCGGCGTCCGGCTTGCCTTGCCGGTACTGCGCGACATAGAGCACCGCCGCGATGCCGGCCAGCAGCCCTGACACGGCATAGGTGGCGATCTTCACGCGGCCAGCGGCGATGCCCGACAGCCGCGCCGCCTCCTCATTGCCGCCGATTGCGTAGACATAGCGGCCGAACGGGGTGAAGCGCAGCACGGCGCCGTAGATCAGGATGGCGCCGAGGAAGAACAGGCCCGGCATCGGGATCACGCCGAACACCAGCGAGCGCAGCATTTCGAAATCGGCGGTGGCGTTCGACCCGGTATAGACCGGCAGCACCGCATTGTTCTGGCCGGCTGTCAGCCGGGCGATACCAAGCGCAGTGACCATCATCGCCAGCGTCACGATGAAGGGCTGCAGCCGCCCGGCGACGATGATGAAGCCGTTGAGCGCGCCGAACAGCAGGCCGACGCAAGGCGCCACCAGCAACACGCCGAGCACGCCGAATTTTGAGCCTACCTGCGGCAGCAGGAACCACAGCGCCAGACTGCACAGGATCACCCCGACAATGCCGGGCGTGACCAGCCCGCGAACGCTGTCCAACCTGATGTCGTGCGTGGCCTGCGCGCCGGCGCGGGATTTTTCGATGTTCAGCAGGATGAAACGAGTGACGAGAATGCCGAGGCAAAGGGCTGCCACGGCAACTGTCGGCACCCCCAGCACCACCGCCGGCGTCACGCCGGGGACCGTCAGCAGCATGGCACAGACGACCGTGCAGATTGCCATCAGCGAGCCGACGGAAAGGTCGATACCGCCGGTGATGATCACCGCCGTCATGCCGGTGGCAATCAGGCCGGTGGTCGACACCTGGCGCAGCACATCGAGCAGGTTGCCGTAGGACAGGAAAATGTTGTTGCCCTTGGAGCTGATCGGCGAGCCGAGCACGCCGATCAGGAAGATGGCGATCAGGCCCCAATAGAGTTTCGTCCGGGACAGGATATGCAAAATGCTCATGCGGCAGGCCTCGTCATGGTCCGTCGCGGCGCCGCAAGTCGCATGATGGCCTCCTCGCTGGCTTGCGCGCGAGACAGCATTCCCGTCTGGCGGCCGTCGGCCATGACCAGGATACGGTCGGAAAGATGCAGCAGCTCCGGCAATTCCGAGCTGATGACGGCGATCGCCAGCCCGTCTCGCGCCAGCTTGAAGATGAGATCGTAGATTTCCCGCTTGGCGCCGACATCGATGCCGCGCGTCGGCTCGTCGAGCAGCAGTACCCGCGGCCTCGTCGCCAGCCACTTGCCGATGACGACCTTCTGCTGGTTGCCGCCGGACAGCGTGCCGGCCGACTGCTCGACGGTCTCGCAGCGAATGCCGAGCGCCTTGACGGCGTCCCGTGCCAGCCCTTGCTCGCCGGCCAGCGAGCGCAGGCCGAACCGCGCCAGCGCGCCGACCAGCGGCAGCGCGACATTGTCGGTGATCGAGGCCTCGAGATGCAGGCCTTGCGTCTTGCGGTCTTCTGTGACCAGGGCGATGCCGAGCCGGCGCGCATCGCGCGGCGAACGGATTTCTACTGCCTCGCCATCGAGCCTGATCTCACCGCCAGCACGTCCGCCGCTGGACCCGAAGATGGTTTCCAGGATTTCGGTACGGCCCGAGCCCAGCAACCCACCGATGCCGAGGATTTCTCCGGCGGCAAGATCGAAGCTGACGCCGTCGAGCACGGTGCGCCAGCCATGGCGATTGGGCTTCGACAACGACAGCTCGCTTACGGAAAGGACCGTGTTGCCACCGGGGATGCGGTGCTCCTGGGAGGAAGCAAGCAGGTTTCGCCCGACCATCGCTGAAATTATGGCCTCTTCGTCGAGCTTGTCCATCGCCTGCGTCAGGACGTGGCGTCCATCGCGAAAGACCGTGACCCGGCTGGCTAGATGCATGACTTCGTCGATGCGGTGCGAAATGTAGACGATCGCCACGCCGCTATCGGCGAGCTGGCGGATGATGCGGAACAGCCGCTGGCATTCGGCCGGCGAAAGCGCCGAGGTCGGCTCGTCCATGATCAGGATGCGTGCCGACATCGACAGCGCCTTGGCGATCTCGACCAGTTGCTGTTCGCCGACGCGCAAGGCACCGACGCGCGCATCCGGGTCGAGCTCGATGCCGAGCCTTTGCAACAGCCCGCCGGCAGCGCGGCTGCTCGCCTTGCGGTCGACGATCAACCCGGCGATCAGCTTCTCGCGGCCGAGAAAGATATTGTCGGCGACGCTGAGTTCGGGGACGAGGTTCAGCTCCTGGTGGATGATGGCGATGCCGGCACGCTCGGCTTCGCGGACGCCGGCAAAGCGCACCGCGTGGCCATCGATACTGACCGTTCCGTTATAGTCCGTATAGACGCCGGACAGGATCTTCATCAGCGTCGATTTGCCGGCGCCGTTCTCGCCCATCAGCGCATGGACCTCGCCGCGCCGCAGCTCGAAACCGACATCGACAAGTGCGGCGATGCCGCCGAAGGACTTGGAGATATGTTCGGCGCTCAGCACGATAGCCGAGCCGCCCGCCATAACGCCTTGCGCAGGAATGGAATTGCCGTGCTGCATGACAAGGACGGCCTCCCTCCGTCGTCACCGAAGACCTCAAACGCTAATCTAAACGTTTCGATCATGTCAAGGCAATATCTGGAGCCTAAGATTGATCCATTTCAATTCTTGCGCAAAATCATAAGATTCCGTACTTATTGCTGCCGTGGAGTGGTGAAACGTTTCGAAAATGACAGCGTCAGGACGAAAAAAGCAGCGCAAATTCACTGCTCCGACCATGCTTCATGTGGCCGAGGCGGCGCGTGTTTCCGTGGCCACCGTATCGGCGCTGATCAACGGCACCGCGACCGTCAGCCCCGAGCTCAGCCAGCGCATCGAACAGGCGATCCGCGACATCGGCTACAAGCGCAATGCCATCGCCCGCAGCCTGAAGATGGGCACCACACGCACCATCGGGCTCACCGTCCCACACATCACCAATCCGTTCTTTACCGACGTGGTTTCGGTGATCCAGCAGGCTTTCGACAGGGCCGGCTACGCCGTCATGCTGTGCTGCACCGACGAGCACCTGAACACCCAGGACGACCAGATCAGGCTGCTGCTCGACCGGATGGTCGACGGACTGATCGTCGCGCGTGTCGGCGACGGCGCGATCCTCAAACGGATTGTCGACGACGCCAATGTGCCGGTCGTGCTGCTCGACCGTGTTTGCCAGGGTGTCGACACCGATGCCGTCGTTCTCGACAATCAGCGCGCGGTGTTCGACGCCATCACCTATTTGATCGATCTCGGCCATCGGCGCATCGGCTACATCTCCGGCTCTTTCGATATCTCGCCGATGCATGACCGCATGGCGGGATACCGCGAGGCCCTCCAGGCCGCCGGCCTGCCGGCCGAGGCCGAGCTCGTCCGCTTCGGCAACTTCCATGAAGTCGACGGCTACAACGCCACCATGCAGCTGCTTTCGCTGCACGACCGGCCGAGCGCCATCTTTTCGGCCAACAACCCGATGGTGATCGGCACCATGAAGGCCATTCGCGATATCGGCCTGTTCTGTCCGGAGGATATTTCGGTCGCCTGCTTCGACGATTTTCCGTGGTCGGATGTGTTCCGGCCGCAATTGACCACGGTCGCACAGCCGGTGCAGGCGATTGGCGAACAGGCGGCCAATCTGCTGCTCGACCGGCTCGCCGGCAACAGGGATGCGCCGCCGCGCAAGCTGACGCTCAAGGGACGCTTGATGATCCGCAATTCATGCCGTCCGCTAGGCGCCACTGCGCAGAGCGTCAGCGCGTAGCGCTTGGGCACTGTTCAGAAGCTTTGTAATGCCGGACGGACAGCGCTCCCTCCGTCCTGCCGACCCCGGCAGCCCGCCGACAAGCAGGAAAATCTTGGCAATCGAAGCACGTGGGATTAGGAATATGACGAGATGCGGCTGATCGCTCACACGGGCGCCGGCTTGAGTCATGCGCGTGAAATCGATCCTAATCGGGCTGGTACTTGCTGGGATGGTCGCATTCTTCGGCTGCACCACCGGCGGCGCATTAAAGACTTCCCCCTCGGCCTATGGCGGCCTCACCGATGCCGGTTTTCGCGTTCCGCCGGTTCCGATCTACAAGGTTGACCAGAAGTTCCTTCGACAGACAGTGCCTTATGCGACTGAAGAGGCGCCTGGCACCATCATTGTCGATACAGGAGCGAAGTTCCTCTACTACGTGTTGGGAGACGGTCAGGCGCTGCGCTACGGAATCGGCGTTGGCAAGGCGGGCTTCGAATGGCATGGCACCGCTCACGTTGCGAGGAAGCGCGAATGGCCGGCTTGGAGCGCGCCGTCTGCGATGATCGTGCGCGAGCAGAAGCGGGGCCGCATCATACCGGCTCATATGGAGGGCGGGCTCATGAACCCGCTCGGGGCGCGGGCACTCTATCTTTTCAACGAGAGAGGTGACACTGGATATCGCCTGCACGGTAGCCCTGAATGGTGGTCCATCGGCAAAGCTGTGTCGGCTGGCTGCATCCGCCTCATGAACCAGGACATCATCGATCTCTATAACCGCGCCACAATCGGCACCAAGGTGATCGTCATTTAGTGGACGCCGCGTTTCCGTCTAACGGACGAGCATGACGGATCGAAAACCTCCGCGTAAAACGCGCGAACTGTTCGCGATGTCTTCGCACACCTGTTCGCGATGTTCCCTGCCTAAGGCCGGCCTTGCCCGCAACAGTGCCAGGTGGCGAACCAACTCTCAGGCAGCTTCCGACAGCGATTTGTGAGCGTCGGCCAGGATCTCGAACGAGCGCACCCGCGCCGCATGGTCGAAAATCTGCGCCGTGACCATCAGTTCGTCGGCGCCGGTGCGGCCCACGAATGCCTCGATGCCTTGCCTGACCGTTTCGGGAGAGCCGACGACGGCGCAGGAAAGCGCCTGTCCGAGCATGGTCCTGGCCATCGGATCGAGGTCGCGCTCATATCCTTCGACCGGCGGCGGCAATCGGCCGGGCCGGCCGGTGCGCAGATTGACGAAGGCCTGCTGCAGCGAGGTGAACAACAGCCGCGCCTCGGCATCGGAAGAAGCGGCGAAGACGTTGAGGCCGAGCATCACATAGGGCTTGTCGAGCTGCTCCGACGGCTGGAAGCGCGAGCGGTAGATCTCCAGCGCATGGTCGAGCTCGGCCGGCGCAAAATGCGAAGCGAAGGCGTAGGGCAGGCCGAGCATGGCGGCAAGCTGCGCGCCGTAGAGGCTGGAGCCCAGGATCCAGATCGGCACCTTTTCGCCTTCGCCGGGCACCGCGCGGATGCGTTGACCGTCTTCGGCCGGCTGGAAGTAACCCATCAGCTCGACGACGTCCTGCGGGAAATTGTCTGCGCCGGCGTCGAGGTTGCGGCGCAGCGCCCGTGCCGTGGCCATGTCGGTGCCGGGCGCCCGGCCGAGGCCGAGATCGATACGGCCGGGATGCAGAGCGTTGAGCGTGCCGAACTGCTCGGCGATGACCAGCGGCGAATGATTGGGCAGCATGATGCCGCCGGCGCCGACGCGGATCGTACGGGTACCTCCGGCGACATGGGCAATGACGACGGAGGTGGCGGCGCTGGCGATGCCCGGCATGTTGTGATGCTCAGCCAGCCAGTAGCGCCGGTAGCCCAGCCGCTCGGCATGGCGGGCGAGATCGAGCGAATTGGCGAGTGACTGCGAAGCGTTGCTGCCTTCGACGATCGGCGACAGGTCGAGAACGGAAAGAACGGTCATGGCGTCTTAGGCCTCCAGGATTTTCTTCTGTCGCGCCATGGCCTCGAGGGCTGCACGGTCGGGAATGGCGATTTCGAGCGGGCCTTCCAGCACGTCGGCGAGTTCGGCGGTTGTTGCTATCTCCATCTGCTCGGTACCGCCGCCGAGATGATGCGTCGACAGCCGGTTGTTGCGGAGCGCATAGCGGCGGTCCGGCAAGGCCCGTGCCGCGATTACGGAGGAAAGGAAGTGTGAAGTTGGGTGGGTCGACAGGAAATGGTTGCTGACCGAATAGTCGACCTCGTAGTTCTGCTGCATGTCGAAGCGGTACATTGTCCGCCAGTCGCCGCCGACATTGGCCTGCAGGCGAAAATGATCGCCTGTCTCAACCATGCGGAATGTCTCATGTGGGGTCTTCTGCTCGAGACCCGGTCGAAGCAGGAGCGGTGCCGTCAGCGTCAGCCCGCCGAAGCCGACGTCGGCAATGTAGGTTCGGCCGTCGAGTTCGACACGCAGCAACATATGGCTGCGTGCAGTTATGGCATCATCGGGCTGGCCCCAAAGAACGCGTGCTGCAAGGCCGCTGACGGCGAAGCCAAGCGCCTTCAGCACATGCATGAAAATGAGATTGTGCTCGAAGCAATAGCCGCCGCGACGCCGAGCGACGATCTTTTCCTGCAGCGAGGCAAGATCGAGACGAACCGGGCGGCCTAGAAACGGATCGAGATTTTCGAACGGGATTGCCTGCGGGTGCAAGAGATGGAGCGACTCCAGCGTGTCCAGCGAAGCGTCCCTCGAGCGGGTGTATCCGATGCGGGCGAAATAGGCATCGATGTCGAAGGAGATATCGGTCATGGAAGGGAGTCCGAGCTTTGACCGGCTCGATATAGGCATTCAATCCGGGCGCCGCAAACGCCGCGCGTCGGTTTGCGCTGCAGTGCTGTCCTCGATGAGTTCTTCTTCAGCCACCGCCGTGTGTTGCGCCGCCAGGAAATTGCCGACATGGCTGAGACCGTCGAAATGATCGCAGAACACCTTGATGACGACCAGCAGCGGCACCGCCAGCAGCGCGCCGACGAAACCCCATAGCCACGACCAGAAGGCGATGGCGATGAGAATCGCCACTGCGTTGATCTCGAGACGGCGGCCGACCACCGTCGGCGTCACGAACTGGCCTTCGACGACGTCGCACAAAAGGACGAAGGCCGGCGCCAGCAGCGCATAGGAAATCGTGTCGAAGCTTATCAGCGCGATGATCGTGACCAGTGTGATGGTGGTCAGCGCCCCGATATAGGGCAGGAAATTGAGCAGAGCCGCTGCCGCGCCCCAGACCTGAGCGTTGGGCACGCCGAGCGCCCACAGGCCGAGCCCGATGACCACGCCGAGACATGTGTTGATGACCGTGACGGTAAGCAGATAATGCGAGATTTCACGTTCGACGTCGTAGACGACGCGCAGCGCCCGCTTCTTTTCGCTAAGACTGGGGAAGGACTGGACGATCTTTTCATAGAACATCGTGCCCGAGGCGAGCAGGAACAGCGACAGGACGAAGACGATAGTAACGCTGGCGCCGGCCGACAGCACATTGCCGGCGGCCTGCGAGAGAATACCGGATGGCGCCATCGCCACCCTCTGAACGCCCGGCTCCTGGGATGTCTGTGTCAGGCCCTCGATCTGGCGTGAAATCTCCACGATCCTTTCGAACGGACGGCGCAGTTGTGCCAGACGTTCGGTAAGCTGCTGGCCGATCGTCGAGGTGTTGTTGATGAGATCGATGACCGGGCCGCTGAGCAGATATCCCGCGACGGCGACGAGGCAGAACGAAAGCAGCACCAGCAGTGTCGCCGAAATGACATCGGGCATGCCATGCTTGCGCAGGAAGCGAACGATCGGCGTCAGCGTCAGCGCCAGCAGGAAAGCCAGAATGACCGGCATGAAGAAGGCGCGGGCGAAGTAAAGCGCGTAGATCGCCATGAGGATGAAGATGCCAACGAGCAGCGAACGCATCAGATGCGCATCCGCCCGCGCCTCGACGCGCGGATCCGGGCTTTCGGCAGCGCTTGCGCCCGAAGCGGCGGGTTCGGCTTTCATTCTGACCCTCGGCGGCACACCGCGATTGGTGCAGACCGTTGGCGAAAACGCCTCTGTCGCTTCAAGGTTCCGTTAGCCGGCGTCACCGGCAAGGCCGCCTCGCGGCCTTGCCGGTCAATCAGGCAACCGGCGCCGCCACGGCGGGAACGGCCTTCGCCGTTTCCCGGCGCACGATCGGCGCCACCTTGGTGCCGTAGAGTTCGATGGCCTTCATGACCTTGGCGTGCGGCATGGTGCCGATCGCCATTTGCAGCAGGAAGCGGTCGTTGCCAAATATCCTGTGCTGGGCAATGATCTTCTCGGCCACCTGTTCTGGATTGCCGACGAACAGCGCGCCGTTCGGGCCGCGCGATTGGTCGAAATGCGCCCGCGATGTCGGCCCCCAGCCGCGCTCGCGGCCGATGCGGTTCATCACCTCGGCCTGCGGCCCGTAAAAATCGTCGGCTGCCTGGTCCGTGGTCTCGGCGATGAAACCGTGCACGTTGAGGCTGGTGGCAAGGCTCGCCGGATCGTTGCCGGCCCGCCTGGCTGCATCCCTGTAGATGTCGAACAGCGGTGCGAACCGCGCCGGCTCGCCGCCGATGATCGCCAGCGCCAGCGGCAGCCCGAGCACGCCCGCGCGGGCGACGGATTGCGGTGTTCCACCGACGGCGATCCAGATCGGCAATTTGTCCTGCACGGGCCGGGGATAGACGCCGCGATCGTTGATCGGCGCGCGCAGGCTGCCCGACCAGGTCACCTTGACATGATCGCGGATGGCGAGCAGCAGGTCGAGCTTCTCGGCGAAGAGCTCGTCGTAGTCTTCGAGATTGTAGCCGAACAGCGGAAAGGACTCGATGAACGACCCACGCCCGGCCATGATCTCGGCCCGGCCGCCGGACAGAAGATCGAGGGTGGCAAACTGCTGGAAGACGCGCACTGGATCGTCGGACGACAGCACGGTGACAGCGCTGGTCAGCTTTATGCGCCTGGTTCGTTCGGCAGCCGCCGCCAGGGCCACCACCGGGGCCGAGGCAGCATAGTCGGGACGGTGGTGCTCGCCGAGACCAAAGACGTCCAGCCCGACCTGGTCGGCGAGCTCGATCTCCTCGATCAGGTTGCGCAACCGCTCATGCGCACCGATCGCACCGGGACCCGGTTGCGGGCTGACGTCGGCGAAGGTGTAGAGACCGAGTTCCATAGTGTGTCATCCCAGCGTTTTGTCTTGCCGCTACAGGTAGCGATCAGTCCGTCGCCCCGCCAGAGGCCTGGATGGTGAACAGTGCGGGTGGCTTTCAGCCGAATTCAATCGAAATGGCGTCTCCTGGTTGCAACAGATCAGAATTTCATGGCTGGCATACCGTTTTGGCGCTTGAACTCTCGGTTTTCACGCGTATGTAAGCCTCGCAAATTGACTTCAGGGAAGTGGACTTGGCTATCTATAGAGAAAAAGACGTTTTCGAGCGGCGCAATGCCGCAAACGAGGCAAAGAAGGCGCTTCTGGAGCGCTTCAAGGCAAAGCCGGCGGCAGATGATCCAGCGGTGCTGGCACGGCAGGCCGAGCGCAAGGCGATCCTCGAGGCCCGCGCTATACGCGAGGCCGAAAAGGCCAGGCTGAAGCAGGAAAAGCTGGCGCGCGAAGCAGCCGAAAAGGCCGAGCGCGAGGCAGCTGCTGAAGCGGCACGCATCGCCGCGGAAGAAGCCGCACAGGCCGAAGCGAAGATCCGGGAAGCTGAAGAGAACGAGCGCATCGCCCGTTTTCTTGCCGACGAGGCTGAACGCAAGGCCAAGCGTGACGCGCGCTATGCCGCGCGCAAGCAGCGCACCGGCAGGACGCCGCCCGGCTTCTCCGCCCGATAGCGCCTTCCGGCGCTGATCAGCCGAATTCAAGACTCAGGGCCGCCTTGCAGCGGCCCCGAACGCGTTTGTCTGTCAGAATCGGCTAAGCCGCGAGCTTCAGTCCCATGATGCCGCAGACGATGAGCGCGATGCAGGCAAGCCTGATCGCCGTCGCCGGTTCCCCGAGCAGCCATATCCCCAACAGCGCCGTGCCGACGGTGCCGATGCCGGTCCACACCGCATAGGCGGTGCCGACCGGCAATGCCTTCAGCGCCAGGCCGAGCAAGGTCAGGCTGACGATCATCGAGGCTACCGTCAGGACAGTCGGTAGCGGCTTCGAGAATCCGTCGGTGTATTTGAGGCCGATCGCCCAGCCGATCTCGAACAGGCCGGCGAGGAACAGGAAAATCCACGACATCGGAACGCTCCGTTTCGATGGCTTCCGGCCGATTTCTTGAATGCGCAAAAACTGTCTTCGCCGCATCCATAGGGGATGCGCGTGAGCTTAATGAACAATCATACCGGCCGCGTTGCGGCCGGTCGAATAAGCCGAAACGGTAATCGCGGCCCTACTTGTCCTTCAGCTTCATCGCCTTCACAGGCGGTGCCTTCAGGGCCGGCGCCGGAGCGGGTTTCTTGGCGTCCTTCTTCGGCTTGCGGGCTTCCTTGCCTGCCTTCATCGCACCCTTAGCCATGATTCGTTCCTCCAGTTGATGTCTGGCGAAGTGAAACAAGAGAAAACGCCCGACTGCAAGAGGCCGTTGCCGTGCAGTCGCCCTGGCCGATGGCTGTTAACCGGTTTCTAATTCCCTCGTAAACCGCAGCGGTCCGTGCCATGGTCTTCTTCGCACTGCAGCATCAGCCCTTGCGTTTCGCCAGCTGATGATCAGGCAGGCCGGTCAGGACGACAATGCGGATCCACATCGGTTGCCAGATGAGCTTCGACTTCCCGCAGGAAACACCGCTGATCGCGATGCTAAATGTCCATTATTCGCGCGCATCCGATCTTGAGCGGCCGGATTTCCTGACGTCGAACCCGCCGGTGCCGATCGAAAGCTACCGCGACAGTTTCGGCAATTGGTGCAGCCGTCTCGTTGCGCCGGCCGGGCGCTTTGCGTTCGGCACGGACGCGGTCATCCGCGACCCCGGCTTCTTCGAAGCGCGCGAGCTGACGGCGTGGCAGCACGAGGTGCGCGATCTGCCGTCGGAGACGCTGCTGTTCCTGCTGCCCAGCCGTTATTGCGAGAGCGACGTGCTGGCGAATGAAGCGTGGCGGCTGTTCGGCAGCACCCCGCTCGGCATTCCGCGCGTCCAGGCGGTCTGCGACTTTGTCCATAACCACATCGTCTTCAACTATTTCAATGCACGGCCGACACGCACTGCCGCCGAGGCCTATCGCGAGCAGAGCGGTGTGTGCCGTGACTTTGCCCACCTCGCTGTTGCCTTCTGCCGCGCCCTGAACATTCCGACCCGCTACTGCACCGGCTATATCAGCGATATCGGTCTGCCGAAGCCGTGGTCGGACATGGATTTCGCCGCCTGGATGGAGGTCTATCTCGGCGGCCGCTGGCACGCGTTCGACCCGCGCAACAACGCGCCGCGCATCGGCCGTATCCTGATTGCCTCCGGACGCGATGCCGCCGATGTGCCGCTGACCCACATTTTCGGGCCGGGCGCGCTGGCTGGCTTCAAGGTCTGGACGGACGAGGTCGTCGAATAGCCTCTCGCGCGGCCCTCTTGAACAACTGACCTTGTGAACAACTGGGCACTTCGGGCGTTGTGGGCACTGTGGAGCGTGGGCGGGCGCTCCGGCAATCTCGGTGCATCAACCAAGGCAGCACACCATGGCGGCGCATGGCGGGTCGAAAAAAGTGATCTATGCGGCGCTCGCCGGAAATCTTGCGATCGCACTGACCAAGTTCGCCGCTGCGTTGTTCACGGGCAGCTCGGCAATGCTCTCGGAAGGCGTCCACTCGCTCGTCGATACCGGCAATGGCAGCCTGCTGCTTTACGGCATGCACCGTGCCGCCCGGCCGGCCGACCGCACGCATCCGCTCGGCCATGGCCGCGAGCTGTACTTCTGGAGCTTCATCGTCGCGCTCCTCGTCTTTGCGCTGGGCGCCGGCATATCGTTCTACGAAGGCGTGACGCACATCATGGCGCCGGAGCCGATCGCCAACGCCAAGGTGAACTACGCTGTCCTTGGCCTTTCCTTCCTCTTCGAAGGTACCTCTTGGCTGGTGGCGCTGAAGGAATTCCGTCACCAAAAAGGCAGCCACGGCTGGCTCGAGGCGGTGCAGCTCAGCAAGGATCCGAGTGTCTACACCGTACTCTTCGAGGACAGCGCGGCACTTCTCGGCCTCGTTGTCGCCTTCGCCGGCATATTGGCGGCGGAACGGCTGGACATGCCGAAGCTAGACGGCACCGCGTCGATCGGCATCGCGCTCATCCTCGGCGCGACCGCCATCTTCCTGGCGCGCGAAAGCAAAAGCCTGCTGCTCGGCGAGCCGGCCTCGCCCGAGGTGCAAACAAAGGTGCTGGCCATCGTCCAGCAGGACCCGGCGGTGCAACGGGCAAATGGCGTGCTGACGCTGCATATGGGTCCGCAGGAGATCGTCGCCGCTTTGAGCATCGAGTTCGAGGATCATTTGTCGGCGCCGGAGATAGAGACCTGCGTCGAGCGCCTCGAGACGCGACTGAAGGCGGAGATGCCGGAGGTGACGCGGCTCTTCGTCAAGCCGCAGACCACCGGCACCTGGGAACGCCGGAGCAAGGCCTTGGCGGCGTCCGGAGGGGAACCGGTCTGAGGAAAATGACTGCGCCATCGGGCAGTCCCGGTTATGATTGCGGGCAAAAGCTCCAGGAGGAACGAAGATGAAAATCGACGGCGGGTGTCATTGCGGCGCCATCACTTACGAGGCCGAAGTCGATCCGGAAAAGACCACCATTTGTCACTGCGTCGATTGTCAGAAGCTAACCGGAACGGCCTTTCGCGTCACCGTGCCGGCGTCCGAGGACAATTACAGGATCACCAAGGGCACGCCGAAAATCTACATCAAGACCGGTTCGAGCGGCGCCAAGCGCGCCCAGGCATTTTGCGGTGAGTGCGGCTCGCATCTCTACGCCACGTCGGCGGGCGCGGGACCGAAGGTTTACGGCATCAGGGTCGGCACGACACGGCAGCGCGATCAACTGGTGCCGAGAAAGCAGATCTGGCATCGCTCGGCGCTGCATTGGCTGCCGGAATTCGAAGGCACAATCATCATCGAGGAGCAGTAGCGCCGGACCCGGGCGAAGCGCTCGGCTCCGGGTTCCAGCATAGCTCTCAATCGTCGCCTTCGACGACCCTCAGCCTCAATTGCCCGGTTTTCGAATCGGCGACGCGCGGGCTGCTTTCCGCTATTGCTCCGCTGCCATTCGAACCAGCGGTGTCCTCTGCCGGCTGTACGCCAAACTCCAGCGCCTCGATCTTTTGTCCGCGCCTGGTCACCTTCGATGTCGAGACGAGGATGTCCTCGATATCCCTGGCCGATTGACCGAAATGCGTCTGCAATTTGCGCACCCGCTCGTCGAGCCGGGAGACGTCTTCCATCAGCCGGATGACCTCGCCCTGGATCAGGTGGGCCTGCTCGCGCATGCGTGCGTCCTTGAGGATTGCCTGGATGACCTGGATCGACAGCATCAAAAGCGATGGCGAGACGATGACGATCCGCGATCGATGCGCCTTTTGGACAACGGCCTCGAAATTCTCATGGATTTCCGCGAACACCGATTCCGAGGGCACGAACATGAAGGCGGTGTCCTGCGTCTCGCCCTGGATCAGGTATTTTTCGGCGATGTCGCGGACATGCACCTCGATGTCGCGGCGGAAAGCCTGAGCGGCGGACTTCTGCAGGTCGGCGCCTTCGGCGGCACGGATGGCATTCCAGGCCTCGAGCGGAAACTTTGCATCGATGGCAAGCGACGGTGCGCCGTTCGGCATCTTCACCAGGCAGTCGGGCCGGCTGCCATTCGACAAGGTCGCCTGGAATTCATAGGCGCCGTGCGGCAATCCGTCGGCGACGATGGCTTCCATGCGCGACTGGCCGAAGGCGCCGCGCGTCTGCTTGTTGGAAAGGATCGCCTGCAATTGCACGACCTGGCCGGCCAGCGACTGGATGTTGCCTTGCGCGATATCGATGACCGCCAGCCGTTCCTGCAGCTTGGCGAGGCTCTCATGCGTCGATCTCGTCTGCTCGGTCATGGTCTGGCCCAAGCGGCCGGTCATGGCATCGAGGCGCTGGCCGATCGACTGTGTCAGTTCCGCCTGGCGCGCCCCGAACACCTCTGCGATGGCGCCCATGCGGCCCTGCATTTCCGCCTGGCTTGCCAAGATGCCAGCCATCCGCACCTCGGCGTCGCGGGCGTGGTCGGCGGCTTCGGCGGCCGCCATTGCACGCGCCTTGGCCGATCGCCAGAGCGCAACGACGAGCGCCACGAACAGTCCGAGGAACAGCATTGCGCCGAAACCCAGGGCATGGCCGAGCGTGATCGTGGTGGCGCCGAGGCGGGCGACAGGTTCGGACAGGATGATGGCCAGATCGTTCATGCCAACAGCATAGATGATTCGGTCTGCCGGCACAGATCAAAACGTGAACGACCCGAAGGCGTCCCGGTTGACGCTTTTCCTGCGAGGTCTTAGGTGAGACGCCATGTCGATCAAGCCGCTTATCATCCTTCCCGATCCCGTCCTGCGTCAGGTTTCAAAACCGGTCGAGCGTGTCGACGGCAATTTGCGCAAACTGGCCGGCGACATGCTGGACACCATGTACGACGCGCCCGGCATCGGCCTCGCTGCGATCCAGGTCGGCGAACCCTTGCGCATGCTGGTGATCGACCTCGCTAAAGAGGACGAGACGCCGGCACCGCACGTCTTCATCAATCCCGAAATCCTCGAAAACTCCGACCAGCGTTCGGTCTATGAAGAAGGCTGCCTGTCGATCCCGGACTACTACGCCGAGGTCGAGCGGCCGGCGGCGGTGCGGGTGAAGTATCTCGATCGCGACGGCAAGCTGCAGGAGATCGAGGCCGAAGGGCTGATGGCGACCTGCCTGCAGCACGAGATCGACCACCTCAACGGCGTGCTGTTCATCGACCACATCTCAAAACTGAAGCGCGATATGGTGGTCAAGAAGTTCAAAAAGCTCGCCAGGGACAAGGCGCCGGGCAAGATGGTGGGGTAGGGGTCGACGAATGCCCCTGCGTGTCATCTTCATGGGTACGCCCGAATTCTCCGTACCGACCTTGCGGGCGATTGCCGGGGCAGGGCATGAATTGGCAGCCGTCTACACGCAGCCGCCGCGCGCCGGCGGCCGGCGCGGGCTCGAGCTGACGCCGTCGCCGGTGCAGCGCGAGGCGGAGCGGCTGGGTGTCGAGGTCCGCGCGCCGGTGTCGCTGAAGAGCGAGGCGGAGCAGGAGGCGTTCCGCGCGTTGGGTGCCGACGTCGCCGTGGTCGTCGCCTACGGGCTGCTTCTGCCCAAACCCATTCTCGAGGCGCCGCGGCTCGGTTGCCTCAACGGTCACGCGTCGCTGTTGCCGCGCTGGCGCGGCGCTGCCCCTATCCAGCGCGCCATCATGGCCGGCGATACCGAAACGGGCATGATGGTGATGCGGATGGAGGAAGGCCTCGACACCGGCCCTGTGGCAATGGTTGAAAAATGCGCCATTGGACCCGACATGACGGCCGGCGATCTGCACGACCGGCTGATGGTGTTGGGTGCGGCTCTGATGGTGCAGGCGCTCGAACGGCTGGAGCGGAATACGCTGACATTTACCACTCAGGCGGAGGTGGGGGTGACCTACGCCAAGAAAATCGATAAATCGGAGACTCGCATAGACTGGCCGCGACCTGCCGGCGACGTGCACAACCAGATTCGCGGCCTGTCGCCCTTTCCCGGTGCATGGTGCGAGACCGAAATCGGCGGCCGCGTGGAACGGCTGAAACTGCTTCGCTCGACGCTCTCGCAAGGCGCCGGCGAACCGGGAGGAATTCTCGATGACCGGCTGACGGTCGCCTGCGGGTCAGGCGCGATCAGGCTGGTCGAAGTTCAACGTGCGGGCGGAAGGCCCATTGCCGCGCAGGAGTTTCTGCGCGGGGCCAAGCTCGAAAAAGGAATGAAATTGTCATGAGCATGATGTCCATACGCGCGGCGACGCCGCGGGACCGCGAGGCGATCCGCCTTGTCGAAGAACACGCATTTGGCCAGCAGACGGAGGCCGGACTGGTCGACGCGCTGGTCACCGGCGGTGACGCCGTCGTCGAACTGGTGGCGGACGAAGACGGGCAAGTGGTTGGCCATATCCTATTTTCACGGCTTTTCGTGCAGAATGGCGGCAAGAGCTTCCCGGCGGTGGCTTTGGCTCCTTTGGCGGTCGAGCCGTCGTTCCACGGCACCGGCATCGGCGGTGCGCTGGTCCGCGAGGCGCATATCCGCCTGAAGGCTGCCGGCGAGACGCTCGCCGTGGTGCTCGGCGATCCGGCTTACTATGGCCGTTTCGGCTACAGCCGCGCCCGTGCAGCGAAATTCGAGAGCGAGTACCAAAGCGAGGCTCTGCAGGCGCTTGCCTGGGGCGAGGCGCCGGAGACCGGCAGGCTGGTCTACGCCTCGGCCTTCGGCTCAGCCCTCGCCGCCTGATTTCGCCTCGATCCGGGAATGCCGCGTTTTCGCCTCGACATCGAATATGACGGCAGTCTCTTCGCCGGCTGGCAGCGCCAGGCCAACCAGCCTTCGGTGCAGCAGGCGATCGAGCAGGCGATCGAGAAGTTCTGTGGTGAGCAGGTTTCGCTGCGCGCCGCCGGCCGCACCGATGCCGGCGTCCATGCGACCGCTCAGGTGGCGCACGTCGATCTGATCAAGGCATGGCCCGGCGACAAGGTGCGCGACGCCGTCAACGCGCATCTGCAGGCGGCCAAGGTGCGCATCGCCATCCTGAAGGCCGCCGTCGTGCCGGATGGCTTCGATGCGCGTTTCTCGGCGATCGGCCGCCACTACCTCTATCGCATCGTCAACCGCCGCGCGCCGGCGGCGCTCGACAAGGGCAAGATCTGGTGGGTACCGAAGCAACTTGATGCGGCTGCCATGCACGAAGCGGCAAAGGTGCTGCTTGGCCGGCATGATTTCACCACCTTCCGCTCGACCCAGTGCCAGGCCACCAGCCCGGTCCGCACGCTCGACCGGCTGGAGGTCAGCCGGGCGGGCGATTTCATTGAAGTCCGCGCGTCGGCGCGGTCATTCCTGCACAACCAGGTGCGCTCGATGGTCGGCTCGCTCAAACGTGTCGGCGAAGGCGGCTGGACTATTGCCGACCTCAAGGCGGCGCTCGACGCGCGCGACCGTGCGGCCTGCGGTCAGGTGGCGCCGCCCGACGGGCTGTTTCTCGTCGGCGTCGATTATCCAACGCCTGGCTGATCCGGAACGCTGATCCCGAGCAGCGCCTGCAGGCCGAACAGGACGATCAGCGACGCCACGAACATACCGGCAAAAACAGCGCTGCCGGTGGCCGCACCCCTGCCGATCGCAACATTGGTCATCCGCCAGGTCAATACCATCGACAGCGCGAACAACAGCAGCGACACCAGTCCGGAGACTTCGTTGGCCGACGTCAGGAAAAGCCGGATCAACGCCGATGGCAGCATCATCCAGGCGATGATCGCCGAGGCCCAGTTGCTGGCCACGACATAATGGACGAAACGGCCGCCGACGCCGACCCGCGGCGCCACCAGGGCGAGGCCTATGAGCGGCAGCACCCAGGCGCCGATATCGACGGTGGCCAGGCGGATCAACATGCTGAAACGGCCGACGAATGCGTTGGGATCGCCGATCTCGTTGGCAATACCGACCCAGCCGACGATCAGTGCCGGCGCCGCGACGACGATGGCAAAAAAGGAGTTCCAGAAACCGTCCGCCGAAAGGTCGAGCAGGCGAAATCCGTCGGCCTTGCCGAGCATCAGCCGCCAGGCACCGGCAAGCGAAGCGTAGGTTTCATCCGCTGAAAGCATCACTAGGATATGTCCTGCGCAAACCAGTCTTCAACGAAGCGCAGATAAATCTGCGTCAGCGTCTCAAGGTCGGCAATCGCCACGCGTTCGTCGACCATGTGCATGGTCTTGCCGACCAGGCCGAATTCGACCACCGGACAATAATCCTTGATGAAGCGGGCATCGGAGGTGCCGCCGGAGGTGGAGAGCGCCGGCTTCCTGCCGGTCACCGCCTTGATCGAGCCGCCAAGCGTTTCGATCAACCTGTCGTCGCGTGTCAGGAAAACATGGCTCGGCCCGTCGCGCCAGACGATCTCGTAGTCGACCGGCGTCTTCTTGCCGGCGCGGTATTTCTTGCGTTTCGCCGCCCGATCGAGGCGGTTGTGGATCTCGGCCTGGATCGTCTCGGCGGTCCATGTGTCGTTGAAGCGGATATTGAAGGTAGCTGCTGCCTTCGCTGGGATGACGTTGGTGGCAGGATTGCCGACATCGATGGAGGTCACCTCAAGATTAGTCGGCTGGAAATCCCTTGTTCCGTTGTCGAAGACGGGGTGCAGCAAGGCGTCGACCAGCGTCACCAGGCCGCGCACGGGATTGTCGGCTAGCTGCGGATAGGCGGCGTGGCCCTGGCGGCCGTTGACGACGACCGTGCCCGACAGCGAGCCGCGCCGGCCGATCTTGATCATATCGCCGAGCGCGTCGGGATTGGTCGGCTCGCCGACGATCGCGGCATGCCATTTCTCACCCTTGGCGGCCGCCCATTCGAGCAGTTTCGTCGTGCCGTTGATCGCCGGCCCTTCCTCATCGCCGGTTATCAGCAGCGAGACCGATCCCTTCGGGCCGCCCTTCTGCGCGATATGTCGCGCTACCGCCGCGACGAAACAAGCAATGCCGCCCTTCATGTCGACGGCGCCGCGGCCGAACATCTCGCCATTGGCGGTTTCGGCGGCAAAGGGCGGGTGCGTCCAGGCGGTTTCATCGCCCGCCGGCACCACATCGGTATGGCCGGCAAACATCAGATGCGGGCCGTTGCCGGAACGCCGCGCGTAAAGGTTCTCTATGTCAGGTGTGCCGGATTCGGAAAACACCGGGCGCTCGACGGCAAAGCCGAGCGGCTTCAACATTTCTTCCAGCTCGCTCAGCGCACCGCCCTCGGCGGGCGTCACGGAAGCGCAGCGGATGAGAGCAGCCAGATTTCGGGCTGGATCGGTAGGCAGCATCATGGGCAAAAGCGATAGTCGAAAGCGCAAGGCCTGTCACGGCCAGACATAAGGGCCAGCCATGCCGCCGACATTATGGTTTTCATGTCGTATAATTGCGGCAAGGCTTCTCGACCAGGACAGGGCCATCGCATGGTCAGGCATGGCAAGACGATTGTAATCGCCGGTGCCGGCAGTATCGGCTGCTACGCAGGCGGCTGCCTGATACTTGCCGGGCGGAAGGTGGTTCTGCTGGCGCGACCGCGCATCGAGCAGGCGCTGCAAAAAGGTGGATTGCGCATCACCGACCCTGATGGCCGCGACCGTTCCGTCAAGCCGGAGGCATTGTCGGTCACGGCCGATCCGGCCGCAGCATTGCCCGGTGCCGATGTCATCCTGGTAACGGTCAAGAGCGGCGCGACGCAAGACATGGCCGGGCTGGTGCGCGGCCGAGCAGGAGAGAAGCGGATCGCCCTGCCTGACGCCG
The DNA here is from genome assembly GCF_040322255.1 of Mesorhizobium sp. M0166. Taxonomy (NCBI): domain Bacteria; kingdom Pseudomonadati; phylum Pseudomonadota; class Alphaproteobacteria; order Hyphomicrobiales; family Phyllobacteriaceae; genus Mesorhizobium; species Mesorhizobium sp. M0166. Next base: position 146,758 of record NZ_JAMYTD010000004.1, on the reverse strand, counting down.
GAAGCCGTCGTCGCGACCGTCAGATCGTAGCCCGCACAGGCGCCCAGTAACGGCCCTTGCCGGTGCGCTTGGCTTCGTAGAGCGCATGGTCGGAACAGGTGAGCAGGATTTCCGGATCGCCGCCGTCGGCGGGTGCGAAGGCGCTGCCGACACTCAAGCCGACATGGATGGCGGAACCGACCCCGAGGTCGAAGGGCACCGAGACCTTTTCGATGGCGCGCTTTGCCAGGTAGGTAGCCTCGATCTCCGAGGTTGCGGGCAAAACGATGACAAATTCGTCGCCGCCGATGCGGAAGACCACGTCCCCCGGACGGAAGCCGCGCTTCAAGCGTTCGGCCACCTTGCACAGCAGCACGTCGCCGACGGCGTGGCCAAAACGGTCGTTGACCTGCTTGAAGCCGTCGAGATCCATGCTGAGCACTGCAAACGGCTTGCCGCCATTGGCGGCCGGCGCCGCAAGGTCGCGGCACATGTCGCGCAATTTCTCCTGCAGGAAGATCCGGTTTGGCAGGCCGGTCAGCGCGTCCTTGATCGCCAGGTCGCGATTGTCCAGTTCGGCGCGGATCATGCGCGCGTTGATTGCGTGGTTCTGAAGAAGCACGATGATGACGCCGGCCACATAGAACGGCGTCTGAATTCCGACGATCGGCATTCCGGGCGCCGCAGAAAACAATGCACCGACGACGTAAGGCAGACTTACGGCCAACATGACGAATATGGCGAAGCGCGGGGTCGCCGCATTGCGTGACGACACCACGCCAACGACACCTGCGACATTCAAGGCGGCCAGTACGGAAAGCGCCATATTCCCGCTGGCAACACAGCCATAGCAGCCGAGGCCGAAAACAACCGACCAGATACCGCTGGCTGCCATCAGGCCCGCCAGCGGCCCTTTCGAGCCGCGCCTGCGGGCCTGCTCGCATTCCCGCATCAACAGAACACGGACGGTGAAAAGCATCAGGTCGGCTGCGATCCAGGCGTAGGGCCACCAATCCCCGGTGACAAATGCGGCGCTGACCGCAACCACCAGAACGCTGATGGTGCCGAACAGGACTGCGAATTTGCGATCGAAAGTGGTGTCGAGAAGCCGGGCGCGGACGGCTTCCGGTTCCAATCTCATCGGCGAAGAGAACCAGGCAAACAGGCGAGCGGCGGCGCTCCGCGTTTTGCGCAGCTCCTTGGTGGTCAGGGATAGGTCGCTTGCCAGTCGAGCGCTCCGTGCCGGTCGACACAGTCTTCGCCGGCATGCTGGGCGAGGGTGATTAACATTCGCTTAGAGCATCCGGCGCAAAACCGGGGTTTCGGAACTCCCCGTTCTGCCGCTCTCGCGGATCTGCCGCCGGCTCGCGGGTTTTAGCTTGCCGGCCCCGATTGTTTGCGGACCGCAGGCTGACGCGGCGGACCCGGCTCGGGATCGGTCTTCGCCGCGCGTGCCGGCTGCCCATGAGGGGTTTCGATCAGCGTGATCTTCTGCCAGATCTTTCGCGACAGGTTCGAAGCCAGGTTCTCGATGTCATTGACGCCGTCGATGACCACGGCGTCATTCACCGATTGCGCGAACAGCGCGGCGATCTTGCCGGTGATCGACAGCATTTCGGAGCAATAGTCGAGATAGCGGGCAAGGTCGGCGGCGTTGGTGATGCGGGCTGGCGAATGCGCAGTCGGCTTGAAACTGGCTGACAGTGCTGCCGGATCCTTGGTCAGCTGGTGCATGTCAATGACGTGGATCAGCGACCGCAGCCCGTGGAGCTGGTGAAACACCCGCTTGCGCTTGATCCGCTCCTCGGAGCGGATCAGGGCCAGGAAGCCCAGCACGGCGAGGATGATCATGTTGAGGGAGGCTTCGATGCCTTGCACGGATTGGAAGGCATCGTGGTTTCCAGAAATGCGGCCAAGCGGCAGGATTGTGCCGACGAACAGGAACATCAGCGCTCCGACGGCGAAGGCGGCGATGATGAGGCCGCGCAGCCACCAGATCGGCGCCTCCAGCGCCTTGGCTGCTTTTGCCAGATCGCGCGACAGCGACACGAGCTCGGAGGCAACGCCGCGCAAGCCTGCATCGGGAAAGCGCTCGGCGACGCGCTCTTCCAGCCGTTCGGCGGTTTCCAGGATCAGTTTCGGATCAAGCGAGCGGTAGCGCATGACGAAATGTCCGATCGGCGCTCAGGGTTCGGCCGGTGCGTTGGTGCGCTTGCCGTAGCGGTTGGGGCCGGGGTCACTTTTGAAAAAAGCCAGGATAAAAAGCAGGACAAAGCCGATAATGAGAGAGACCAATGCGTAATAGGTAGGCTTGCCGAAATCATGGAACCGCTTCGCCGTTAGCACAAAGGTCGACCATGTCGAGACGAACATACCGATCCATAAGGCGAGCGCCCAGTACTGGCTCGCGGCAGTGCCTAACGGCGTTCGTGCGAATTGGTAGAGCAGAAAGAGTTGAACGATGACCGGCAAGAGGCCAGCCAAAACGTAAGCGCTCGGATTCACTCGCCCGGAAAGGCTGAAGAAAAGCCACAGGAATTGAGGTTTGTCAGTCAACCCGGTGCATCCGTTCTTGGGAAGATCAATCGCGCAGCAATTCGTTGATCGAGGTCTTGGAACGGGTCCTGGCGTCGACCCGCTTGACGATGACGGCGCAGTAGAGGCTGGGGCCCGGCTCGTTGTTTGGAAAAGGCTTGCCCGGCAACGATCCGGCGACGACGACGGAATTAGGCGGCACTTCGCCGTAGAAGATCTCGCCGGTGGCGCGGTCGACGATCTTGGTCGACTGGCCGATGAAGACGCCCATGCCGAGCACCGAGCCCTCGCGCACGATGCAGCCTTCGACCACTTCGGAACGGGCGCCGATGAAGCAATTGTCCTCGATGATGGTTGGGCCGGCCTGCATCGGCTCCAGCACGCCGCCGATGCCGACGCCGCCCGACAGATGCACATTCTTGCCGATCTGGGCACAGGAGCCGACCGAAGCCCAGGTGTCGACCATGGTGCCGCTGTCGACATAGGCGCCGACATTGACGAAGGACGGCATCAGCACGGCGCCGGGCGCGACATAGGCGGAGCGGCGCACGATCGACGACGGCACGGCGCGGAAGCCGGCCTTCTCGAAATCGACGGCGCTCCAGCCATCGAATTTCGAGGGCACCTTGTCCCACCATACTGCCTGACCGGGACCGCCCTTTATGATCTCCATCGGGGTAAGCCGGAAGGATAGCAGCACCGCTTTCTTCAGCCACTGGTTGACGTGCCATTTGCCGTCGGTCTGCCGCTCGGCAACGCGGGCGACGCCCCGGTCGAGCAGGTCGAGCGCCGATTGGATGGCCTCGCGCGTCTCGCCGCGGGTTGCGGTCGAAATCGTGTCGCGTTCCTCGAAGGCGTTCTCGATAATCTCCTCGAGGCTCGCGAGATCGGGCTTCGACATGAATTCGCTCCATTACCAAGCTGTTAAGGGCCGGCGCCTTAACCTGTTTGAAAGTCGCGCGGACCCTATGTGAAGGCTTGGGGAGGGTCAATCGCGGCAGCGTCACGGGACGGCGCAAGTGAATGATTGGACGGGTAAAGCAAATATGACTCCCATGGAAAAGGCGGGATGGACGCCGCTGCCGCATTCGGACGAGGATCTGGAGCGGTCGAGAAGCGTGCCGGACACGCCGCAAACGCGCGCGGAGACATATCGGCTGGCCTGGAACGATCCCGATTTCATGACGCGGCGCGAGTTGCGAGCTGTCAGGCTGCAGCTCGAACTGCTGAAACCGGAGATGATCCTGGCCGAGCGCGGCATCCAATCGACCGTCATCCTGTTCGGCGGCGCCCGCATTCCCGAGCCCGGCGGCGAAGCCTGGGCGGCCAAGAACGAGACGCAGAAGAAGAACCTCGAGCAAAACAGCAAATATTACGAGGAGGCGCGCAAATTCGCCCGCCTCTGCTCACAGCAGTCGGCCACCTCGTATTATCGCGAATTCGTCGTGGTGACCGGCGGCGGGCCCGGCGTCATGGAGGCTGGCAATCGCGGCGCCGACGATGTTGGCGCCCCGTCGATCGGTCTCAATATCGTGCTGCCGCACGAGCAGGCGCCAAACGCCTACGTGACGCCGGAACTCTGCTTCAACTTCCACTATTTCGCGGTCCGCAAGATGCATTTCGTCATGCGTGCCAAGGCCGTTGCGGTATTTCCCGGCGGCTTCGGCACCATGGACGAGTTCTTCGAAACGCTGACCCTGATCCAGACCGGCCGCATGGAACGTGTGCCGGTTATTCTGTTCGGCAAGGCTTTCTGGGCAAAGGCGATCGACCTCGATTTCCTCGCCGAGCAAGGCACGATCACGCCCGGCGACCAGGATATCATCGATTTCGTCGACACCGCCGATGAGGCCTGGGGGATCGTCAGCCGTTTCTACAAGTTAGGGGAGTAGGGGAGTAAGGGAGTAAGGTAGTAAGGTAGTAGGGAATAGGTGATCGCAGCCGCCGCTTTTCAGGTCAATTTCCCCCTACTCCCCTACTCCCTTACGACTATCGCCGTGAGAAAGCCGGCGAGATCGTCGGTGACGAAGTCCACATCGTCCTCGTTGGCCGGGTCGCGTTCCCAGATTTCCGAGAAGGTCGGCTCGAAATTGCGCGGCACCACCAGCACCGTGGTCATGCCCAGCGATTTCGGCACCGACAGGTTGCGGGCGAGGTCTTCGAACATCACCGCATTTTGCCCGGTAACGGCGTGGAGTTCGGCAAATTTCTCGTAGGATTGCCGCGCCGGCTTGGGGTTCAGTCCGGCTGCGACGATATCGAAAATATCGTCGAAATGCTCGAGAATGCCCAACTGCCGCGCGGTGCGTTCGGCATGCCGGCGATCGCCGTTGGTGAAGATGAATTTACGGCCGGGAAGCTGGCGAATGGCGGTGCCGAGGACGGGATCTGGAACCAGCCAGGAATAATCGATGTCGTGGACCTTCTCGAGAAAATCATCGGGGTCGATGCCGTGGCGCGTCATCAATCCGTTCAGCGTCGTGCCGTATTCGCGGTAGAGCTCCTTTTGCAGCTTGCGTGCTTCCTCGCGCGGCAGCGTCAGCAATTCTCCGACGTAGGCGGTCATCTTCACATCGATCTGCGAGAATAGATTCGAATGGTGCGGATAAAGCGTGTTGTCGAGATCGAACACCCAGTCGGTGACATGGGCAAAGCGGGCGGGGTCGGGAAGTGTGGTCATACCGTCCTTATGGCACGAAACGATCTTTCTAACAGGAGGTTTATCCACAACCTATGCGCGCTCTGGGTGGTGAAAATGGCGCCATAATTAAAATCTTAAGCATCACCGAAAGGTGACATTCAGCGCTTTGCTGGAACCAACACGGACCAGTGGGAGCAAGCGATGAACCGCATATTTCTAAAATCTGCCGCCATCGCTTTCGCCTCTGTCGCGGTCTCGCTTTTGCTGACGCTGATCGTCGTGCCGGCAATGGGTTTTCCGATCAATCGCACCATCTGGCTGACATCCACCGTATGCCCGCTCGCGCTTGCCTGGGGCGTCGGCGCCTATACGTTCTGGCAGGGCGAAAGGTTGCAGACCGCGCATCGCGAGCTCGCCCGCGCCCATGCCCAACTAGCCGCCGCGCACAGGCGCTTGGCGGAAAAGGCGAGCCGCGACGACATGACCGGCATGCTCAACCGCGAAAGCTTCTTTGCCGCGCTCGACGGCTCCCGGCGTAAATTCGATCGCGGGGCATTGCTGATCATCGATGCCGATCATTTCAAGACCATCAACGACAGCTACGGCCATCTGATCGGCGACGATGCGTTGCTCCTGATCGCAAACGCGATAGAGCGTGGCGTGCGCAGCGGCGACGTGCTTGGACGCATCGGCGGCGAGGAATTCTGCGCCCTTCTGATCGGCGCCACCGAACCGAGGCCAGGCGCGTCGCCGAGCGCATCCGGCGTGAAGTCGAGCGTATCCGTTTCCGGCCCGTCGACGAACGAACGGTTCCGCTGACAGTCAGTATTGGCGGCATCACCTGCGGCAGGGACGCCGCAGTGTCGGAGCTGATGCGCGCCGCCGACCAGCGGCTTTACGAGGCCAAGCATCGCGGCCGCAATCTGTCGATCATCGACCGCGATATTTCCGAAGCCGCCTGAGCCTTGGCGGTCGCTAACAAGAACTGACCTTTCAGACCTTTGCCGGATCGAGCGCCGGCTCGCCTTTGCGGCGCGCCACGATCGCCGCAAGATCGGCGGTCTCGAAAGCATCACGCAGGGCGTCGAACGACGGCAGCACGAAATAGGCACGCTGGAACTTGTCGATCTCGTAGCCGGTGCGCATTACGGTTTCCAGGTCGAAGGGGACATGGTGCGCCTCGCCGCCTTCGACCGCGAACTGAAGCTCCGTGAAGGATGACATCAGCCCGGCGCCGAAAGCCTTCAGCGGCTGGCCCGGCTCGCGTATCAGCCCGTATTCGACGGTGTACCAGTAAAGCCTGGTGATCATCTCGTCGCCGCCGAGCGCAATCACGCCATCGGCCTTCTTGCCATACATCTGCATGAAGTCGGCAAAGACCGGCTGCGTCAGGATCGGCACGTGACCGAAGAAATCGTGGAACATGTCGGGCTCGACGATGTAGTCGAGCTCCTTTTGGGTTCGCAGCCAGTTGGTGACCGGGAACCGGCGGTTGGCGAGGTGGTCGAAGAACGGCTGGGCGGGGATGAGCCCCGGCACGGCGACGATCGCCCAGTCGGTGAGCTTGCGCAGCTTCTCGCTGACTTCACCGAAATCCGGGATCTTGTCGAGAAGGCCGAGCGCCGCAACGCCATCGAGATAGGAGTGATGGGCGAGCTTCCTGGTCAGCTTCGTCTGGCGGTCGCACAGCGTGCGCCACACCGCCTGTTCTTCGTCGCTATAATTGTAGCCCTGCGCCACGGTGAAATCGGCACGGCAGACCGAATAATCGCCGCGGAGGCCTCGCGCCGCGCATTCGCGGGCATAATCGGCAACGTTCATGGTCATGGCTGCTCTCCCTGGAAATCATGATCAGCGAATTGTCGGCAATTTTAGCCGGATCGCGCGAGGCAAATCAGCTTTGATGGTGGCTCAAATGCGGGGTTGGAGGTAAAAGACTCCACGATCAAGCTTTGGGAGAGTGAAAATGCCTCAGTTTGACGAATTCGAGATCAAGATGCTCGACATCCTGCAGCGCGACGGGCGCAAGCCGGTATCCGAACTGGCGCAGCAGATCGGCCTGTCGACGACACCTTGCGCGCGGCGCTTCGAAGCTCTTCAGCAGGCGGGCATCATCAAGCGCTTCGCCGCGGTGCTCAGCCGTCGCGCCGTCGGGCTGATGGTCGAGGTGTTCATCCAGGTGCGCCTGACCAGCCACAGCGACGGCTCGCCCGAGAGCTTCATCGCCGCCGTCCAGCGCATGGACGAGGTGTCCTCATGCTGGACCATGACCGGCGACCATGATTTCCTGCTGCATGTCATGGTGCCGTCGGTCGACGAGCTCAATGCCTTCGTCATGCACCGGCTGATGCGGCTCGAAGGCGTGCGCGACGTCCACACCCAGCTTGTGCTGCAGAACATCAAGGGGCCTGGCCATGTCCCGCTTGCGCATCTCAGACGATAGGTAGTTCTGCGGAAAAGCTGCACACAAACTGCTGAAGCTGGCCAATCTCCAGAGCTAGATCGCCGACTACGACATGCGGACCGCCATTGCATAAGGCCCGCCATGAAAATCGTCCTGATCAACCCGCCGCATTCCGCCATCGGCAGCCGTGTGCCGGACGACCATCTGCCGCCGCTCGGTTTGCTGGCACTGGGCGGCCCGCTGATCGACGCGGGACATCAAGTGCGGCTTGTGGACGCCGAATTCGGGCCGATGCCGCTTGCCACGCTGGTCCGGGACGCCTTGAGCGACCATCCCGACTGCATTCTGATCGGCCATTCCGGCTCGACCTCTGCACATCCGACAGCCCTGCTGATCGCCGGCATGGTCAAGGACATCGATCCAGCGACAATCCTGATCTACGGCGGCGTGTTTCCGACCTATCACTGGCGCGACATACTGGCCGAAACGGATGCCTTCGACTTCATCGTGCGCGGCGAGGGCGAGGCGACCATCGTCGCGCTGATCGAAGCGCTGGAGAAACGCAAGCCGCTGTCGGACGTGGCGGGCATCGCCTTTCCTGACGATTTGCGCCGGCCCTTTGCCACCTGCCCGGCACTGACGATCGCCAACCTAGACGACTACCGCATCGGCTGGGAACTGATCGACTTCAGTCGCTACAGCTATTGGGGCGGCAAGCGCGCAGTGGTCATGCAGTTCTCGCGAGGCTGTCCGCATCTGTGCAACTATTGTGGCCAGCGCGGCTTCTGGACGCGCTGGCGTCACCGCGACCCCGTGAAGTTCGCGCGGGAGATTGCCTGGCTATACCGCGAGCATGGCGTCGAGCTGATCAACCTTGCCGACGAGAACCCGACCTCGTCCAAAAAAGCCTGGCGCGCCTTTCTCGATGCGATGATCGCTGAGAACGTGCCGGTGCTGATCGTCGGCTCCACCCGCGCCGACGACATCGTCCGCGACGCCGGCAGCCTGCATCTCTATCGCAAGGCCGGCATCATCCGCTGGCTGCTTGGCATGGAAAATACCGACGAGCAGACGCTCCAGTTGATCCGCAAGGGCGGCAGCACCTCATCCGATCGCGAGGCGATACGGCTGCTGCGCCGCAACGGCATTCTGTCGATGGCAACCTGGGTGGCCGGTTTCGAGGACGAAGGCTTTCGCGACCTCTGGCGAGGCTTCCGCCAGCTGATCGCCTACGATCCCGACCAGATCCAGGCGCTCTATGTGACGCCGCATCGCTGGACGCCGTTCTTCAGGATTGCCAGGGACCGCAAGGTGATCCAGCTGGACGCCCGCCTGTGGGACTACAAGCACCAGGTGCTGCAGATGACCCGCCTCCAGCCGTGGATGTTGTTCTTCGCCGTTAAGCTGATCGAATTGGCCGTGCAGTCGCGGCCCAAGGCGCTGGTGCGTATCCTGTTCCACAAGGATCCGGAGCAACGGCATTCGATGCGCTGGTACACCAAAATGGGCCGCCGCGTCTGGTTCCGCGAAGTCTGGGGCTTTCTGGTCCGCGACCGCCGCCTGAAAAATGGCCCGACGCTCGCCGAATTCTGGGGCGCGCCGCAAGACGAGGAAGAGGAATCGATGGTTGTCGAACGCCTGCCGCGTCAGTCCGTGACTGCTATTTCGCCAAACGCTTGAGTCCCTCAGACACCCGGCCTCACGGCACGATCAGCGTGCCGGCGCCGTGTTCGGTAAACAGCTCGAGCAGCACCGCATGCGGCGTCTTGCCGTTAAGGATGACGACGCCTGCGACGCCGCGCTCGATCGCCTCGATGCAGGTCTCGACTTTGGGGATCATGCCGCCCGAGACCGTGCCGTCCTTGATCAGGCCCTTGGCCTCGGCCACGGTCAGCTCGTCGATCAGCTTCTTGTTCTTGTCGAGCACGCCGGGCACATCGGTGAGGAACAGCAGGCGCGTCGCCTGGCAGGCGCCGGCGATGGCGCCGGCAAAAGTGTCGGCGTTGATGTTGTAGGTATGGCCGTCGCGGCCGGGCGCCACCGGCGCCAGCACCGGGATCATTTCGGATCGTGCCAGGAGGTCGAGCAATGTACGGTCGACCTCGACAGGCTCACCAACGAAGCCCAGGTCGAGCACCCGCTCGATGTTGGAATCCGGATCGATCATGGTCTTGCGCGCCTTTTCGGCAAACACCATGTTGCCGTCCTTGCCGCACAGGCCGATCGCCCACTCGCCCTCGGCATTGATCAGCGCGACGATCTCCTTGTTGATCGAACCGGCCAACACCATCTCGACAATCTCGACGGTCTTCTGGTCGGTGACACGCAAGCCGCCCTCGAATTTGGATTCGATGCCCATCTTGCTGAGCATGGCGCCGATCTGCGGCCCGCCGCCATGCACGACGATCGGGTTGACGCCGGATTGCTTGAGCAGTGCGATGTCGCGGGCGAAAGCCTTGCCGAGCGCGATGTCGCCCATCGCGTGGCCGCCATATTTCACCACGACCGTCTTGTTCTCGTAGCGCTGCATATAGGGCAGCGCCCTTGAAAGCAACGCGGCCTGCATTTCGGCGGTGGCGGCGACATCCGTCATCGGCGTGGTTCCCAGCTTGGCATGAACGGCGGCGTCTTAGCGGGAATTGGGCGAGGGGGCAAACGGCTTTGCTGTCATGATCGGTCAAATCGGTACTACTATTTGTTTGACCATGATCTTGTCCGAAAACCGGTTCCCACCTTTCGGGATCATGGTCTATGCCGGCACCTGCAGCGGCGCGCGCCGTCCCAGCCATCCGGAGATCTTTTCCATCTGCGCGGCGAACGACAAAAGCGTTTCCTCATCGCCGGGGCGGCCGGCGGCCTGGACGCCGAGCGGCAGGCCGGCATCGGTGACGTAGACCGGAAGCGTGATCGACGGTTGCCCGCTGACGTTCTGGATCGCCGGCCAGTGGGTGAACCAAAGGCTCTTGTCCATCAGCTGGCCGAATAGCGGCTTGAACTTCAGCAGGCCGGCCAGGCGCAGTCTGTCCAGGACATTCTCGATGAATTCGTCGGCGCCTTTCGGGTCCATGGTGCCGCAGGCGAGCGGCGGGTGCGCGATGACAGGCATCAGCACTGCATCATAATGCGCGGTTTCGGTGATAAGCCGGCGCGAGGTTGCGTGCAGCCGCTGCAGGCCGGCATAGATTTCGCCGGCCGAGAGGATTTCACCGAACCGGCTCATCACGCGCGTGGCGCGTTCGATGTCGCCTGAGATGGAGCGGCCGACGCGCAAGGCCTCGCCACGCATCGTACCGGCCACCGCCGCGGCGACGGTTCTGGAGAAATCGGCGATGAAATCGCGATCGATATAGGGCAGGTCGATCTCCTCGACGCTGTGTCCGCCTTCGCGCGCCAGCGCAATCGCCGCATCCAGAGCTTTCAACGTCTCTTCCGATATCGGCAGGCCGAGCGGCGATTTTCGATAGAAGGCGAGCTTGAGCTTGCCCGGATCGCGCCCGGCCGCCGCGGCGAAACTGCCGTTCGGCGACGGTGCCGCGTAGGGCGACAGCGGGTCGGGCCCGTGGGTCAGGTCGAGCAGCAGGGCCGTATCGCGCACCGAGCGGGCCAACGCATGGTCGACGACGAAGCCGTACCAGCTTTCGGTGACGAGCGGCGTCAAGGGCACACGGCCGCGCGAGGTTTTCAGCCCGACCAGCCCGGTGCAGGCTGCAGGCACCCTGATCGAGCCGCCGCCATCCGAGGCATGCGCCACCGGCACGATGCCGGCCGCGACCAGCGCAGCCGCACCGCCCGAGGAACCGCCGGTCGTGTGCGCGGTGTCCCATGGGTTGCGGGTGACGCCGTAAGCCACCGACTCGGTCACCAGCCTCAACCCGTGTTCGGGTGCGGTGCTGGTGGCGATCGGGATCAGGCCGGCGGCCAGATAGCGATCCGTCATGACCGAGTTGAAATCGGGGGTGTAAGCCGGAATGCGGCTGCCGCCATGCGTCGGCACGCCCTTCATGGCGATGCCGAGGTCCTTCAAGGCAAAGGGCACTCCGGCAAGCGGCAGCTTGTGGTCGACGGTTCTCGCTCGCGCCCGCGCCGCCTCAAAAAGCGGTTCGGCGATGGCGTTGATCTCCGGCCGGGTGGCCTCGGCCCGGGCGATCGCCGCATCGACGAGATCTTGCGGTGTGATCTCTCCCTTGTGCACGAGTGCGGCCTGGCCGGTCGCGTCATGCTCCCACAGAACCCGCTCGATCGACATGGTCGCCCTCCCGCTCATGGCAAGCTAGCGGGCGGCGATTTCATTGGCAATCGAGGCTGGCGCTGCCGGTGCGCAAGACCATTTCAGTCGTTGCAAATACATTGCAATCGCCTAATTTGGCGGCCGATGACGCCGCAGGACATCAGCAACCTGATTGTCCGGACTTCGATGAAGGACCGGGCTGCGTTCGATCTGCTGTACCGGCAGACCAGCGCGAAACTTTTCGGCGTCTGCCTTCGTGTATTGAAGGATCGGGGAGATGCAGAAGAGGCGCTTCAAGAGGTCTTCGTCAAGATATGGACGAAGGCGGACCGTTTCGCAGTTTCGGATCTGAGCCCGATCTCCTGGCTGGTGGCCATTGCGCGCAATCATGCGATCGATCGGATCAGGGCGCGGCGAGAGCCTGCCGCCTATATCGATGCCGCGCTCGACGTGGCCGATCCGGCGCCGGGGCCGGAGGCCATGGCCGTGGCGGGCGGTGAGTCCGGACGCATCTACCATTGTCTCGAGGAATTGGAGAAGGACCGGGCGGCGGCCGTCCGGGGCGCCTATCTGGATGGCAAAAGCTATGCCGAACTGGCGGAGCGCTGTGGCGTACCGCTGAACACGATGCGGACCTGGCTGCGTCGCAGCTTGTTGAAACTGAGAGAATGCCTGGAAAGATGACGCTGGCTGACGACAATGGACCGGAACGTGGGGGCGACGACCTGTTCGCCGCCGAATACGTTCTTGGCGTTCTGGCCGCCGATGAACGGGAGATCGCGTCGCGCCGCATCGATGCGGACGCCGCCTTCGCACGCCTTGTCGATGCCTGGGAGGCGCATCTTTCGCCGATGGCGGCCGCCTATCCGGAGACAGAGCCTCCGATCAGGGGTCAAGGAAGCATTGGACCGCCGGCTGTTCGCTGCAGAGCCGCGCGCCGGCCTCTGGTCGAGCCTTGGCTTCTGGCGCGGTGTTGCCGCCGCCGCCATTGCGGCGCTGGCGATCTACATCGCCGTGCCCTACTTCCGCCCGCCCACCGAACCGCCGCAGGCGCGGCTTGTCGCCTCGCTGGCGGCCGAAGGCAGCGACGTCAAATATCTCGTCATCTACGATGCCGCCCGTCACGAGGTCGGTCTTTCCCACGTTTCCGGCGAGCGGGCCGCCGGCAAGGACTTCGAGTTGTGGATGATCGAAGGCAAGAATGCGCCGGTGTCGATGGGCGCCATCCCGGCCGGTGCGACAGCGCATCTGGCCATCCCGCCCGCCGTCCAGGAGAAATTGGCGCAAGGCGCCGTGCTTGCGGTCAGCGTTGAGCCTGCCGGCGGTTCACCGACCGGCCAGCCGACTGGACCGGTGGTCGCAGCGGGCGATCTGAAGAGCATCTGACCGCTTCTCATCTCTGGAAGCAGACCTGAAATCTATCTCCCGCGATTTAAACGCCTGCAAAGCGTGTTGGCGGCTGTCGATCCGCGCCGGACAAATTGCAGCGACGCAATATTTTTGCGGAGAGGACGAAACTCCGGCATTTCTATCGCGTATCTCCTTGCGTTCCCGAATGAGGGGAATGATAACCCGAGGAGATTGAAATCATGCGTAAATTCGCCACCCTTTTGCTTGCCGGCACGGTCGCCATTTCTGCGCTCGTCACCATTGCCTATGCCCAAAATCCGATGGTCGGCGGCGCCGCCATGTATGCCCAGAAAAACATCGTCGAAAATGCGGTCAACTCGAAGGACCACACGACGCTGGTCGCTGCCGTCAAGGCTGGCGGCCTGGTCGACACGCTACAGAGCGCCGGCCCTTTCACCGTATTCGCGCCGACCAACGAGGCCTTTGCGGCACTTCCGGCCGGCACGGTGGAGACGCTGCTCAAGCCTGAAAACAAGGACAAGCTCGTCAAGATACTGACTTGCCATGTCATCGGCGCCAAGGCGATGGCCGCCGACGTCGCCAAGATGGTCAAGGATGACGGCGGCACCCATAAGGTCAAGACGGTCGGTGGTTGCGAACTGTCGCTCAAGGCCGACGGCGGCAAGGTCACCGTGACCGACGAAAATGGCAACGTCGCCAATGTGACGATCGCCGATGTCGAGCAGTCCAACGGCGTCATCCACGTCGTCGACAAGGTTCTCCTGCCGAAGATGTAACAAACGCACGCTGCCGGCGAAGATATCGCTAAGGGCCTCCCTGCGCACGCTCCGCGCCGTTCACGCAAGATGTGGACAGGCGCGGAGTCCCGCTTTGAGGACAGCGATCGTCACCGGCTTTTGATTTCCGTGTGGCGGTCGAATTTGGCACAAGCAGCAACAGGAGGAAATGGCCATGAACCGTCGCGAGCTTCTTTTGAGTGGTGCGGCAGCCATTGGCGTTGTCGCAGGCGCCACCGCGCTGCGCATGGGCGGAGCCCAGGATGCACGCGCGGCCGAGACTTTCGAGGTTACCAAGACCGAAGCCGAGTGGCGGGCCATCCTGTCCGACGCGGCCTTCAATGTGCTACGCAAGGAGGGCACGGAATATCCGGGCACCAGTCCGCTGCTCAACGAGCACCGCAAAGGCATCTTCGCTTGCGCCGGCTGCGACCTGCCGGTCTATTCGTCTGAAACCAAGTTCGATTCCGGCACAGGCTGGCCGAGCTTCTGGCAGGAAATCCCGAATTCCATCGGCAAGACCGTGGACAGGTCGTTGGGCATGACCCGCACCGAGGTCCATTGTCGCCGCTGCGGCGGCCATCTCGGCCACGTCTTCGACGACGGCCCGCCGCCTACCGGGTTGCGACACTGCATCAATGGCGTCGCCTTGACCTTCAAGCCGGCGACGGCCTGAGGACGGTTGCGCCCCTGACTTTGTCCGAGCGCGAGCGGACTCGTAATGGTTGATTTTGCGCATGACCCCGAAAATCGCTTTTCGGGGTCATGCGCGAGGGCGCCAGGCGGGGGATCCAGCGCGCCTCAATGGCCTCCGCCACCGCCGCCCTGAGCGGCTGGCTTGCGGATCACCAGGGTGAAGAGCCCAAGCGTCGCGAACAAAACCGTCAGCATGAAGAATACGTCCATGAACGACAGCAGCGACGCCTGCTGCTGGACCATGCCTGACAGTTTGGAGATGGCCGCCTTGGAGGCGTCGAGCCCGGCGGTCTGCTCGAAGTTGACCGTCATGTTCTGCAGCTTCTGCTGCGCAGCGGCACTTCCCCATTGCACGTGCTCGGAGAGCCTGGCGTAGTGGAAGGCATTGCGGTCGATCAGCACGGTGTTGATGACGGCCAGGCCGACGGCGCCGCCGAGATTGCGGGTCAGGTTGAACAGGCCAGACGCATTCTTCAGCCGCTCCGGCGGCAAGGTTCCGAGCGCAATGTTGTTGATCGGCACCATGCACAGCATCATCGAGCAGCCGCGCAGGATCTGCGGGATCAGCAGTTCATAGAAATCCCAGTCGGCGGTGAGATGCGTCATCCACCAGGTCCCGGTGGCGAAGCCGAAGAAGCCGATCATCATCATGATGCGCGGGTCCATCTTGTTCGACAGGATGCCGGAGATCGGCGCGGTGAAGAACATGGCCAGGCCGCTGACGAACAGCGCCTCGCCGATCATCATCGAATCGTAGCCGCGGATGCGCCCCAGAAACACCGGATAAAGATAGGTCAGACCGTAGAGGCCGATTCCGACGACGAAGGAGAACAGCGAGCCGAAGGCAAAATTGATATTGCTGAAGGCCCTCAGATCGACAATCGGCTCCTCGGCGGTGAACACGCGCCAGAAGAACAGCACCGCGCCGAAGGTCATGATGATGGCGCAGACGAGCACCGCCTGATCCTGCAGCCAGTCGTTGTTGGGGCCTTCCTCCAGCACATATTCCATGCAGCCCAGGAAGGCGGCCATGCCGGCAAGCCCCCACCAGTCGAACTTGCTGAACAGCTTGAGATTGGGTTTGTCGAAGTCGATCAGCGACCAGGCGGCCGTCGTCACCAGAATGCCGGGCACGACGTTGACCAGGAACAGCCAGTGCCAGGACATGGCGTGGCTGATATAGCCGCCGACGGTCGGGCCGATAGTCGGCGCCAAGGTCGCCACCAGGCCGATCATCGGCGAGACGACGGCACGGCGCGACGGTGGGAAGATGGTGAAGGCGGCTGCAAAGACGCTCGGGATCATGCCGCCACCGATGAAGCCCTGCACGGCGCGGTAGACGATCATCTGGTCGATATTGGTTGCGGTCGCGGCCAGCGCGCTGGCCGCGGTGAACCCTGCCGCCGAGATCGTGAACAGCACGCGCGTCGACAGCATCCGGCTGAGGAAACCCGACAGCGGGATCATCACCACCTCGGCAATCAGATAGGCCGTCTGCACCCACGGAATCTCGTCCGAACTGGCACTCAGGCCCGCCTGGATCTCGGCCAGCGAGGCCGAGACGATCTGGATGTCCAGGATGGCCATGAACATGCCGAACACCATTGCCAGGAAGGCGATGACGCGGCGTGTCGAGATGTGGTCAACCGGCACCGGCATGGCTGGCGCCGGTGTCGATCCTGCAGTCAGGGTTGCGGTCGCCATGACCTTTGCTCCCGGTTCCGCTTTACTTCGATGCCGAAGGCGCGGTGCGGCTGTCGACGGCGACGACGACGCTCAGGCCGGCGCGCAGCTTGCCCGTCTTCAGCACATCCGCGGGCACATCGATGCGAACCGGAACGCGCTGCACCACCTTGGTGAAATTGCCTGTGGCATTCTCCGGCGGCAGCAGCGAGAACACTGCTCCCGAAGCCGGCGCCAGCGACGACACGGTACCCTCGATGTCCTGGCCGTCGATCGCGTCGACCGACACTCTGACCTTTTCACCAGGCACCAGCCGGGCAAGCTGGGTCTCCTTGAAGTTGGCGACGATGTAGAGCTTGTCCATTGGTACGATGACGGCGAGCTTCTGTCCGGGGCTGATCAGGTCGCCCTGCTCGACCGAGCGGTTGCCGACCACGCCGTCATAGGGTGCGCGCAACACGGTGAAGGACAGATCCCGCACCGCCTTGTCATGGGCAAGTTGCAGCGAGGCCAGCGTGCTGGCCGATTCCGCGCGCTGCGCCTGGAGCACGCCGATATTGGCTTGAGCCGCCGCGATCTGTGCGTCGGCGCCGGCAAGCGCGGCATTGGCTTGCTCGACCGCCGTCTGGGCATCGTCCAGCTGGGCCTGGGTGCCGACGCGAGTCTTGAGCAACTGGGCGGCACGAACCTGAGCCCGCTTGGCATTGTCGGCCGCGGCCTGGTCGGCGGTCTTCTGCGCCTGTGCCTGCTTGAGCGAGGCGCGCGCCGCGTCGGTCTGGGCATCGATGCGGTCGAGCGTCTTGCTCAACGTGGCGATCTGCGCCTCGGCCTGGGCAACGGCTATCTTGTAGTCACCGTCATCGACGATCAGCAGCGGGTCGCCGGCCTTCACCTGCTGGTTCTCGGTCACTTTGACCTGATCGACATAGCCCGAGATTTTTGGCGAGATGAACGCCGTGTCGGCCTGGACATAGGCGTCGTCGGTCGTGATCATGAAGCGCCCGTCGGTCCAGTAATTATAGCCATACCAGGCGCCGGCGCCCAGCAGGGCCAGGCCAATAGTGGGCAGCAACATCGAGCGCATCGAGCGCTTCTTTTTGGCGGGAGCCAGCGGGGTGACGTCGGCGGGCTTGAGAGGGGCTTCCGGCGCTTCGATCGCAGGCTGGACCTTGGCGTTGGGGAAAGGGCGGACTTCGGCACTGGTGGGCGCGTTCGAGGACATGATATCTCTCTAAATTAACTGGCGCTGAACTTCATCAGACTGAACCGTTCGGTTCGATCTCGACGTTGACTTAGCGCTTAAAGAGGACCATATCAAGAGCAATCGAACCGGATGGTTCGAATTATTTTACGAGGTGTGACATTATGGCCGAAGCCCCCAAGGCCGCTCCTTTGCCTGATTCAGGCCCATTGCCCAGCGCTGGCAAGGACCAGTGCGATCTGCTGGACAGTCTGCCGCGCGGCCGCCCGGCCGCGGGGCAAGACCCGGTCAAGCGCAGCCAGATCATCGACGGTGCGCGCCGTGTCTTCATCGACAAGGGCTTCGAAGCCGCGTCGATGAACGACATCACCCGCGAGGCCGGCGTGTCCAAGGGCACCATCTATGTCTACTTCGCCAACAAGGAAGAGCTGTTCGAAGCGCTGATCGAGGAAGAGCGCGGCACGATCTTCAAGAACATGTATGAGGTGCTCGACCAGATCGGCGACCTTCGCCAGACGCTGGTGAAGTTCGGCATCGTGCTGTCCATGAAGATCACCTCGGCGAGGGTCATCCTGGCGCAGCGGACGGTGATCGGCGCGTCGGAACGCATCCCGGAGCTTGGCGCGCGATTTTACGAACGCGGCCCGAAGCGCGGCCATGACAGGGTTGTCGTTTTCCTCAACATGGCTATCGAACGCGGCCTGCTGAAGATCGACGACGTCGAGCTTGCCGCCTATCAGTTCACCGAGCTGTGCCTGGCCGGTCTTTTCCGCCAGTGCATATTCGCCTATCGCACCAAGGCGCCAAGTGCGGCCGAGATCGAACATATCGTCAGGTCGGGCGTCGATGTGTTCCTGAAGGCCTATGGCACCGAACAGCTTGCAGAGCAGGAACGAGCCTCCAGTCTCGCCTGACCAACCGTCGGAGTCCGTTGCCTATCCGCCATTGGCGGCGAGCACGATCGCCGCACGCAATTCCTCGAGGCCCTCGCTCTTTTCCGACGACGTGGCGAGCACGAAGGGAAAGGCCGCCGGGCGTTTCTTGATCTTCTGGAGCGTTTTCTCGATCAGCCGCGGTACCCCCGCCGCTTTGATCTTGTCGGTCTTGGTCAGCACGATCTGATACGACACCGCCGCCTTGTCGAGCAGCGACAGCACCTC
This sequence comes from Mesorhizobium sp. M0166, assembly GCF_040322255.1. Taxonomy (NCBI): domain Bacteria; kingdom Pseudomonadati; phylum Pseudomonadota; class Alphaproteobacteria; order Hyphomicrobiales; family Phyllobacteriaceae; genus Mesorhizobium; species Mesorhizobium sp. M0166. Next base: position 128,084 of record NZ_JAMYTD010000004.1, on the reverse strand, counting down.
GTCGTCCTTGGCCTTGATGCCATGGCGGGCATCGATCAGCACGTAGACGCGCTTCAGCGTCACCCGGCCCTTGAGATAGTCGAACACGAGCTTCGTCCACTCGTCGACCTTTTCCTTGGGTGCCGTGGCGTAGCCATAGCCCGGCATGTCGACCAGCGCCATCGGCGGCAGGTCGGCGCCTTCTCCCGAAAATCCGCCCGGCACGAAATAGTTGAGCTCTTGCGTCCGGCCCGGCGTGTTGGAGGTGCGCGCCAGTCCCTTCTGGTTGACCAGCGCGTTGATCAGCGACGATTTGCCGACATTGGAGCGGCCGGCAAAGGCGATCTCGGGCGGTCCCTCCGGCGGCAGGAATTTCATCGCCGGCACGCCGCGGATGAAGATCCAGGCTCGCGTGAACAATTCGATGCCGATCGTGGTCTTGCTCAACGCGTTCAAACCGCTGCCTCCAGGAGAAAAATATTGCTGCCACGAATGGCATCGAGATTGCGGCTGATCTTTTCCACCGGCCAGTGCCACCACGCCAGCGCCAGCAGCCGCCGGATGGTCCTGTCGTCGAAGCGCATCTTCACCACCTTCGCCGGGTTGCCGGCGACGATCGCATAGGCCGGCACATCGTGCGTCACCACCGACTTTGCCGCGACAATGGCGCCGTCGCCGATCTTCACGCCCGGCAGCATCACCGCTTCCATGCCGATCCAGACGTCGTTGCCGACGATTGTGTCGCCACGCACCTCCTTCGACCATGTCGCCGGGTCGAAACCCTCTTCCCAGCCGTGGCCAAAGATGTTGAACGGATAGGTCGAAAAGCCGGACATGGCATGATTGGCGCCGTTCATGATGAAGCGCGCGCCTTCGGCAATGGCGCAGAACTTGCCGATGATCAGCCTGTCGCCGATGAACGGATAATGATGCAGCACGCATTTTTCGGCGAATTTGTCGGGTCCGTCAGGGTCATCATAATAGGTGAAGTCGCCGATCTCGATATTCGGCGCCGTCACCAGCGGTTTCAGAAAGCCGACGCGCGTGTGCAACGGGATCGGATGCTTGATCGATGGATTGGGTCCGGTCATATCGAGCTCCGTCGGGCAACTGCCAGCCAGGTCAAAATAGCGCGATCCGTCCGGCAGTACCAATCGCTTAATCCAGGCCGGCTGCTTGTGCAAAAAGCCCCGGACGAACCGGGGCTTTCTGGTTTCGCATCATCGGAGCGTCGGCTATTCCGCCGGCGACGGTTTCTTGCGGAACAGCGCGACCAGATTGTCCCACAATTCGATCTTGGCGCCTTGCCGTTTCATGATCACGCCCTGCTGCAGGATCGACAGCGTGTTGTTCCAGGCCCAGTAGATGACCAGCCCGGCCGGAAAACCCGCCATCATGAAGGTGAAGATCACGGGCATCCAGGTGAAGATCGCAGCCTGCGTCGGGTCCGGCGGCGTCGGGTTCATGCGCATCTGCAGGAACATCGTCACGCCCATGATCAGCGGCCAGATGCCGATCATCAGCATGTGCGGCAAGGTTACGGGGATCAGCCCGAACAGGTTGAAGATTGATGTCGGGTCCGGCGCCGCCAGATCCTGGATCCAGCCGAAGAACGGCGCGTGCCGCATCTCGATGGTGATATAGAGCACCTTGTAGAGCGAGAAGAACACCGGGATCTGCAACGCCACAGGCCAGCAGCCGGCGAGCGGATTGATCTTCTCGGTCTTGTAGAGCTCCATCATCGCCTGCTGCTGCTTCATCTTGTCGTCCGCGTATTTCTCGCGGATCTCGAGCATCTTTGGTTGCACCTTCTTCATGTTCGCCATCGACGCATAAGACTTGTTGGCGAGCGGGAAGAACAGCGCTTTGACGATGACGGTGGTGGCGAGGATCGCCAGGCCGAAATTGCCGAAGAATTTGTAAAGCGTGTCGATCAGCCAGAACATCGGCTTGGTGATGAAATAGAACCAGCCCCAGTCGATCAGCAGGTCGAACTGGCGAATATGACGGTCCTTTTCATAGGCGTTGATCGTCGACACTTCCTTGGCGCCGGCGAATATCTCCGACTCTACCGTCGTTGACTGCCCGGGAGCGATCGTGACCGGATCGGACAGGAAATCGGACTGGTAGCTATGCGGGTGGGGCCCGCTTTTGAACTCGAAATAAGAGAATTTGGGCTGAAATTCGCGGCCGCCCGGCGGCACCAGGGTCACCGCCCAGTATTTATCGGTGATGCCGAGCCAGCCGTCGGTCGACTTGCCTGGCTTGAATTCTCTTTCCGATTCGACCTTGGAGTATTTGTACTCTTGCAGGCCTTCGCTGCCGGTAACGCCGATCAGGCCCTCGTGCAGCACATAGGTGCTGGCGATAGCCGGCTTGTCGAAACGGGTGACGCGGCCATAGTTCGACAACGTCGCAGGTGCCGAGCCGCCGTTCTGGACAGTGTCGGACACGGTGAACATATATTGGCTGTCGACCGAGAAGGTGCGCTTGAAGGTCAGGCCCTTGTCATTGGTGAAGGTCAGCGTCACCGGCGTCGCCGGTGTCAGCGTCGCATTGCCGTCGGTCTGCCAAACGGTGTCTGGGCCGGGCAGCCTGCCGACATCCGGTGTGCCGGAAAAGCCGATCTCGGCGAAATAGCCATTAGGTAGGGACGCCGGATTGAGCAACGCGATCTCGGGCGAGGTCTTGTCGACCGTCTCTGTGTAGTGCTTGAGCTTGAGATCATCGAGGCGCGCGCCGGTGAGGTTGATCGAGCCTTCGAGGCTCGGCGTGTCGATCTTCACGCGCTTGGTCGAGGCAATCGCCTGCTCGCGGCCGGCCGGCGTTACCGCGTCGCCGCCAGGTGCGTTCGGAATGGCGCCCGGCTGCACCGGTGTTTCGCTGGCTCCCGGGCTGGTGCCTTGGGCGGCCTTCTTCTGCTCCGCCACACGCTGTTCTTCGATGCGGGCGGCCTCGCGCTGCATCTCGCTGCGCGGCATCACATAGAAATATTGCCAAAGCGCCAGGATCAGCACCGACAGTGCGATGGTGATGAAGAAGTTGCGGTTGTTTTCCATCGAAGCCCTTGGCCTATCGTGTTCCACGCAATCTGCGGGAGAGTTCGGCCTTCAGCTGGCCGAACGGAGTGGTAAGCACGTCTTCGCGCCCGACGATGACATAATCATTGCCCGGCGCCATGTCATCCGCGGCATGCGTACGCACGGCCTCTCTCAGCCGCCGCCGAATGCGGTTGCGAACGACGGCATTGCCGACCTTCCTGGTGACGGTATAGCCAACACGCGGCCCTTCGCTGTCGCCGCGGCCCAGGACCTCGACGAGGAAAAGCCGCCCGCGGCGCTTTTCGCCACGGCGGACGGCCAGGAATTCCGCGCGCTTCAGAAGCCGCTTGGGATGGGGACCCGTTGGCTTGCCGGTTGCGGGCAACGATCTTGTCTCTCGCTTGGTGCTCAGGCGCTGAGACGCTTGCGGCCGCGGTTGCGGCGGGCTGCGACGACGCCGCGGCCACCTTTGGTGGCCATGCGGGCACGGAAACCGTGCCTGCGTTTGCGGACGAGTTTGGACGGCTGGTAAGTACGCTTCATTTGTTTAAATACCGCGGGGTGCGGCCCTTCTTGATTCTGTCACTTTGTAACAGGAGCTTTGCCGGGCCGGTTTTGGCGCGATCGAAACCGCGCCGGGACGAATGGCCCGAGCGTGAGCGGGCTTATAGAAAGAAGGGTTTTGGAAGTCAATCCAGCGCGTCGGGCCGGCATTGTCGGACCGGCAGGGAAATCTTGTGGCCCTTTGTCCGGCTTCGACCAAGGATGAATTTGGCAAAAAAGCCGCAATCGCCTAATCTCACCCGATCAAGCGATCGTGAAGACGAGCAGTCCTTAAGACAAGCAGCCGTGATGACAGGCAGCCGTGACGACGAGCATGAGTGAAGTCTCAGCAACCGAGGAAAGCATCGCCCAGGCGAAGGCGGCGACCCGCAGGGTGCCGCTGGCGCGCGGCCTGTCGACCAAGCTGCTGCTGCTCACCATCGTCTTCGTGCTCTTGGCCGAAATCCTCATCTTCGTGCCCTGGATCGCCAGCTACAGGCTGAGTTGGCTGAAGGAGAGGCTGAGCACGGCCGCCGCGGTTTCCATCGTCCTGGTGCAGGGCGAACCTGCCTCGCTGTCGCGTGCCGCCCAGAACGACGTGCTGATGGCGATCGGCGCCAAGGCGATCGCCGTGCGCGACGGCGGCGTCTCGCGGCTTCTGGTCGTGGCCGAAATGCCGCCGCAGGTCGACGAGCATATCGATATCGCCAATGTCGGCATGATCAAGGGCATGACCGGAGCGCTGGACACGCTGTTTTTCGGCGGCAAGCGGATGCTGCGCGTTTTCGGGCCGGTCGGCGACAGCGACAAGGAATTCGAGCTGATCATGCCCGACCACCGCCTGCGCAATGCCATGCTGATCTATTCGCGCAACGTCGCCTTCGTCTCGCTGCTGATCTCGCTGTTCACCGCCATGCTGGTTTACGCCGCGATAGACCTGATCATGATAGGTCCGATCAGGACGATGACACGCTCGATGCTGTCCTTTTCCGAGGCGCCCGACGATCCCGGCCGCATCATTCACCCCGCCGCCCGGGCCGACGAGATCGGCGTCGCCGAACGCGAGCTGTCGCAGATGCAGGAGCGGCTGCAAAAGATGCTGACCGAGCAGAAGCACCTGGCCGATCTCGGCCTGGCCGTGTCGAAGATCAACCACGACATGCGCAACATCCTCGCCTCGGCGCAGCTGATGTCGGACCGCCTGCGCCAGGTCAAGGACCCGACCGTGCAGGCGTTCGCGCCAAAATTGCTGCGCGCGCTCGACCGCGCCGTGTCCTATTCGGAGGGCGTGCTTGCCTACGGCCGCACCCAGGAGCCGCCGCCGTCGCGCCGCAGGCTGCGGCTGCGCCAACTGGTCGAAGACGTCCAGGGCCTGCTCGACATCGAATGCGGCATCGAATTCGTCAATGCCGTCGATCCGGTGCTCGAGGTCGATGCCGATTCCGACCAACTGTTCCGCGTGCTCACCAATCTTAGCCGCAACGCCGTGCAGGCGATGGCGGCCGACACCGAGAGCGCCGTGGTGCGCCGCCTGACCATATCGGCCGAGCGCATCGGCAGCGTCAGCCGCATCGTCGTCACCGACACCGGCCCCGGTCTGCCGCCGAAGGCGCGAGAAAACCTGTTCGCGGCATTTCGCGGCTCGGCCCGCAGCGGCGGCACCGGCCTTGGCCTGGCGATCGCCCACGAATTGATCCGCGCCCATGGCGGCACGGTGGAGCTGGTCGAAAGCATCGGCGGCCGCACCACATTCGCGGTCACCATTCCCGACCAGCCGGTCCGGCTCGACCAGGCCCGCAACGGTCTGCGCCGGCCGGCGTAACGGACCGTTTCGTTACGGACCGTTCCAATTCGCTAATGGTTATCGGCTCGGTCGCCGTGTAACGGCTCGTTTCGTTACGGACCGTTCCGATTGGCAAATGACCGATCCGAGACTACGACGTATCGGCCCGGCCGCCGTATTGCGTGAGCTCGCCCTCGCCGGCCGGCGCATGACGGCAAAACGTGACGGCAAAACTTTTGGCCAGGATCGGCTTGCTTTTCGCAAATTCAGTCGCTAGGGAACAGCTCACATTCGCGGCCGGTCGCCAGGACCGGTTCGCGGGGCTATGCAAAGCATGGCCTGTTGCGCGCCCGTAGCTCAGCTGGATAGAGCACCAGACTACGAATCTGGGGGTCAGGAGTTCGAATCTCTTCGGGCGCGCCATTTGTAATGCACATCCCAATACACCGGCATCGATGGGCCGCTTAGCCGCTCATCACTGCCACCATGGTGGCGCTTTAGCGGTTACCGGCAAATCTGCGGGACTCCCGGCGCTGAGAAACGACTTCTCCATGAGGGATGAGCCACGGCTGGTCGGCTGATGTTTAGGACCGCCTTGCATGCAGGCGACTGCATGCGCTGCCGCCGCCCGCCACGGCGACGGCGAACTCGATCACACGTGCGTTGCCGCTATCGAGCATTCGTACTAAACTCTGCCCCTCTTGAAATCGTGCCGGGTCCTCAGGCTTGCCTTGGGAGACGCTAATGCGCGGGTTCTTGCCTTTCATTCTGTTGGTGCTTCTACTCGTTCCGATTGTATCGCATGCCGCCGCCATCCACGACGCCGCCATGAAGGGCGATGTCGCGGGGATCACGGCAGCGCTCGACGCTGGTGCCGGCGTCGATGAGAGCGACGGGGGTGCGACACCGCTCTATCTTGCGGTTAGGGGCGGGCATTTTGCGGCGGCAAAACTGCTCATGGAACGCGGTGCCGACGTCAACGCCGCCCCGACGCCGCTTTTGGGGCCTGCGCTCATGCCGGCTTTGGCAAAACGCAGGATCGACCTGATCAATCTGTTGCTGGACGGTGGCGCAAATCCAAATTCGCGCCGCAACCGCGAAAACGCACTCCACATCGCGGTCATATCCGGTTGCCTCGATTGCGTGAAGGCACTGGTCGAGGCCGGCGCGGACGTGAATGCGACGACAAAGGACGGCAAGACACCGCTCCATCTGGCAAAATTGAAGGGGCAACGCGAAGTTGCCGACTATCTCATGTCGCACGGCGTCGTCTTGCCAACACCAGCTCCGATCTCGATGAAGTTGGCTACTGCCGATGTCGAGAAAGGCCGAACCTACTTCACCCGCCTGTGTGCCGGTTGCCACAATGCCGAGCCACAGGGAGGGACCAAGACGGGACCCAACTTGTGGAGCGTCGTCGGTCGTGACAAGGCGTCTGTGGCAAAAATGCGTTACTCCGACGCTTTGCTCGACTGGGAGGGTGTATGGACGTACGAGGATCTGAACAGATATCTCTTCGGACCCATGCTCACCACGCCGGGCGTTTACATGGAGACGCCTGGTGTTCCGGACGAGACCGAACGGGTCGACCTGATCGCCTACTTGCGCACACTCAGCGACAAGCCGATCCCGCTGCCCTGAACTTTCGCCCCAGGAGGGCCGCGGCCGGATTGCGCCCAACGCCGATGAGCGCTCGAATTCTGCATGGAGGTCACTTCGCTTCCCTTGACGAATGACCGGTTGGATCCGATTTTGGCTGTTCAGGGGTGGCAAGGGACAGTTTATGGCGCGCAAGGCGGACCTTCGGCTCCGAGCGGTGATCTCAGAAATCGATAGGCGCAGCAATAACATACGAGTTCCCAGTTTCATCCTCTTCGGGAGCGCCATCAATCCAATGCACGGTCCGCCTAATGGGGCCTCTCGGGCGCGGTGAGCTAATAGCCGCCCGACTATGACCGTGACCGGCGCCAGTGGCCGGAACGTCGCGAGACGTGAGCGCTATCCATGCCAAAAAGGGGATCGTCAGCTGATGCCGCTCAGTCGGCCTGCTTAATCTCCGGACCCGGTTCAGTCGGCGGAGCTGGAGTGCAATCCTGGCCAGTGCATTCCTGCACGGGATCTTTCGCCGGCGGGAGACAATTTTGGCCTTCACAATGAACGGGCGGCTGCGTTGTTGCGGCTTTATTGTTCTGCGGCACAGGCTGATCCTCAGCGCGAACGGCCGGCATTCCAAGATCGATCATGGCCGTGCACAAGAGCGCAATCCGAAGCAAATTCATTTTCGCCTCCGCAACTGACAGCGAGACGCAGGCTACACCTTCGAACTGCCGCCAACATCCTGTCAGCCGCGAACGGCGTTAACAGCGCGTTACACGCAGCGGCAGCTTGGGCGGAAATACGGATGCTGTTTCCGGCGAGGCCGTCTTCGACACGGACGGCAGGAGCGGCGGCCGGTCGTATAGTGTTCGCACTTCGAAAAGCTTATGCCGTGCGCCACTTCCCGGCCCCCTCACCTAAACCGCACATTCCCCCTGGAAAGCTCTGCCACCGACCTGCATCCCATCAGCCGCATGTCGCGTTCGATCTCGGTTCGCATCAGGCCGAGCGCCCGTTCGACGCCGGCCTGTCCGGCGGCTGCCAGCGGGAAGAGATAGTAGCGCCCGACGCCGACGGCCTTGGCGCCCAACGACAGGGCTTTCAGCACATGCGTGCCGCGCTGGACGCCGCTGTCGATGATCACGTCGATCCTGTCGCCCACCGCGTCGACGATCTCCGACAGCTGGTCGAAGGGGCTGCGCGAGCCGTCCAACTGCCTGCCGCCATGATTTGACAGAACGATGCCGGTGCAGCCGATGTCGACGGCTTTTCTGGCATCGGCGACGCTCATGATCCCCTTCAGGCAAAACTGGCCGTTCCAGAAGCGGACCATGTCTTCGACGTCCTTCCAATCCAGCGATGGATCGAGGATCTCCGTGAAATAGCGGCTGATGGAAAGCGCTCCGCCGCCGAGATCGATATGGCCGTCCAACTGCGGCAGGCTGAACTTTTCGTGCGTCAAATAGTCGATGGCCCATCTCGGCTTGATCGCGAACTGCATCATCCCGCCGAGCGTAAGCCGAAAGGGGATGGAAAAGCCGGTCCGCAGGTCACGCTCGCGGTTTCCGCCGGTGACGCTGTCGACCGTCAGCATCATCACCTCGACGCCGGACGCCTTGGCGCGCTCCATCATGGCGCGGTTCAGGCCGCGATCCCTGTGGAAATAGAACTGATAGACCTGCGGCGTCCTGTGCTTGCGGACTTCCTCCAGGCTGACCGTGCCGAGCGATGAGACGCCGAACATCGTGCCGAACTTCTCCGCCGCCGCAGCGACGGCGCGCTCGCCGCTATGGTGAAACAGCCGCTGGACAGCCGTCGGCGAACAATAGACCGGCATCGCCAGCTTCTGGCCCATGACGGTGACCGACATGTCGACCTGTCCGACGCCGGCAAGGACGTTGGGGACGAGATCGCAGTCCTCGAACGCCGCCGTGTTGCGCCGCAGCGTCGTCTCGTCGTCCGCGCCGCCATCGATATAGTTGAAGATCGGGCCTGGCAGGCGCTGTTTTGCCAGCCGGCGGAAGTCCTGAAAATTATAGCAGCTTTGCAGTCTCATGAGATCAATCGGGTATATGCCGGGCCCGATGTCAAGCCTGTGCCATTGTCGATCGCCGGCACTCTCGCCTCAGCCCGCCACCGCGCCAACCGACTCCCGCTCCACCAGCGGGCATTCGAGCTTGGTGATGGGATAGCGGCCGCGACCGGGAGCAGCGGGGACTTCGAGCTGCTCGATCGCCCATTGTCCCATTGCCATATGCGGCAGGATCGACGTCGTCAACGGCGGGAACAGATGCCGGGCGATCTCCTCGTCGTCATAGCCGACCACCGAAATATCCTGGGGGATGTGCAGGCCGGCCTCCTTCAGCGCCTCATAGCAGCCGATCGCGGTGCGGTCGTTCTGGCAGAAGATGGCGGTCGGCCGGTCCTTCAGCGCCAAGAGCTTGATGGTCGCGGCATAGCCGGCGCTCGCCGACCAATCGCCTTCGACGACCAGCGCCGGGTCGAACGGGATGTCGGCCGTCGCCAGTGCCCGGCGGTAACCCTTCAGCCGGTCCTGCGCCGCCTGCATCCAGGGCTCGCCGGTAATGGTGGCGATACGCCTGTGGCCATGGCTGATCAGGTGCCGGGTCGAGCTCTGGCCGCCGGCGATTTCGCTCGGCACCACGGCGGGAAAGGCATAGTCGGCGGTGTAGCAATTGAGCAGGATGACCGGGATGTCGAGGCCGTACAGATAGTCCGGCGCGACGATCTCGCGGGTGAAGATGGTCATATAGATCAGCGCCGAAATGCCCCGCTTGGCCAGCGCCGCGATGGCGCGGGGCTCCATCACCTCGTCGCCCATGGTCTGCGCCACCAAAAGCACATTGCCGGCGTTCCACGAGGCTTGCCGCGCCCCTTCGATGGCGACGACCGCCTCCGGGCTGGTCGCCAGTTGGTCGACTGCGAAGCCGATCACCCCATCCAGCCCGTCGAATGCGGCAACAGGAGCTCGCAAGGCAGAAAACACCGGGGGCGAATAGCCTAGCGTTCGCGCGGTCTCAATCACCCGCTCTCGGGTTTGCTGCGACAGCCTGATGCCCGGCGTGTTGTTGAGGACGAACGAGACCGTCGCCTGCGAACAGCCTGCGGCCCTGGCGATGTCGGTCATGGTGACGCGGCCCTTGGGGTTTTTCCCGGACGGCTTGCGCCGTCTGGTACCCTGAAGGACCGCATCCCGAAGTGGTTCGTTCATGTTGTTGGTCCTTCGAATTTCGCCTATATAAGGCAAAGCGCTACTAATAGATATAATCCACCCTCTTGGGCGAATTTAGTCGCCAATCCCAAGCAGCAACGACTGGAAGGCATCTCCCTTGTGGCGAGAATCCCGACCAACTAATACTCTTTACTAATATCTGGCATCTCTATAACGTCAATCCGTCATGCCCGGACGACGTCGGACCGCGCATGTTCGGAACGCAAGCCAGCCTTGTATCGGACGGTTCCCGTCAGCCGAAGCTTGCCTGCCGTTTCGGGGAAATGTCAGACAAATCGGACTATTTACGAACGGCGAATGAGTCTCTAAAGTCGATGATCGCGGTTGGAATGGCGTCGTTCCTCGCTGCCGGAACCCTGAGGAGGAGGAGGAGGGCGTCCAAGCCGCGTCGGCACGTTCATCATCAGCGAAAATCACTGAGTCAAATGGGAGGTTGAACATGAAATCTGTAATACGAAATGCGTCCGTCGCCGCTGCGGCCCTGCTGCTCGGCTTGTCCGCCAGCGCAATTGCGCGAGCCGACGACAAGCCGACACTGGCCTTCGTCGTCAACGGCGCTTCCGATTTCTGGAAGGCGGCCGAAGCCGGCGTCAAGAAGGCTCAAGCCGAACTGCCCAATTATAATCTGGAACTCAAATATCCGGAGCAGTCCTCGGTCGCCATCCAGCAGCGCCTGATGGACGATCTTGTCACGGCCGGCGTGAAGGCGATCATGGTCTCGGCCGTCGATCCCAAGACGTCGACCGACGGACTGAACAAGATCGCCTCGCAAACGGCGTTGTTCACCACCGACAGCGACGCACCGCAGACCAAGCGTGTCGCCTATATCGGCTCGTCCAATGTCGATGCCGGCAAGCAGGCGGCAGAGATCGCCAAGAAGGCAATGCCTGACGGTGGCAAGTGCCTCGGCTTCGTTGGCCTGCTCGGTGCCGACAATGCCAAGGAACGTATCCAGGGCATGAAGGACGGCCTCGCGGGCACCAAGATCGAATTGGTCGACGTGCGTGGCGACGACATCGATCAGGCTCGCGCCAAGAAGAACGTCGAGGACGCGCTGGTCGCCAGCCCCGACGTCACCTGCATGGTCGGCTTCTATTCCTACAACACGCCGCGCATCTATGAAGCGCTGCGCGATGCCGGCAAGCTCGGCCAGATCACCGTCGTCGGTTTCGATGACGATCCGATCACGCTGGGCGGCGTCAAGGAAGGCACCGTCGCCGCCACCGTCGTGCAGCAACCCTTCGAATGGGCCTATCAGGGCATGAAGCTGATGGCTGCCTATCTCGAGGGCGACAAGTCGGGCATTCCTGCCGATGGCCTGATCATCATCCCGACCAAGATCATCGGCAAGGACGATGTCGACGCCTACGCCGCCAGCCTCAAGGCGATGTCTGGAAAGTGAGCGAATTAGGTTACGCCGGCTCAAGGTTCGCCTTGAGCCGGCGTTCTATTGACGGGCTTCGCGAGGCCCGTCAGTCTGAGACCAAACGGCTCACCGGCTGCTGTCAGGCGTGATGAATTATTCCGACCCATCCATCGTTGCATCTACGGACGCTCCGTTCCTGAGCCTCGACGGTGTGCGCAAGACCTATCCCGGCGTCGTCGCGCTGGACGGATTCTCGATCGACGTAAGGCCCGGCGAGGTCATCGGCCTGGTCGGCGAAAACGGCGCCGGTAAATCGACGCTGATGAAGATCCTCGGGGGCGTGACCAGGCCGGACACCGGCACCATCACCGTCGATGGCATCGCCCATGACGGGCTGACCGTCGAGGCCAGCATCGGCTCGGGCATCGCTTTCGTCCACCAGGAACTCAACCTGTTCGAAAACCTCGACGTGGCCGCCAACATCTTCTTCGGCCGCGAACCGCTGCGCGCCGGGCCGCTCAAGCTGGTCGACCGCGCCAGGCTGCGAGCGCAGGCGGCGCCGCTGCTCAAACGCGTGGGCGCCAATTTCTCGGCCGATACGCCGGTGTCGGCGCTGTCGCTGGCGCAGCAGCAAATGGTCGAGATCGCCAAGGCGCTGTCGATCGAGGCACGGCTGGTTATCCTCGACGAACCGACCTCGAGCCTTCCGATCGCCGAAACCGACAAGCTGCTTGGTGTCATCAAGGCGCTGAAGGCAGACGGCATCAGTGTCATTTTCATCTCGCACCGCCTTCACGAGGTCGAGCGCGTCGCCGACCGCGTCGTCGTGCTCAGGGACGGCATGCTCGCCGGAACCTTGCCGAAGAGCGCCATCAATCACGACCAGATGGTCAAGCTGATGATCGGCCGCATGCTGAAGGAGCGCGAGAAGGCCGCGGAATCGGCGCGCCCGCCGGGCTCTGTCGCGCTGTCGGTAAAGGCCATTCGCACCGCCGCCTATCCTGACCGGCCGGTCGACCTCGACGTCAGGCATGGCGAGATCCTCGGCCTCGCCGGCCTCGTCGGCTCCGGCCGGACGGAGCTGGCGCGCGTCCTGTTCGGCATCGACAGGAGCTTTGGCGGCTCGTTCCAGCTTGACGCAAGAGATCTGGTTCTTGGTTCGGCCGCCGACGCAGTGGCCAACGGAATTTTCCTCGTCCCCGAGGATCGCAAGCTGACCGGCATCCTGCTCGACCTGTCGATCGCCCAGAACATCTCGCTGCCCAATCTGCCGGCGCATTCGCGGCGCTCGCTGGTCTCGGCCAGTGCCGAGGCCGCCACCGCCGAGAAGCAGAAGACCGATCTCGGCATCAGGGCGCCCTCCGTGCAGACGCGTACCGGCACGCTGTCGGGCGGCAACCAGCAAAAGGTCGTGCTGGCCAAATGGCTGGCGATGAAGCCGAAGGTGATGATCCTCGACGAACCGACGCGCGGTATCGATATCGGCGCCAAGGCCGAAATCTACGGGCTGATGCGGGCGCTGGCCGATGCCGGCGTCGCCGTGCTGATGATCTCCAGCGACATGGAGGAGGTGATCGGCGTTTCCGACCGCATCGCCGTCATGCATGAGGGCCAGATCTCCGGCATTCTCGACAAGGACCGGTTCAGCCAGGAAAACGTGCTGTTGCTGGCGGTCGGCAAGCAGCCGAAGTAATTCGCAGGCACTGGGAGAAGACGATGAGCAAGAAAGATCTCGGCCTGCTGATCCTGATCCTGGTGGTCGGCGCGGTGGTGGCGATCATCAACCCGCGCTTCCTGCTGCCGATCAATCTCGCCAACACCTCGAACCTGATCGGGCTGTTCGGCATCCTGTCGATCGGCCAAGCCTTCGTCATCATCACCGGCGGCATCGAATTGTCGGTCGGCTCGGTGGTTGCGCTGCTCGGGACGCTGTTCGTCGATTTCATCGCCGTGCGAGAGATGGAGTGGCCACTGGCCTTTGTGCTGATCATCGCGCTTGGCGCCGTCATTGGGCTGGTGCATGGCTGGTTGATCACCCGGCTGAAACTGCAGCCCTTCGTCGTCACGCTATGTGGCCTGCTGATCTATCGCGGCGTGGCGCGCTTCTACACCGCCGACGGCACTGCCGGTTTCGCCTTCGGCCAGAACTTTCCGGAGCTGGAATTCCTGACCGCCGGCCGGTCGTGGGGCGTACCGAACAGCTTTTTCGCGCTGATCGTCATTGCCATCGTCATGTGGGTGGTGCTGCACCGCTCCGTATTCGGTCGCTATCTCTACGCCATCGGCAAGAACGAGGAAGCGGCGAAATATTCCGGCATCCGCACCGGCCGCATCGTCATGGCCGCCTATGTCATCTGCGGCGTGCTGACGGCGCTGTCGGCGATCTATTTCGCCATGTACACACGCTCGATCTCGCCGGCCAGCCACGGCCAGTTCTACGAGCTCTACGCCATCGCGGCAGCGGTGCTCGGCGGCTTCTCGCTGCGTGGCGGCGAAGGCTCGCTGATCGGCGTCCTCCTCGGCACGGTGCTGCTGCAGGAGCTGCAGAACCTCGTCAACCTGCTCGGCATCCCGTCCTCGCTCAACTTCGCCGTCATGGGCGGGGTGATCCTCATCGGCGTGCTGGTCGACCAGCAATGGGGCGTGTTCAGGGCGCGGCGGCGGATGCTGGAAGCTACCCGCAAGGGCGTGGCGGGTGCTGCCGCGGAATGACGCAAAAATAGCTGGATGAAATACGCCGACTGCCATTGGCAGGCATGAAAAGGTCAGCCTGAGCTTCGCGACAGCAGTTCAGGTTAATCTCTATTTGGAACGAAACCCGTATTTGAGCGTTTATTTAAGCTTTGCTACGCGGAGGCGTCCCATGCCCACGAATCCAGTAAGTACCGCAAAGGTAGGAACTCACCCCCTCCACCCGATGCTGATACCTTTTCCTGTCGCGTTTCTTGTCGGCGCCTTTGTCACCGACCTGGTTTTCTGGGGAACTGCCGATGCCTTCTGGGCACGGGCATCGATGTGGCTGATCGGGGCAGCCATCGTAATCGCCCTTCTCGCCGCGACAGCCGGTTTTATCGACTTCATCAACGAGCCGCGCATTCGCGCCTTGTCGGACGCCTGGTACCACATGCTGGGCAATCTGACCGCGGTCGTCGTGGCACTGATCAATTTCTATCTTCGCTATGCGCAAGGCGCCGAGGCCGCGGTCCGCCCATGGGGTGTGCTGTTGTCGTTCATAGTGGTCTGCATACTGCTGTTTACCGGCTGGAAGGGCTGGGAAATGGTGTATCGCCATCACGTTGCAGTTCTGGATACACCAGCGGATGCGCCCGCGAAGCCTTCGACAACCACTGGCACAGATACTCATCACGCTGGTCGGGACCGGCACGCCGCATGAGGCCATAATCCCGAAAAGTGGATAACCGGTTTCCAAAAAGATATCGGTTAGGCCCATCCCGATTGCATCGGGGTGGGCGCGCTTTAGATAAGGCCCGACATATCGGAGAAGGCCATGGCCTTGCGCAGCACCTCGGCAAAGCGCTCGCCGGCGGCTTCACGAGGGCCGCTATTGTCGATCGAGGTGACACCCGGTCCGGATAGCGCCAAATTGGCATTGCGCGCCAGCCGTGCCAGCACTTCGCCGCGCGACTCGCGACCGCGCAATGCCAGCCGCTCGGCCAGGATCTCCGGTGTAGCCGTGATCTCGACGACAGCCAGATTGGCGTAGCGCTCCCGCAGCGCCGGGATGATCGCGCGCGAGACGTTGGCAATCGCGACACGGCCGTGGGCGACCGACCAGTCGACTTCGGCCGGGATACCATAGCGCAGGCCATGCGCCTCCCAGGAAATCGCGAAGGCGCCATCCGCTTCGGCCTCGACGAAGGCCGCATCGGCGAGCGTGTCGTGATCCTCGGTGGCCGCATCGCTCGGACGGGTGATCACCCGGCGCACGAACTCCAGCCGGCTCTCGTCGGCAAACACAGCGCGCGCATAGCCGATCACCGTGTCCTTGCCGGCACCGCTCGGCCCGACGACGGCGACGAAGACGCCGTCGCGGATCGGAAATCCCGCAGCGGACAATTCACGCTCGACCGATGCCGACACCATCATGCGACCCGGCGTCCCTGCCGCCAGACTGTGCGGACGACCGGGACATGGTCGTCGACGCGCACGCGAACCAGATCGGCGCGCCGGCCGGGCTCGATGACGCCGCGATCGGTGAGGCCGACCGCCTCGGCCGGGTTCTTAGAGACCATCGCCACCGCCTGAGGCAAGGAAATGCCCTCGACCATGTCGCCGAGGAAGAAGGCCGACTGGATCAGGCTGAACGGAATGTAGTCCGACGACAGGATGTCGAGCAGGCCGTTGCCGGCCAGCGTGCGGGCCGAGACATTGCCCGAATGCGAGGCGCCGCGCATGACATTCGGCGCGCCCATCAATACGCCGAGCCCTGCCTCCTTTGAAGCCCGTGCTGCCTCCTCGGTGGTCGGGAACTCGGCGACGCGCACACCTTGCTCGATCGCTTCGTCGACATGGCCGACGGTTGCGTCGTCATGGCTGGCGAGCACGATGCCGCGCTCCTGGCAGGCAGCAGCGATGAAGCTGCGGTTCGGGCTTGAGTTCCTCGCCGATTCCGCCATCCGCTTTTCGCAGAATTTCTGGAAATCGCGATCGGTCAGCTTCAGCTTGCGCTGGTAGTAATAGGCGTAGGTTTCCAAATTGACGAACTGGCGCTGTCCGGGCGCATGGTCCATCAGCGACGCCAGCCTGACGCGCTCGTCGCCGTCGAAATTGGCGAAGGCCGTGAGGCAGTCCGGCGCCGAAACCTCGCAGCGCAGATGGAGGAAATGGTCGGCCCTGAGCCGGTCCTGCTGTACGCTATCTTCGATCGCGTCGGCCAGCTTGCGTATGTCGGCGGCCGTCAGGTCGGCATCCTCGTCCATGCCGACACGCAAGGCGTCGAGCACGGTGGTGATGCCGGCCGTCGCCACCTGCGCGTCATGCGCCAGCACAGCTGCGATCGGGTTCCAGCGCACTTTCGGACGCGGCGCGTAATGGCCTTCGAGATGGTCGGTGTGGAGTTCGACCAGGCCAGGGATGATGAAGTCGCCGCCCATGTCCTCGCCGCTGCGGCCAGCGCCGGGATCAATGTCGGCGATCACGCCATCGCGCAGCACGATCGACCCTTCGACGATCTGGTCGGCCAGTACAATGCGGGCATTGTCAAGAACGGTCTCGGCGGTCATTTCAGGCAGTCCTCGGAGCATTTTGCAGCCCAATTGAAAATGAATTGGCGACGCACCATGGGGTTGAAGCAAATAGTCACTTAGGCAGTTCTTCTGGTCAGGCAGTTCTTCTGGCCGGGCGGCGCCCGAGCGCGTGATGCGACAGCACCATGAACGGCGCACCCGGTTCAGTTTCCACAAACAGCGTCAGCGCGTCCACCGCCACCGGCCGTTGCAGCACGCCCGCAAACAGGCTGTCGATTGCTAGGCGAAGACGAGGGCTTTCCTGTGACGAGACCCGGCCGGACAGCGTCATATGGAAGCGAAAGGTCTCGAAGACATAGGGGTAGCCCCACTGGCAGAGATTGCGGAACTCGTCGGGCTTCAGCGAATCGGGGCTGCGCCGTTCGATCTCGGCTTCCGTCAACGGCGCGCGAAAGCGGTCGAAGTCGCGCACCACATCATCGGCGAAGCGGTTGAGCGCCGCCAGCGGCGCTTCCGGCACCAGCGCGAAAAAGCCGTCGATCTGGCTGACGATCAGGCGCGGGATCGTCACCACGGGCGTCGCCTCGGCAAAATCGTCGAGCGCTGCGCGAAGCGAGGCTTCCGTCGCGTTGGAAGCCAGTCGGAAAGGCGCCTTCAGCGTCGCATGAAAGCCATAGCGGCGCGCCGAGGCGGTATGGAAGGCAACTTCTGCCGCCGACAGTTCGCCCACAGCCTCGACCGGCTTTGTGGCGGCGCCGAACGGGTCGCGGCCGAGCCAGTTGGCGGCGATCCGTGCCAGCGGTTCGTCCTGTCGGGGGGTGAAATAGATAGCGTAGCGCATCGAAAGTCCTCGTCAGCCCCGCTGCCATAGGCGATTTGCATGACGAAATGACGAAGCTGGTGATCGCTCCTGATAACAAAGTTGTCCAGGCGGGTCATTAGCCGACGATTTTTTCGCCTTGGACCAGCGGATGAAGGCGAAGCGAAACCTGTCAGGCCTTCATCAGCCATTCGTGCTCAGGCGCGTTGTGGAATTTCCACGTCCGCTTCGGTCCGGCCATCACGTTGAGATAATAGAGATCATAGCCGTGGCAGGCGGCGCAGGGGTGATAACCCCTGGGGACCAGCACGACGTCGCCGTCCTCGATCGCCATCGCCTCGTCGAGCGAACGAGCACCGCTCTCGTCCGCATCGGTGTAGACGCGCTGGAAAGCAAAGCCCTGCGGCGGGTTGAGGCGGTGGTAATAGGTTTCCTCGAGATAGGATTCAGCCGGCAGATTGTCCTGGTCGTGCTTGTGCGGCGGATAGCTCGATGTGTGGCCGCCGGGCGTGATGACCTCGACCACCAGCAAGGAATCGGCCGGCTTGCCCTCCGGCAGGATGTTGGTGACATAGCGCGTGTTGGTGCTTTTGCCGCGAACCTCCTGGCCGAGATCGTCGGGCCCGATGACACGGACCGGCAGACCGCCGCCCAGTCCTGGCGCCGAACAGACGGCAAGTTCGAGATCGGTATCGGCGCTCACCGACCACTCCGACCCCTGCGGCACATAGACCGACCACGGCTTGCCTTCGAAGGGCGACATGCGTTCGCCGAGTAGGCCGAGTTCTTTGCCGCCGGCCTTGGCCTTACCCTTGCCGGTGACGAACACCAGGCAAACCTCACGATCCGCGGTTTGCCCGGAAGCGCTCTCGCCGGGCCTCAGCCGATGCAGATCGAAGCCGACATAGGTCCAGCCGGCGTTTTGCGGCGTCACATGGGCGATGCGGCCGTGGCCCTTATTGGCTTTGATGAGCAGCTTCGACATGGTCATTCCTTCGGTTTGGCGTCTGCCGATGGCTTGTCCTCATCAGCCGGCTTGTAGAGATAGAAGAATTGCCAGACGGCATAGCCGGCGAAGCCAAGCGCGATCACGCCCCAGAACGGTGTGCCCGTAGCGAATTCGATCACCGACCAGACCAGGCAGACCGCGACAACGGCAACGCGCCGCCACAGCGGCCGGAAAAACGGGTGCTCGGAGTCTTTCATCGGATCAACACGTCTCCTCGCGAGCCTCAAACATTTGGAAAGCCCTGTGTCTCCACCGTGTAGCCGGCCGCCGTCATCACCCGCATCAATTCCTTGTAGCCGACCTGCGCCATCTTGAGCGGCGGGTTCTTCTTCGGATCCTGCTCGGCCTCGACCACGAACCAGCCTTCATAGCCATGGTCGGCGAGCCTCTGGACGATGGCGCCAAAGTCCAGCGAGCCATCTCCTGGCACGGTGAAGGCACCAAGCGCCACCGCATCGAGGAAGGATTGCCTGCTACGATCCAGCTTATTGATCACCTCCATGCGCACGTCTTTCACATGCACGTGGTTGATGCGCCGGTGGTGGTTATCAATAGCGCGCAGCACGTCGCCGCCGGCAAAGGCCAGGTGACCCGCGTCGAGCAGCAATGGAATGCCTTCTCCCGAATAGCGCATGAAGGCGTCGAGCTCTGGCTCGGTCTCGACCACCGCCGCCATATGATGGTGATAGGAGAGTGGCATGCCTTGCTCGGCACACCATTCGCCGAACTGCGTGAGCCGCTTCGCGTAGGCTTTCATCTCATCGTCCGAAAGCCTCGGCTTGGTGGCGAGTGGTTTGGAGCGGTCGCCCTGGATGGAGCGGCCGACTTCACCATAGACGATGCAAGGCGCATTCACCGCCTTGAACAGATCGATCATCGGCTGGATACGATCCTTGTTTTTCGCCATGTCTTCGTCGACCAGCGTTCCCGAAAACCAGCCACCGCAAAGCGTCACGTCGGCCTGCCTGAGGATCGGCAGCATGATTTTCGGATCGTTGGGAAAGCGGCGGCCCATTTCCATGCCGGTGAAACCAGCCGAACGCGATTGGCGCAAGCACTCCTCCAGCGACACATCATCGCTGAGTTCCGCAAGATCGTCGTTCCACCATGCAATAGGGGACATGCCCAGTTTGGCTTTCAAGTCGTCACTCCGATTTCTGACATTCGAGGCGTTGGCGGGCGCTAAAATCGCCGCCCGCTCAGCGCTTCCTCATATTTCTTGCGCGCCGCATTCACTTGCGGCCGTGCCGAGACTTCCGGCACTGCGACATCCCACCAGCTTCCACCGGCCTCGGTCGAAACCAGCGGGTCGGTGTCGATGACCAGCACGGTCGTTCGCGTATTCTTCTTCGCTTGCGCCAGCGCCGTTTCGAGCCCGGCGATCGACTGCACTTTTTCGGCAATCGCACCCATGCTCGCAGCATGCGCGGCGAAGTCGATCTCGGGCAAGGTCTCGTGACGAGCGTCCTTCAGCAGATTGTTGAAGTTGGCGCCGCCGGTCGCCATCTGCAGCCGGTTGATGCAGCCATAGCCGCGGTTGTCGAGCAGCACGATGGTCAGCTTGAGGCCGAGCATCACCGACGTCGCGATCTCGGAATTGAGCATCAGGTAGGAGCCGTCGCCGATCATCACCACGACCTCTTCGTCCGGCTTGGCCATTTTGACGCCAAGCCCGCCGGCGATTTCATAGCCCATGGTCGAGAAGCCGTATTCGGCGTGATAGGAGCCGGGCGCACCCGCCTGCCATAGCTTGTGCAATTCGCCGGGCAAGCCGCCGGCGGCATGGAGCAGTACCACGCCGGTGCCCATGGCACGCTGTACTGCGCCGATCACCTGCGCGTCGGACGGATAGGCGGCATTGGTCGACGCCGTCACCTTGCCGGCATCCGCTTGCCAGTCCTCCTTGCCCGTGATCGCATTGTCGGTCCAGCCTGATGGGGCCTTCCAGCCTTTCAGCGCGGCAGCCAATTCGGCGAGCCCTTCCGCCGCATCGGCGACCAGCGGCAGCGCCTGGTGCTTTCCGGCGTCAAAAGGTTGCACGTTGAGCCCGATGATGGTCCTGCCGGCATGCTTGAACAGCGCCCAGGAGCCGGTGGTGAAATCCTGCAGTCTGGTGCCGACGGCAAGCACGACGTCGGCCTCTTCGGCCAGCCTGTTGGCCGCCGAAGTGCCGGTGACGCCGACCGCGCCCATGTTCAAGGGATGATCGTCCGGAAGCGAGGATTTGCCGCCTTGCGTCTCACAAATCGGAATGCCGGCGCCTTGCACCAGCTTTGCCAGTTCCTCGGACGCCTGCGAATAGAGTACGCCACCGCCGGCAATCACCAATGGCTTCTTCGCGCTCGTCAGCGCCGCCACTGCAGCTGCTAGCTCTTGGCGGTCCGGCCGCAGCCGGCGCTGGGTCCAGAGCCGCTCGGCAAAGAAACTGTCGGGGTAGTCATAAGCCTCGGCCTGCACGTCCTGGCACAGCGCCAGCGTCACCGGGCCGCATTCGGCGGGGTCGGTCAGCACCTGCATGGCGCGGTTGAGCGCCGGCATGATCTGCTCCGGCCGGGTGATACGGTCGAAATAGCGCGACACCGGCCGAAGGCAGTCATTGACGGTCGCCGTGCCGTCGGAAAAATCCTCGGCCTGCTGCAGGACGGGATCGGGAATGCGATTGGCGAAGACGTCGCCGGGCAGAAACAGGATAGGCAACCTGTTTACATGCGCAAGTGCCGCAGCGGTCACCATGTTGAGCGCGCCGGGGCCGATCGAACTGGTCGCAGCCATGAAGCGGCGGCGGAAATTGGCCTTGGCGTAGGCGATCGCCGCGTGCGCCATTGCCTGCTCGTTATGGGCGCGGAAGGTCGGCAGCTCGTCGCGCACCTGGTAAAGCGCCTCGCCGACGCCGGCTACGTTGCCGTGGCCGAAGATCGCCCAGACGCCGCCGAAGATCGGCACTTTCTTCCCGTCCATCTCGGTCATCTGCCGGGCAAGAAAGCGGGTCAGCGCCTGCGCCATCGTCAGGCGGATTGTCTTGGTCATGTCGGTTCCTCCGCAGTCCTTATGCCGCGCCTTCTTATGCTGCTTTGCGGTCGCGCGCCGCAAGCCATGCCTCGGTCAGTCGCTCGAAGCGAGCTGCCATGTCGGCAACCGCTTCACCGTCCGACATCTTGCCGGCAAGCCATTGTTCGGCCGCGTTGATGAAGATGGTGCGGCCGACTGCAAAGCCCTTGACGATGGGCGCCTTGGCGGTGGCGGCGAAGGCCGCTTCCAGCTCGTCCTGCGGCGCTTCCAAACCGAGCAGCACAATCCCGCGGCACCACGGATCGTTCTTCAGGATCACCGCCTCGATCTTTGCCCACGCGCCGGCCGATGCCTGCGGTTCGAGCTTCCACCAATCGGGCTTGATGCCGAGTGCGTAGAGTTCCTCGAGCGCGCGCGGGATGGTCATGTCGTCGAGCTTGCCGTGCTTGCCGGCGATGATCTCGACCAGAAGTTCTCTGCCCACTTTCCGCGCGGCCTCGAACAAAGCGCGCAGCTTCTGCTGCTGTTCGCTCTTCAGCGCCGCGGGATCGTCGGGATGATAGAAGCACAGGCATTTGATGCAGTGGTCGACCGGCCATTCGGTCAGTTGTGAACCTATGTCTTGCGAGAACTCGAAGCGAAGCGGCCGCGAACCCGGCAACTCGACCGGCCGGCCGAGCCAGGCGAAGGAATGGTGGGCGAATTCGAACATCGCCTCGCGTCCGTATTTTTCGTCGAGCAGCATGCCGTAGCCGGCGCGGCCAGCTGCGACCTTGGCCGCGGCCTTGACCGTCAGCACCTTGAAAGCTGGGATTCGCGACGGATCGGCGCCGGCTTTTGCCGCGACATCCTCCAACTGGACGCGGTGGTCGCAGGCGAACGCCATCAGCGAGGGGATGTCGCGCCGGCGCGTGGTCGCCCAATGGATGTGGTTGATCGCCTCGTCCTTGCGCAGCGCCAGATGCTTGCTGCCGTTTTTCAGGAAGAACTGCAATTCCTCGAAAGTCGGGTATTCAGGTGCGCAGAGCAGCCGCGATACGGCAAATGCGCCGCAGGCATTGGCCCAGGTCGCCGCCGTCGCCAGGCTTTCCTCGCCGAGCCAGCCGCGCAGGAAGCCCGACATGAAGGCGTCGCCGGCGCCGAGCACGTTGTAGACCTCGATTGGAAACCCCTTGCCGACGATACCGTCCTCGAGGTCGTCGCTGATCGGCCCGTCATAGACAATGCAGCCCATGGCACCGCGTTTCAGCACGATGGTTGCCGCCGACAGCGAGCGGATGGTTTTCAGCGCACTCAGGCAATCGTCTGCGCCCGAGGCGATCATGATTTCCTCTTCGGTGCCGACGATGAGATCGCAATCGGGCAGCACCGTCTTCAGCTGCGCCGAGACGCGGTCGGATTTCACATAGCGCTCGAAGCCTTCGGCGTGGCCGGCGAGGCCCCACAGGTTAGGGCGGTAGTCGATGTCGAACACCACCTTGCCGCCCTTGGCTTTCATGACACGGATCGCCTTGCGCTGGGCGGCGTCGCTGTTGGGCCGTGAAAAATGCGTGCCGGTGACGACGACCGCGCGTGCCGAAGCGATAAACGCCTCATCGATATCGTCTTCCGAAAGCGCCATGTCGGCGCAATCGCTGCGATAGAAGATCATCGGCGAGACGCCCTCATCCTCGACCGACAGCAGCACCAGGGCGGTCAGCCGCTCCGGATCGGTCTTGAGGCCTTGGACCGAAACGCCCTCGCGGGTCAGCTGCTCGCGGATGAAGCGGCCCATCTGCTCATTGCCGACGCGGGTGAGCAGCGCCGAGCGCAGGCCGAGCCTGGCCGTACCGACCGCGATGTTGGCCGGACAGCCGCCGACCGACTTGGCAAAGGAAGTAATGTCCTCGAGGCGCGAGCCGATCTGCTGGCCATAGAGATCGACGGAAGCGCGGCCGATCGTGATGATGTCGAGCGGCGCATGTCTCGCTTCCACGGCTTCGCCCATTCGAACCTCCCATCGGCTTTGTTGTCTTGGGTAACACGCGCGAGCGGCAGCGTGGCGCCGGCAATATGAAATAATAATTCCAATCCATAGTCAATATGGAACGAGCATTCCCAAGGCCGAAAAGTGCTGTGCAAGGCTCGCGCGTTCAGAAACTTTGAAGTCAGACGAACGTCAAGTGTCTACCACTGAAACCAGCTGATTTACCAAGGAAGCGGCCCATCATCGTTGAAGTACCCGGCGGTCGGGCCATCGGCGTCCAGGGTCGCCAGGTGAATGACGATCTCGGCCGCCTGCTGCACCGTGCGGTGACCTTTATACCCGTTGAGATCGGTGGCGGTGTAGCCGGGCGCCGCGGCGTTGACCTTGATGCCTTGGGGCGCGAGCTCCCTGGCGAAGGCCACGGCGATGGCGTTCAAGGCTGTCTTGGAGCTGCCGTAGCCCATCAAATTGACGGCGTGGTTGGCGGTGGCGGGATCGAGCGCCCGGCCGATGGACCCGGTGGAGCTGCTCACCATCACGATCCGGGCAGCAGGCGCTGCCAGCAGCAACGGCAGGAATGCCTGGGTTACGCGGATCGGGCCGAAGACATTGACGTCGTAGGTGGCCTGGATGTCGGCGATCCGCTGCTGGCTCGGCGGCAAGTCGTAATTGATGGCGACGCCGGCGTTGTTCACCAGCACGTCGAGGCAGGAGCTGGCCTCGCTGACGGCTTTAGCTGCCGCCGCCACTGTCATCCTGCGTGACGTCCAGCTCAAGCCACTCTGCGTCGAGCCCTTCGGCACGCAAGGCTTGCACAGCCGCCATGCCGCGTTCGGCGTTCCTGGCGCCGAGCCAGACCTTGAAGCCCATCGTCGCCAGTCGCCGGGCGATTTCGCGGCCTATACCCTTGTTGGCGCCGGTCACCAGCGCGCTTTTCGATGTTCTCATATCAGCGTCTCCATGCTTCCTGTGGAAGACCCACAAATGGCGCGACGCAGCGGGTGCCGCGCGCCGGAAACTCTCCAGCTCTTGCCTAATCCTCTCACGCTGTTGCGCGGCCGGTACGAATGCGCGATGCTGGCGCAATGAGCGAGGCGCTGCAGGAGTTGATCGAGATCGCCGGCCGCCATGCGTACGGGCGGCGAACAAGAACGGCGCTTCCCCGTGTTTCGATCGGCCGCAGCGAAGTTGCCACGACGCCATCACCGGGCGTATGGGGATCGGGGATCTTATTCGTATTGCAGGGCGCAAAGACGGTTCTGATCGGCGACCGGGCTCTTCGTTACAATCCGGCCAGCTATTTCATCTACACTGTCGAGACGCCGACCATCAGCCAGATAGTCGAAGCGAGCGCGGCGCGTCCTTACCTGGCCATTGGCTTGACCCTTGACCTGCAGGCCGTCGCCGCGCTTCTCGTCGAGCACGCGCCGGCCCTCAGTGGCGACAGTTTCTCCACCTCTCCCGCTGATGACGATCTGCTCGACGCGTTGCGTCGAATGATGCGGCTGCTTGACCGGCCAGCGGAGATTGCCGTGCTCGCGACCATGATCGAGCGGGAGATGCTGTTTCGGCTCCTGCAAGGCCCCCAGGGCGGAAAACTTCGTGAACTTGCGCGCGCCGATAGCCATCTGTCCCGGATTGGCCGGGCGATCGCCTGGATCCGTTCGCATCCCCATCAGCCGGTCCGGGTCGGCGATCTGGCCGAGATCGCCCGTATGAGCAGTGCCGCATTTTATCGTCACTTCAAGGCGGCGACGGCCATGAGCCCAATCCAGTATCAAAAGCAAATCCGCTTGCTGGAAGCCCGCCATCTGCTGATTGCCCAGCCGGGCAACGTGGCGCGTGTCGCCTTCGCTGTCGGCTATGAGAGTGCTTCCCAGTTCAGCCGGGAGTATGCCCGCCAGTTTGGCTCGCCGCCTGCCCGCGACGCAGCGCGGCATTTGGCAGAAGGCGAAACGGCAATAGAGGTGATCTAAGGCTTGCGCTTCTTGCCAGTATCGCGCCGCTTCTCGCCGACCGCGACGGTCAGCGCCATAGCCAAAGCCATCGTCGCCGACAGCGAGCGGAAGCCGGCGAAATCGGCCTCGGCGACCTCGAACCAGACCCTGGCGAATTGGGCGAGCGGCGAAAAGGAGCTGTCGGTAATCGCCACGATCGGCACGCCTTGCTCCGAAATGACGCGCGCCTCCTCAATGGTGGCCGGGGCATAGGGCGAAAAGCTGATGGCGATCACGGCGTCCCTTGGAGAGGCAAAGCCGATCATCTCTGCATTGAGCCCGGCGGCCGATTCGATCAGCTGGTTGCGGATCTTGAGCTTGCCCAATGCATAGGCGATATAGGAGGCGACCGGGTAGGAGCGCCGCTTGGCCAGCACATAAATGGTTTCCGCCTTGGCCAGCACGGCGATCGCATCTTCGAAATGGTCTTCATTCAGCGTGCGCGAAATGTCGTTGAGCGAGGTGCTGGCCGCGGCGACAAAACCGTCGAAGATCGCGCGGTGGCCGGCGCCTTCCTCGGCCTTGGCGCGCAATGCCGCCAGCCTTTCATCATAGGATGAGTTGCGCTCGCGCAGGCGCTCCCGAAACACCAGCTGCAGGCTGGTGAAACCGTCAAAGCCAAGCTGCTGCGCAAAGCGGATCAGGGTCGAAGGCTGGACACCGGCGGAGGCGGCGATGCTGGCAGCGGTGCCGAAGGCTATATCGTCCGGGTTGTCGAGCGCATAGGCGGCGATCTGGGCGATACGTTTCGGCAGGCTCTGGCGCCGCTCCAGGATCGTCGCCCGCAGCGTCTCGAAATCGCGCGGCACCCGTTCGTCCATCGTCGCTCCGCCCAGGCTCATCGTCTGGTTCCCTCTGTGCCCCATCATAGCGGGCCTGTGCAAGAACACCATAAAAAATGAGACAAGCGTTCCATCTGCAAACAAAATGGACTAATTCATCCACACCAATTTTGCACACAGGGAGGCAAGCGGATGGTCGGGGTAGGTCTTATCGGCACGGGCTTCATGGGCAAGTGCCACGCCATTGCCTGGAACGCGGTCGGCACCGTCTTTCCCGATGTCGACAAGCCAAGGCTGGTCCATCTGGGCGAGGTCAACGAGGACCTTGCCAAACGCCGTGCCAGCGAATTCGGCTTCGCCAAGGCGTCCGGTGATTGGCGCGCCGTCGTCGACGATCCCGATGTCGATGTCGTTTCGCTGACCACGCCAAACCAGTTCCACCCGGAAATGGCCATCGCCATCCTCGAAGCCGGCAAGCATCTGTGGTGTGAAAAACCGATGGCGCCGAGTTTTGCGGAGGCGCAAGCGATGGCTGCGGCCGCGCAGAAATCCGGCAAGGTTGCGGCGCTGGGCTATAACTACATCCAGAACCCGGCGATCCGCCATATCGGCGCTCTGCTCGACGAGAAGATCATCGGCGAGGTCAACCATCTGCGTGTCGAGATGGACGAGGACTTCATGGCCGATCCGGAGGCGCTGTTCTTCTGGAAGCACGAGGCGGCGTCCGGTTACGGCGCGCTCGACGATTTCGCCGTGCATCCGCTGTCGCTCGTCGCCGTACTGTTCGGCCGCGTTGCCCGCGTCATGTGCGACATGGCCAGACCCTATGCCGACCGCCGCGTCGCCTCGGGCGGGCGCCGCGCGGTCGAGACCTATGACATCGCCAGCATCCTGATGCATCTCGAAAACGGCATCGCGGGCACGCTGCTGGTCAACCGTTCGGCCTGGGGCCGCAAAGGCCGGATCGCCATCCAGATTTTTGGTTCGAAGGGCTCAATCCTGTACGACCAGGAGCGGATGAATGAGTTCCAGCTCTATCTGACAGCCGACCGGCCGACCGAGCAAGGCTATCGCACCATCCTGGTGGCGCCGCACCATACGCCTTATGACGCCTTCCTGCCGGCGCCCGGCCACGGCCTCGGCTTCAACGACCTGAAGATCATCGAATGCCGGGAACTTTTGACGCGGCTTGCCGGCAAGCCGGCGCGGATCATCGACTTCGACGAAGGCCTGGAGATCGAGCGCACCGTGCACGCGATGGCGCGCTCGTTCGCGGAACAGCGCTGGATGGAGGTGCGGTAGTCTCCCGCTTGATAGGTTCTGGCATCCGCTTTTCGCGATGGTTGCTTCAATCGCCGGCAGCAGGGGCGTTCGTCTCCCAGCCGTTTACCCAGATCTGCCGCAACCGATCGCCTTCGCCCTTGAACCGTACCCCTGTTGCCCGGCAGTCCCTGATCCGGTCGCTGCGGAAATTGCGGATCGCCTGGCGCAACTCGCACCAGGCGACGATGTTGGCGGTTTCTGCGTAATAGATCAGGGCGATCGGGCGGATGAGGCGCTCGGAGGCGCGGCCAAGTTCGTCGCGATAGGATAGGTCCAGCTTCTCCTCGTCGCGGATGGCGCGCCGTACCAGCGCCAGATCGACCGCGCCGGCCGAAGGCGCGGCGAACCCCCATGCATGCAGCGCATTGGCATCGAATGTCTGGCGCAAAGGAGGCGGCACCGCGCCGGCGATCTTGTCGCTGACGCGTTTGGCCGCCTGCTTGAGCTCGGTGTCGCCCGTGCGCTCCAGCAGTGCGAGCGACAGAACGATCGCCTCCATTTCTTCGATCGAAAACATCAGCGGCGGCAGATCGAATCCGGGGCGCAGGACATAGCCGATGCCTCGCCCGCCCTCAATCGGCACGCGCATTGCCTGCAGCGCGGCAATGTCGCGATAGACGGAGCGCACCGTCACTTCCAGCCGCTCGGCCATCATGGCTGCCGTCACCAGTTGCCTGGCCAGCCGCACGATCTGGATGATCTCGAACAGACGCGACGCCTTGCGCATTTCCTCGCCCGCTTCGATCACAACTGACACTACATCGTCAGTTGAGCTGACCTATACCACTGCTTATCGAATTGAAAATCACACATTCCTCAGCGGCTTGACCGGTCGAGGCGACAGGCAACTGACATGGGTTATGCGGAAAATCTCTGGCTGTTCTTCCTCCTCCTGTTCGGCATCATCATCGTGCCCGGCATGGACATGCTTTTCGTGCTCGCCAATGCGCTGACCGGAGGCGGCAAGAGGGGGCTTGCCGCGACCGGCGGCATCATGCTGGGCGGCATGGCGCATACGCTGAACGGCGCTGTCGGCGTCGGTTTGCTGATGCACTTCGTGCCGATCCTCTACAATCCGCTGCTGATTGCCGGCGCTGCCTACATGGCCTTTATCGGCCTGACGCTGATGCGCAGCTCGATCAAGATCGGCCACGAGCGGCTAGCCGGCAGCCGCTCCACTTGGAAGGCGTTTCGCCAGGGGCTGGTGATCTGCCTGATCAATCCCAAAGCCTATCTCTTCGTCTTTGCGGTCTATCCGCAGTTTCTGAAGCCCGCTTACGGCCCGATCTGGATGCAGGCGTCCATCATGGGATTGATGACGATCGCCCTGCAGTTTGCCGTCTATGGTGCACTTGCCCTTACCGCCGGTCGCAGCCGCAATCTCCTGGTCGCCAATCCCCGGGCGACCGCATTTGCCGGCCGGACGGCCGGACTGCTTCTCGTTGCGGTTTCGGTACTAACCGCCTGGCAAGGTCTGAAGGCGGCGTGAAGTCCTGGCTTGAAATCAGGACCCCCGCCTTGTCCTCGCTGGCATCTTCGGCCTCGTCAGGCGGCTCCAGGACGGTCGGCGATCATGGCGCGGCGCACCGACCGGCGCCGCTCGACGGCGTCGGCAAGGCCGTGAAGCACCGTCTCGGTGGCTGCCCAGTCGATGCAGCCATCGGTGATGCTCTGGCCATAGACGAGCCGCTTGCCGGGCATGACGTCCTGCCGGCCGGCGACGAGATTGCTCTCGATCATGACGCCGATGATGCGCTCGTCGCCTGCCGCGACCTGGCCAGCCACGTCGGCCGCCACCCCTGGCTGGTTTTCCGGCTTCTTCGAGCTGTTGGCGTGGCTGACATCGATCATCAGCCGCGGCGCCACGCCGATCCGGCCGAGTTCCGCGCAGGCAGCAGCAATGCTGGCCGCGTCATAATTCGGCACAATACCGCCGCGCAGGATGACGTGGCAGTCCTCGTTGCCGGTGGTCGTCGCGATGGCGCTGCGCCCGCCCTTCGTCACCGCCATGAAATGATGCGGCTGGGCGGCGGATTTCACGGCTTCGGCGGCGATCCGCAAATTGCCGTCGGTGCCGTTCTTGAAGCCGACCGGGCAGGACAGGCCTGACGCCAGTTCGCGATGGATCTGGCTCTCGGTCGTGCGCGCGCCGATCGCTCCCCAGGCGACGAGGTCGGCAATATATTGCGGGGTGGCCATGTCGAGGAATTCGGTCGCCGCCGGCAGGCCGAGATTGTTCACGGCGGCGAGCACGTTGCGGGCCATCCTCAGGCCCTTGTCGATGTTGAAGCTGCCGTCGAGGTCGGGATCGTTGATCAGGCCCTTCCACCCGACCGTCGTGCGCGGCTTCTCGAAATACACGCGCATCACGATCTCCAGCCGGTCCGACAGGCTTTCACGCAGCGATGCCAAACGGCTGGCATAGTCTACGGCAGCGGCCGGATCGTGGATCGAACAGGGGCCGACGACGACCACCAGTCGGTCGTCGGTGCCGGTCAGCACGGCGTGGATGGCGTTGCGTGACGCGGCAACGGTGCGCGTTGCCGTCAGTGTGCGCGGTATTCCCGCATCACCTCGTCCGGCGTACTCAATTCCCTGATTTCTTTGACCCGAAGATCGTCTGTGGTGGTCAACACGGCTTTCTGCTCCTGATTGGGGAGACCTGCCGGCTGAGACAAAAAAGCCGCCAGATCTGGCGGCTGTTCGGATGTTGTTGCTGCAATCTTCAGATCGAGCGCAATCCTCCCGCCGCCAGCGAGCTCATAAAGTACCAATAGGTGGCGGTCAGGTTGATCATGACGGCTGATATAGTCGAAGCGGTTGCGTTTGTCACGTGCCTGGTGAGGAGGAGGTCTACTCCAGCCCATTCGCGATTGGCTGAAGCCCCCCGAACTTCGTCATCCCAGGGCGAAGCAGGAGCGGAGCTCCGTCGCGGAGACCCGAGGATGAGGAAGTGATGGGCGGCGTTCCGCTAGACTTGCCGGCGTTATTCCGGCGACGCCCCGGCGATATTCTGGTCGTAGTCGACAAGCGACCCGGTCATGACGCCGGACTGCGGGCTGATCATATAGCTGATCAACCGGGCAAGCTGCGCCGGCTTCACCAATTGGCCCATCGGCTGCGCGGCTTCGGCCTTCTCCAACCAGTCCTCCGGCGCGTCGTGCCATTTCTTCTGCACGATCGCCTCGCCTTCGGTGTCCATCCAGCCGGGCAGCACCGCATTGCAGCGGATGCGATTGCCGCGATAGGCGTTGGCGACATTCTTGGTGAGTGTCGCCAGCGCTCCCTTGCTCGACGAATAGGGCGCCAGGAAC
The DNA here is from genome assembly GCF_040322255.1 of Mesorhizobium sp. M0166. Lineage (NCBI taxonomy): Bacteria > Pseudomonadati > Pseudomonadota > Alphaproteobacteria > Hyphomicrobiales > Phyllobacteriaceae > Mesorhizobium > Mesorhizobium sp. M0166. The sequence continues at coordinate 97,096 of NZ_JAMYTD010000004.1, read as the reverse complement.
GACTGGCCGCAATGCGCCGACATCGACAACACGTTGACGATCGAGCCCGGTGCCTGGCGCGCCAGCAAATGCGCCACCACGCCCTGCATCAGGAAAAACGGGCCGCGCACATTGGTCTGGAATATCTGGTCGAAGAGATCCTCGGAGGTCTCGACCAGCGAGCCGCGAGCCGAGGTGGCAGCGGCGTTGACCAGCGCGTTGACGGTGCCGAAATGGCCAATCGCCGTTTCGACCGCACGCTTGCAGTCGGCCACCTTTGAAACGTCGGCGCTGATGAAGATGGCATCGACGCCTGCGCGCTTGAGAGCGGCGACAGCCTTGTCGCCCTTCCCTTGCGAGCGGCCGATCAGCGCCAGCGCCCGGCAGCCCTCATCGGCCAGCGCCTCGGCGACGGCGAAGCCGATGCCTTGTGCGCCGCCGGTAACGATGGCGCGTGTTTCGGGATTGCGACCGGCTGAACCGTTCATCGCCTTGCTCCTGTGCTTGATAGTCAGATTGTTTTATCGAGGCGGACGGTCTTGCCTTCCTTGGCCGATTTCAGCGCCGCATCTGCCAGCCTGAGCGCCACCAGCCCGTCCTTGCCGCTCGGCGCCGCCTTCGTGCCAGACGTCGCTGCCGCGATGAAGGCGGCGATCTCGTTGGCATAGGCGTCGAGATAACGGGTCATGAAGAAATCGTGCAGCGGCGGCCGTGTATAGCCTTTCTCATTGGCCAGTTCGATCGACACCGGCCGCTGGTTCTCGGCCGCAATCATGCCTTTCGAGCCATGCACTTCGATGCGCTGGTCGTAGCCATAGGTGGCGCGGCGCGAATTGGAGATGACGCATTGCTTGCCGGAGGCGGTTTCGAGGATGACGCTGACGCTGTCGAAGTCGCCGGCCTCGCCGATCTTCTTGTCGACCAGCACCGAAGCGTGCGCGCTGACCGCCACCGGCTCTTCGCCGAGAAGGAAGCGCGCCATGTCGAAATCATGAATAGTCATGTCGCGGAAGATGCCGCCCGAGCGGCCGATATAGTCGAGCGGCGGCGGGCCGGGATCGCGCGAGGTGATGGTCACCATTTCGACGGTGCCAATCGCACCGTCGTCGATAGCCTTGCGCACGGCGGCAAAATGCGGATCGAAGCGGCGGTTGAAGCCGACCATCAGGGTCGCGCCGGTCTTGTCGACGATGGCCAGGCATTGTTTCACCCTGCCGGCGTCGAGGTCGATCGGCTTTTCGCAGAAAATCGCTTTACCCGCTTTGGCGAAGCGTTCGATCAGATCGGCATGGGTATCGGTCGGCGTGCAGATGATGACCGCATCGATATCGCCGGCCTGTTCGATGGCATCGATGCTGCGCACTTCGGCGCCATAGGCAGCGGCCAGATCGGTCGCCGCCTTCTCGAAGGCGTCGGCAACTGCAACCAGCCTGGCGTCAGGATTGGAACCGACGGCGCGAGCATGGACCTTGCCGATACGGCCGGCACCGAGAAGAGCAAAGCGAAGAGGCATGAAGAATTTTCCTTTGAGGATGGTTCGGAAGGGAGGGCGTGTCAGCGCCTGTGGCTCGGCGTTGGCACTTAAGCCGCAAGTTCTGCCTGCCCGGTCTTGGCGCCGGTGATGTAGGAGACGATATCGTTGCCGTCGGTGTCCTGCTTGCGCAAATTGGCGACGATGCGGCCGCGCCGGAAAACGACGATGCGGTCGACCAGGTCGAACACCTGGCGCATGTTGTGAGAGATCAGGATCAGCGGCTCGCCATTCTCCTTCAGCGTGCGGATGATGTTTTCGACCTGCATCGTCTCCTGCACGCCGAGTGCCGCCGTCGGCTCATCCATGATGATGAGCTTGGAAGCAAAGGTCGCGGTTCTGGCAATTGCTACGCACTGGCGCTGGCCACCCGACATGTGGCGGATGGTGTTGGAAAGATTGGGGATCTTGACCGCTGTCCGGACCAAGGCTGCCTCGGTCGCCTTGCGCATGAACTTGCGATCGAGGATCGAGAAGGGCCCTAGATTGAACAGCACCCGCTCGCGGCCGAGGAACAGGTTCGACGGCACGTCGAGGTCGTCGGCCAGCGCCAGGTTCTGGAACACCGTCTCGATGCCCTCCTCGCGGGCTTCGATCGGCCCGGCGAAATTCACTTCCTTGCCGTCGAACCACATCCTGCCGCTGGTTCGCTGCTCGACGCCGGTGATCTGGCGCACGAAGGTCGATTTGCCGGCACCGTTGTCGCCCATGATGGCGACATGCTCGCCCTTGCGCAGCTCGAAGTTGGCACCCTCCAGCGCATGGACGCCGCCATAATACTTGGTCAGGTTTTCGGTCTTCAGGACGATGTCCGACATGATCAAGCCCTCATTGCCCGCAGGCGTTGGCGCCACTGGTCGAGAACGACTGCGCCGACGATGATCACGCCTTTGACCATCTCCTGATAATAGGCGTCGAGGCGCAGAAAGGTGAAGCCGGAGATGATGACGCCGAAGATCAGCGAGCCGATCACCGTCCCGATAATCGAACCGCGGCCGCCCGACAGCGACACGCCGCCGATAACCGCCATGGCGATTGCATCGAGCTCGTACATTACACCCATGCCGGCCTGGGCGGTGAGATTTTTCGAGCTCAGTACCACGGCGGCGAGCGCGGCCAGGACGCCGGCGATGACGTAGACGAGGATCTTGTGATTGGCGATGTTGATGCCGGACATGCGCGCGGCGTCCTCATTGGAGCCGATTGCATAGCAGTGCTTGCCATATTTGGTGTAGCTCAGGATCAGCTGGAACAGCACTGCGAGCGATAGGAAAATGATGACGGGCATCAGCCCCTTGCCGATGGCGGCGAAACTCTCGGTCGGAAACGAGATCGGCTGTCCCTTCGACCACCATTTGGCGATGCCGCGCGCGGTGACCATCATGCCGAGGGTGGCGATGAACGGCGGGATGCGCGTGTAGGCGATCAAAGCGCCGTTGACCAAGCCGGCCAGCAGGCCGCAGCCGATCGCGACCAGCACCGGCACGATCACCGGCAGGTCGGTCCAGCCTTGGGCGATGAACATCGCCTTGGGGTTCGGGTTGCCATTGACGGTCGCCACCTGGGCGAAGCTCATGGCTATCATCGCCGTGGCGCCGACGATCGAACCCGAGGAAAGGTCGATGCCGCCGGTAATGATCACCTGCGTCACGCCGATCGCAATGATCCCGACGATCGACACCTGCAGGATGATGATCTGCAGGCGCGCTTCGTTGAAGATCGCATCGATATTGTCGCGGGTATTGAACAGGAAGCTGTCGCCCAGGAAAACCCGGCCGATCAGCTCGAAAGCGCCGACCAGGATGACGAGCGCCAGGAAGACGTTGAATTCGGCCGGCCATGCGCGCCGCTTTGCATCATAGCTGAGCCCGCCGACGCCGTGAGATGTCTGTGCCAATCGTGCTTCCTCCGTCAGCCACGGTTCTCCTCTCGGCGCTGTTCAGGCCGAGAGGGAAAAAGCGGAGCGGCGCTGTCTTACTTTGGCGCGCCGCTCCGTATCGGACAGGTCCGCCTCAGTTCTTCTTCAGGAACTTGTCGATATTTGCCGGCGTGACCAGCTGGAACGGGATGTAGACCTTGTGCTCGACCTTCTCGCCCTTCGCCAGCTTGAGCGCTGCGTCAAGCGCGCCGGCACCCTGGCCGGCCGCGTCCTGGAACACTGTCGCATCGAGGTCGCCCGCCTGCATCGCCGCAAGCGCATCCTGGGTAGCGTCGACGCCGCCGACGACAACCGACTTCATGTCGATGTTGGCGGCCTTCATCGCCTGGATGGCGCCGATGGCGCTTTCGTCATTATTGGCGATGACGCCGTCGAACGGCTTGCCGGTCGACAGCCAGTTGGTCATCAGGTTCTGCGCTTCTTCGCGCTTCCAGTTCGACGTCTGCTTGTCGATGATCTTGATGAAGCTGCACTCCGGCGTGGCGATCACGTCGTCAATGTCCTTGGTGCGCTGCACCGCCGCCTGGTTCGACAGCTCGCCCATGATCACATAGACGTTGGCCTCTTTCTTGCCGGCCTCCTTGAACAGGCGGCAGACCTCCTTGGTCTCAAGCGTGCCGGAATCGGCTTCGTTCGAGGCGACGAAGGCCTGGTTGTCGGGCAGCGTGTCGACGTTGACCGGCTCGCGATTGACATAGACCAGTGGAATCTTGGCAGCGGCGGCTGCATCCGACATCGCCTGGGTGGCCGAGGTGTCGACCGGGTTGACGATGATGGCGTCAACGCCCGACGCGGCGAAGTTCTTGATCTGGTCGAGTTGCTTGGCGACGTCGTTCTGCGCATCCTCCACCTGCAGCTCGACGCCGTCCATGCCCTTGGCCTGCTCAATCATGCCGTTGCGCAGCACGGTGAGAAAATTGTCGTCGAACAATGCCATCGACACGCCGATCTTGGCAGCAAAGGCCGACGAACTCATCAGCGCCGCGAACGCGACGCCCAAAAGCAGTTTTTTCATTTTATTTCTCCTCCACATTGGTGTCCGGCTGCACCGATCTACCCGGAATCCCCGATCTCGCAGGGAATTCTCTCCCGATTGCCATTTTTAGTTCCGGAGGCATTTGCCTGAAACAGATCTTCCGGAACGAAAGAACCAAAATGCTCAGCTGGTGAAATATTTATTCCATTTCGCGTGGGCGTCAAGCGAGATTTCGCCATGAGGAATGGATTTTCGGCATTTCGGGCGCTTTTAGACCGATGCTCAGGCAAGTCAGGCCTGAAAGTGTTCTGATAGATTACATCATGTCTGCCGCCGATGACCGCGACGTCAGATGTTTTCCGGCAGATAAATGTCGAAGGGCAGAAAGGTCTGGCCCGGCGCATTCGCAGCGCCGGTCTCGATGGCATGCGCCATCAGCCCGACAAGCTCGCGGCAAAGCGCTGCCAGTGGCGTCGAGATCACCATCGTCAGGAAATTATCCGCCAGCGCCGCGCGCGAGTCCGGCGTGATCTCGTTGCAGACGACCGCCGGCATCTCAGCCGGCTTTGCCTCCCTCAGCGCCGAGATCGCGCCTTCCATGCCGCCACCGGCGACATAGCAGCCGGCGAGATCGGGGTGGCGGGCCAGAAGCTCGATCATTGCATCATGCGTGATCTGGTTCGCCTCCAGATTGACCAATGTCTCGAGTAGAGTGAATTCCGGCGCCTGCTCGCGAAAGAAGGAGCGAAAACCGATCTCGCGAAGTTCATGGCCGTGGAAGCGATGGCTGCCGACGAACAGGGCGACCTTGCCAGGTTTCTTCGCGGCCTTCGAGATCATCCAGGCAGCGGTGCGGCCGACCTTGCGATTGTCCAGGCCGACATAGCCCTCGCGAATACCGGACGCAAAGTCGGAAAGCAGGGAGAACACCGGTACGCCATTGGCTTTGAGAGCCTCGACGGCGACCGTCAGCGTCGGGTGATCAGGCCCGACCAGGGCGACGGCCCTGGATTTGGCGGCCAGCTTGCGCATCCGCTCGACGATCTCGTCCGGCGCCAGCGAAGCGGCGAAGTCGATGGTCGCCACGCCGCGAAAGCGCGGCGACTGCGACACCGCCAGTTCAAGCTCGCGGGCAAATTCACTGTAGAAGACGTCCTCCCGCCGCAACAGCAGGAACCCGAGCCGGTATTCGGGCAATTCATGGCGCATCCGCTGCTTGATCAATCCGGCTGCGTGATAGCCGATGCTGGTCGCGGCCTCATAGACGCGGCGCGCGGTTTCCTCGCGCACCGGCAAGCGGTTGTTCAGCACCCGGTCGAGGTGGCAACGCTGACCCCCGAAATGCGTGCCAGGTCGGTGATCGTCGGCCGTTTCGCCATCGCTGCCTCACTCTACTGTCAGGCTCCCTTTACACCATTCTGATGGAAAATGATAGAAACTATCTTTGTGATATTGAGCCTATCGGGGCTCGGCGTTATTTTGAACGCTGACAGAATATGATCGAGGCCTCCGCCATGGTGGATATTGGACTCCGAACCGGGAATACGAGCTCCGCAGCAGCGTCCCAACGCGACTACAGCCTGATCGGCCGCGACGCGAAGCTTGCCGTCGAGAGCGGGCTGGCGGCGGCCGAGTGGTATCACACCGACGTGCCGCGCAAGCAAATGAAGGAGCTGATGCAGCGCTCCGACGGCCCGGCGATCCGCGATACCATCATCTGGCTCGGCGCCATGATCCTCAGCGGCGCCGGCGCCGCCTGGTTCTGGGGCAGTTGGTGGTGCGTGCCGTTCTTCTTCGTCTATGGCGTCCTCTACGGCTCCTCCACCGATTCACGCTGGCACGAATGTGGCCACGGCACCGCTTTCAGGACGCAGTGGATGAACGACGCGGTCTATCAGGTCGCCTGCTTCATGATCATGCGCAACCCGGTGACCTGGCGCTGGAGCCATACGCGCCACCACACCGATACCATCATCGTCGGCCGCGATCCGGAGATCTCGGTCATGCGTCCGCCAGATCTGCTGCGCGTCGTGCTCAACTTCGTCGGTATTCTCGATGCCTGGCATGCGATGAGCGACATGCTGCGCAATGCGGCCGGTATCATCAGCCCGGCCGAAAGAACCTTCATTCCCGACCAGGAGCAGCCGAAGGCAATCCGCATTGCTCGCATCTGGACGACAATCTATGCCGCGACCATTGCGCTGGCGCTCTATACCGGCTCGTTCCTGCCACTGATGCTGGTCGGTCTGCCCAGGCTTTACGGTGCCTGGCACCATGTCATGGTCGGCCTGCTGCAGCATGGCGGCCTGGCTGAAAACGTCACCGATCACCGGCTCAACAGCCGCACCGTCTACATGAACCCGATAAGCCGCTTCATCTACTGGAACATGAACTACCACGTCGAGCATCACATGTTTCCCATGGTGCCCTATCACGCGCTGCCCAGGCTACACGAACTGATCAAGCACGATCTGCCGGCGCCGACACCGTCCATCCTGGCCGGCTACCGCGAGATGGTACCCGCCTTCCTGCGCCAGCTGCGCAATGAGGATTATTTCATCATGCGCGAACTGCCGCCGACGGCGAGGCCCTATCGCGAGGATTTCCACAACGATAACGCTGCCGCTGCGGTGGCTGCCGAATGACAAGCCCATGCCGATGCACCAAGAATCGGGGAAAGCGCAAATGAGCGACTGGGTCGAGGCTTGTGACGCGGGGGACATCGACGAAGAGGACGTGATGCGCTTCGACCATGGCGGTCGCACCTTTGCCATTTATCGCAGCCCCGACGACGAGTATTTCGCCACCGACGGGCTTTGCACGCATGAGAAGGTGCATCTGGCGGACGGGCTGGTGATGGACGATATCATCGAATGCCCGAAGCATAATGGCCGCTTCAATTACAAGACTGGGGCTGCCAGGGGCGCGCCGGTCTGCGTCGATCTAAGAACCTATCCGGTCAAAGTCGACGCCGGCAAAGTCCTTGTCCGGATCGGTTGATGATGACGAAGGGAATGGTCATCATTGGCGCCGGCGAATGCGGCGGGCGCGCCGCCCTTGCGCTGCGCGAGCTCGGCTTTAATAGACCGGTGACGCTGGTCGGCGACGAGCCGCATCTGCCCTATGAGCGGCCGCCGCTGTCGAAAGACGCGATGATCGCCGACGCGCCCCTGATCAAGGCGATCGCCAGTGAGGCGGTCCTGGCCGAAAGATCGATCAGGCATGTCCACTCGGTCCAGGCGGTGGCGATCGACCGCGCGGGGCATGTCGTGCGCCTCTCGGACGGTTCCGTCCTGACTTACGACAAGCTCCTGCTGGCGACCGGTTCGGTGCCGCGCAAACTGGCGATGCCGGGCCTTGGCGGGCGCTGCGTCTATCTGCGGACCTTCAACGACGCGCTGGCCATTCGCGCCCATCTCAGCGCCGGAAATCGCGTCGCCATCATTGGCGGCGGCTTTATCGGGCTTGAGCTTGCGGCGGCGGCACGCAGACTGGGTGCGGCGGTCACAGTCATCGAGGCGCAGCCGCGCATTCTGATGCGCGGCGTGCCGGCCGAGATCGCCGAGATCATCCATCAGGCGCATGAAGCCGAAGGCGTGAAAATCCTGTGCGGCGAGGGCATCGCCGCCATTGCCGATAATGGCGCCGAAGTGCACGTCGTGCTTGCCGGTGGACACGACATTGTCGCCGATCTTGCCGTGATTGGCATCGGCGCCGTGCCGGTGACCGGACTTGCCGCGGAGGCAGGGCTGACCATCGACAATGGCATCGCCGTCGACGCCGAGCTTCGCACCAGCGACCGGGATATCTTTGCCGCCGGCGATTGCTGTTCGTTTCCGCTCGCCATCTATGGCGGCCGGCGCGTGCGGCTCGAAGCCTGGCGCAATGCACAGGAGCAGGGCGCGCTCGCCGCTAGGAATATGCTTGGCGCCGGCGAGTCCCATGCGGCGGTGCCGTGGTTCTGGTCGGATCAGTACGGCCTGACCTTACAGATCGCCGGCCTGTCGGACGAAGGCCGCAGCATCGCGCGCCGCGACCTCGGCGACGGCGCCTTCATCCTGTTCCACCTCGCCGAGGACGGCAGGCTGGTTGCGGCAAGCGGCATCGGCCCCGGCAACGCGGTCGCCCGCGACATAAGGCTGGCCGAGATGCTGATTGCAAAGCAGGCAAAGCCGGCGCCGGAAGCGCTAGTCTCGCAGACCGTCAAGTTAAAGTCGCTGCTGGCGGCTTGAGCTGAGGCGCCGCCGTCGGACCTGGTGCCAGCAGTTGCTTTGCCCGTCAGCTATCCTCTTCGTCAAAAATGGCTTCGATATCGCGGGCGCCGTGCAAGATACGCTCGATGCGCACGGCATCGCCTTCAACAGTGTAGAAAATCATGTGCCTGCGGAAAGCAATCGACCGTAAGCCGGGCCAGAGGTCAGGGCGGGGAGCGCCGCCGCGTGGCGCATCGGCAACACGGCCACACCGTTCCCTGAGGGCTACGATGAAGCGCATGGCGGCGGCAGGGTTCTCGGCGTGAATATAATCGCCAATTTGCTCAATGTCTTGTGCGGCGGCAGGCGCGAATATGACCGCCATTTATTTGCGGCTTTTGCCGCTGTACTTGGCTTCCAGCCTGTCAAAAACTTCGTTAGCGGGAATACCGGGGCCGCTTTCGACACCGGCCCGGATGTCCTCGCGAAGCGCCGCAAGCTTGGCTTTCCGCTGCTCCTCGCGCTCCTCTAGCAATCGCAAACTATCACGCAGAACTTCGCTGGCGCTGGCATAGCGGCCGCTCGCGACCAGTTCGCGCACCAGCGTCTCATAGCGAGAGCCGATGTTGTAGCTTGATGGCATGGCCAATCCTTTCTCAACTTATCGGATGATATCAATTTATGATAAGTCGGCCAGCCAAAAATGTGCCAGTTGATATATCGTGCCCCCCGGGCCCGGACGAACTCGAGAGCGTCCTTTGCTCGCCTTAAAACAGCGCCCTCAGCTCCGGCAGCTTGTCGTTGACTAGCCAGCCGTAGTAATTTTCCTCAGGCAGCTTTTCCGGCTCGCCCGCAGCGCGGCGCTTGTCGTTCTCGGCCTTCAGCGCATAGGCGCGCTGTTCGGGATTGCCGACATTGTAGAGCGTCGACGTGATGCCGGGATTGCCTGAGATGTCGAAGCCGGCAATGCTTCTATAGGCGTCGATCGACTTCCTTATCGTCGCCGCGACATAAGGCAGCGTCAGGTCAGGGTCCATGATCGTCTTGTAGACCGCATTGGGGTCGCCGACGTCGAGCTGCGGCAGGCCGGAAACCTTGTGCACGAGGTCGCTCATCTGCAGTGCCGTCAGCGGATTGAGCTGGCCAAGGCCAAAAGTCTGGCCGGCATAATAAGGCTGGAAGAAGGTGGCGCCGAAGCGGTCGTTGGGAAAGCTCTCGCCGTTGACGGTTTTGCCGCGGAACGACCGGTTCCACACCTGTTCGCGGCACTCCCACAAATCGTAGCTGTCGGACTTCCCTGCACATTTGGCAAATTGCGGCCGTTGCACGAAATCGGTGATGTCCTCGCCATCGTAGGCAAAGGAGAGCTTGCTCGACAGATACGAGATCGCCTTGACGTAATAGGTCTGCAGCCGGTCATAGGCATCGACATTATAGGTATGCTCGCCGACGATGGCGCCGACGATATGCATTGGGTCGATGTCATAGGCCGCGGCTGCCTGCTTGATCTTGCCGCGCAGCTCGGCATCGTTCTGGAGCAGCGCAAAGACTTTTCGGTATTTCGCCTGGAACGTGGTGTTGGTCGCCTGGGTGCGCCGGCTCGATGCGCCCGGTATACCGGGCTGCTCGGTGTTGCGGTTGCCCGGCGGCACCATCGTTGCCGCTTGCGCGGCGAACATGGCTGCCGCCAGCGTCAGCCCCAAAATGACGAGGATCAGTTTTTTCATGCGCCGCCGCCCAAATAGTCGCCGGCAAACTAGGTAATGCTCCATCGGGAGTCGAGAGACGCCTGCACCCGACGGGACGAAAGCTTGCCGGATGCTTCCATTTGGCCACACCTCGGGAATGCTGGGCCAAATTGGGGAGGCCGGAGCAATTCCCGACCTCTTCGAGACTGAAGCATCTCCTACAGGATGAAACGCGACAAGTCCGTGTTTCTGGAGAGGTCGCCGACGTGCTTCTCGACATAGGCGGCATCGATGGTCACCGAGGTGCCGTTGCGGTCCGGCGCGTCATAGGAGATATCGTCCAGCACCCGCTCCATCACCGTCTGCAGCCGCCTGGCGCCGATGTTCTCGACGCTGGCGTTGAGGTCCACGGCGATGCCGGCCAACGAATCGATGGCGTCGTCGGTGAAGACCAGGTCGACGCCTTCGGTCTTCATCAGTGCGATATACTGCTTGATCAGGCTGGCTTCGGTCTCGGTGAGGATGCGGACGAAATCGTCCTTCTCCAGCGCCCGCAGCTCGACGCGGATCGGCAGGCGGCCCTGCAATTCCGGCAGCAGGTCGGAGGGCTTGGCGACATGGAACGCGCCCGAGGCGATGAACAGGATGTGGTCGGTCTTCACCGGTCCGTATTTGGTTGCAACCGTGGTGCCTTCGACCAGCGGCAGCAGGTCGCGCTGCACACCTTCACGCGAAACACCGGCACCGATGCCGCCTTCGCGCGAGGCGATCTTGTCGATCTCGTCGAGGAAGACGATGCCGTCGTTCTCGGTCGATTCGAGCGCCCTGCGCACCACTTCGTCCTGATCGAGCAGCTTGTCGGACTCGTCGCTGATCAACAGCCCGTAGGACTCCTTGACCGTCGTCTTGCGCAACTTGGTCTTCTTGCCGCCCATCGCTTTCGACAGCATGTCGTTGATGTTGAGCACGCCGATATTGGCGCCCGGCATGCCGGGGATCTCGAAACCGGGCATGCCGCCATTGCCGGTATCGGCCACTTCGATCTCGATCTCCTTGTCGTCGAGCTCGCCGTCGCGCAGCTTCTTGCGGAAACTGTCACGGGTGGCCGGGCTCGCCGTCTTGCCGACAAGCGCTTCGAGCACCCGTTCCTCGGCGTTGATGTGGGCACGCGCCTTGACATCCTCGCGCATCTTCTCGCGCACCAGCCCGATGGCGATCTCGACCAGATCGCGAATGATCTGCTCGACATCGCGGCCGACATAGCCGACCTCCGTAAACTTGGTGGCTTCGACCTTGACAAAAGGCGCACCGGCAAGGCGTGCCAGGCGGCGTGAAATCTCGGTCTTGCCGACACCGGTCGGGCCGATCATCAGGATGTTTTTCGGCATCACCTCTTCGCGCATCTGGCCTTCGAGCTGCTGGCGGCGCCAGCGATTGCGCAAGGCAATCGCCACGGCGCGCTTGGCGTCTTTCTGGCCGATGATGAAGCGGTCGAGTTCCGAAACGATTTCGCGGGGAGAGAAGGTGCTCATGTTCACTAAATTCCACTTTGCCACTGCCGAATGGACTCGAACGGATGCAGCAGCATGATCACGTTGAGTGTCAGATTGTCCCGGATGAGATAGCCGACACCGAATTCGAAGATGAGGGCGAGGGTTACGATCACCCATATAGGAAGCCTTCGCGCCATGACAAACCCCAGCACCATGGCCAGCGTGTCCGACACCGAATTGATGATGCTGTCGCCACAATAGTCGAGCGAGATCGTGCCGGCACGATAGCGATCGATGATGAAAGGGCTGTTCTCGAGCAGCTCCCAGCCGCCCTCTATAACCACCGCAAAGGCCAGCCTGAGCCCGATCGGCGAGCGCGGGAAAAGGAACCACGCCAGCGAATAGAACAGGAAGCCGTGAATGATGTGCGAGAAGCTGTACCAGTCGGAAATATGCTGGGAATTCTCGGAGCTCTGCACGATGCCGTGCCACAGCTTGACGTAGCCGCAGGTACAGATCGGCGTCCGCCCCATGCCGTAGAGAGCCCCGGCCTGGAAGATGACCAGGCCGAGAACCAGCAGAAGCCCCATTCGCCAGCTGTCTTCGTAGGCCGAAACGGTTTTGTCGCTGGAAACGCTCATGCTGCTATTGCCCCTCTTCTGCGTCACCCTGTTCGGCGTCACCCTGTCCGGCATCACCCTCTGGGGCATCAATCGCCATCAGCACGGCATCGCCATATTCCGACTTCCTGCGATCGATAGCCCTGAAACCGGCCTTTTCATAGGCACGGATAGCCCGTGCATTGGCGGGGTCCGGGTCGATGATCACGCGCGGCGTACCTTCCTCGAAAAGCTGCTCGACGAACTGCCGGACGATCGCCGCGCCGTGGCCGATCCCGACAAGCTCCGGCACGCCGATCGACAGATCGATGCCGAGCGTGCCGAACGGCTGGTCGCTATAGGGATGGCCGTCCTCCAGATGCGGATCGTAGCTCTGCAAATAGCCGATGGGCTTTCCGTCGAGCTCGACAATCAGCGGCTCGACCGAAATGCTGTCGATATGTTCGCGGATCTCCGCAATCTCGGTCTCTGGGTCGTTCCACCATTCGGCGACATGCGGCTCTGCAAGCCAGCCGGCGATCATCGGCAGGTCCCTCTCGGTCACCGGCCGAAAACTATAGCGGAGGCTCCGCTCAGGCGGCATCGAGAGTTTCGACGACGAAGCTGTTGTTGGTGTAGACGCAAATGTCTGACGCGATCTGCATCGCCTTGCGGGCGATCTCCTCGGCGTCCTTGTCGCTATCCATCAAGGCGCGTGCCGCTGCCAGCGCGTAATTGCCGCCCGAGCCGATGGCCATCACGCCAAATTCGGGCTCCAGCACGTCGCCGGTGCCGGTCAGCGCCAGCGACACCGACTTGTCGGCCACCAGCATCATCGCTTCCAGCCGCCGCAAATAGCGGTCGGTGCGCCAGTCCTTGGCGAGCTCGACGCAGGCGCGTGTCAGCTGGTCGGGATATTGTTCGAGCTTGGCTTCGAGCCGCTCGAGCAGCGTGAAGGCATCGGCAGTGGCGCCGGCAAAGCCGGCGATGACGTTGCCGCTTTTGCCGATGCGGCGCACCTTCTTGGCGTTGCCTTTCATGATGGTCTGGCCGAGGCTGACCTGGCCGTCGCCGGCGATCACCACCTTGCCGCCCTTGCGCACGGTGAGGATGGTCGTGGCATGCATGGTCAGTTCATTCGACATTTTCTGCTCCGATCAGCACCGATCCCATCGAGGCGATCGGCGCGTACGAGTGACTTGATCGGCCATATGTATGCATAGGCCCGACGATTGCAAACCGGCCATCCGCCGGGCCGGACTGTGCTTCGCAGCGGTAACTGGCAATCGCCGGATCATGCTGCTAGAAGGCTTTCGTTTTCAGGCATGTGAACGCCTGAATCGTGCAAAATCTGAGACAAGGATGAGGTTATGGCGCCCCGTTCCGCCGAGATAAGCCGCAAGACCAGGGAAACCGACATCTCCGTGTCGGTTCAGGTCGACGGCTCGGGCAAATCCGACATTTCGACGGGCGTCGGCTTCTTCGACCATATGCTGGACCAGTTGTCGCGCCATTCGCTGATCGACATGACCGTGAAGGCCAAGGGCGACCTGCACATAGACGACCACCACACGGTCGAGGATACGGGCATCGCGCTCGGCCAGGCGCTGGCCAAGGCATTGGGCGAGCGGCGCGGCATCATGCGCTACGCCTCGATCGACCTCGCCATGGACGAGACACTGACGCGGGCGGCAATCGATGTCTCCGGCCGGCCTTTTCTGGTCTGGAATGTTTCATTCTCGTCGCCGAAGATCGGTACCTTCGACACCGAGCTGGTGCGCGAATTCTTCCACGCGCTGGCGCAGAATGCCGGCATCACGCTGCATGTCACCAATCATTACGGCGCCAACAACCACCACATCGCCGAGACCTGCTTCAAGGCCGTGGCGCGTTCGCTGCGCTCGGCACTTGAGCGCGACCCGCGCCAGCCGGATGCGATTCCCTCCACCAAGGGATCCCTGAAAGGATAGCGTCATGGCCATCTATGTCGTGATGGAGCCGCCAGGCCGCAGCGAAAGCGTGGACACCACCTTTGTCCGTGACGGCTTTGCCTGGCTCGGCTTCCTGCTGCCGCCTCTGTGGCTGGCCTGGCACCGGCTGTGGGTCGAGGCGGCATTGGCGTTTGTCGCCATGGGCCTGCTCTCGATCCTGGGCGAAAGGGTGGGCCTCGAAACAACCGGCTCGCTTTTATCCCTGCTTGTCATGCTCTTTGTCGGACTGGAAGGGCAGGGCTTGCGGATCGCAGCCCTGCGCCGTCGCGGCTGGCATGAATGGGGCGTGATCGAAGCCGACAGGCTCGACGACGCCGACATCCGCTATGTGGTGGAAGCCGATGCGGATTCGAATGCACAAGCTCCTGCGCAGCGCATCGTCCCCGACGCAGCACATGCCCGGCCGGCGCAGATGGGCCTGGCGCTGGGGCTGAACCATATTCCGGGAAAGCCCTGAGATGAGGGTCGCGATCATCGACTACGGGTCGGGCAATCTGCGCTCGGCCACCAAGGCCTTCGAGCGTGCCGCGCATGAAGCCGGCATTGCCGCCGCGATCGAGCTCACCGCCGATGCCGAGCGGGTCAGGACCGCCGACCGCATCGTCCTGCCCGGCGTCGGCGCCTATGCCGATTGCGCCGCTGGACTGCGCGCGGTCGCCGGCATGTGGGAAGCGGTGGAGGAGGCGGCGATCGCCAAGGCTCGGCCGTTCCTCGGCATCTGCGTCGGCATGCAGCTGATGTCGGAGCGAGGCCTGGAGAAGACCGTCACAAAGGGCTTTGGCTGGATCGCCGGCGACGTCAAGGAGATCACGCCGGCCGATCCGACACTGAAGATTCCGCAGATCGGCTGGAACACGATTGACCTGAAGCGCAAGCATCCGCTGTTTTCCGGCATTGCGACGGGCGGCAAGGGACTGCACGCCTATTTCGTCCACTCCTACCATCTCGATGCACGGAAGGAGGATGAGGTGCTGGCGGTTGCCGACTATGGCGGCCCGGTAACGGCCGCTGTCGCCCGCGACAACCTAGCCGGAACGCAATTCCACCCCGAGAAGAGCCAGGCGCTGGGCCTGGCGCTGATCACCAATTTCCTAGGCTGGAGGCCCTGAATCATGAGCAAGAAGGGCTATTGGATGGCAATGGTCGATGTCCACGATCCCGAGATCTACAAGCAGTACATCGAGGCCAATGCCGCGGCTTTCGCGAAATACGGCGCGACGTTCCCGGTGCGCGCCGGGCGGTATACCAGCCCGGAAGGGCCGACAGGCAATCGCCACGTGCTGGTGGAATTCGAATCCTATGAAAAGGCGATGGAATGCTACGGCTCGCCTGAGTACCAGGAGGCCTTGAAGTACAGGCTCGCCGGCTCGGCCGGCCACTTTGTCATCGTCGAAGGCGCCTGAAGGTGATTCTGTTTCCGGCGATAGACCTCAAGGACGGCAAATGCGTGCGCCTCAAGCACGGCGACATGGCGACCGCGACGATCTACAATGAAGATCCGGCCGCTCAGGCGCGCGCCTTCGAAGAGCAGGGCTTCGAATGGCTGCACGTCGTCGACCTCAACGGCGCCTTCAAGGGCCAGAGCGTCAACAGCGCGGCGGTCGGCGCCATCCTCAAGGCGACGAGTAATCCGGTGCAGCTCGGCGGCGGCATCCGCACCTTGGCGCAGATCGAGGACTGGCTCGACCGTGGGCTGGCCCGCGTCATTCTTGGCACCGTGGCGGTGCGCGATCCGGATCTGGTCAGGCAGGCCTGCAAGGCATTCCCGGGCAAGATCGCCGTCGGCATCGACGCCAAGGGCGGCAAGGTCGCGGTCGAAGGCTGGGCCGAGGCCTCGAGCCTCGGCGTCCTCGAACTGGCGAGGAAATTCGAAGGCGCCGGCGTCGCCGCCATCATCTACACCGACATCGACCGCGACGGTGTGCTGACCGGCATCAACTGGGACGCCACCATCGATCTCGCCGAGGCGGTGTCGATCCCGGTCATCGCCTCGGGCGGGCTCGCCTCGATCGCCGACATCGTGCGCATGACCATGCCCGATGCGCAGAAGCTCGAAGGCGCGATCTCCGGCCGCGCGCTCTACGACGGCCGCATCGATCCGGCCGAGGCACTGGCGATCCTGCGCGGCAAGCCGATGGCAGGGGCGTCATCATGAAAGTCTCGATTATCCTCGCTCCTTACGACAGCGGGCACTATCACGAAGGGTGCGGCGAGGGGCCGGACGCCATCGTCGGCGGTGGGCTCGTCGAAGCCCTGACCGTGGCTGGCCATGACGTCGCCGTCGAAGATATCGGCAAGGTTGGAGACGAGCAGGGGCGCGAAATCGCAACCGGCTTTGCCGTCTGCAACGCCGTCGCGACCAAGGTTAGCCTCGCCCGCGATGGAGGACGCTTCCCCATTATCCTTGCTGGCAATTGCCTGACCGCCGCCGGTGCGGTCGCCGGTGAAGCCGCGGATTCGATAATCTGGATCGATCAGCATGGCGATCTCAACACGCCGGAGACGTCGGCCTACGGCTTTCTCGACGGCATGGCGCTGGCGGCGACGCTCGGGCTCTGCTGGCGTCCGATGGCGGCAGCGATTCCGGGGTTCCGGCCGATAGACCCGGCGCGCTGCATGCTGGTCGATGCCCGCGACCTCGATCCCGACGAAAAGCGCCTGCTGGAAACCTTGCCGATCGTGTGCAGCGAATGTGCCGGTGCACTCGATAGAGTCGGAAAGCTCACAGCGGCAGGGGCGGTTCGGGGACATCTGCATCTCGACCTGGATGTCCTCGATCCGGATGTGTTGCAGGTGAACCGCTACACGCATCCGGGCGGTCCGAGCCCGGAACAGCTACGGCAGCTTGCCTGCGGACTGGCCAGGTCCATCCCGATTGTCGGCGTGACGCTCTCGGCCTACGACCCGGCCTTTGATTCCCAGTCTGAGGTTCCGCCCGTCGTCGGCCTGTTGCTTGTCGATTTTCTTGCGGAGATCGGGAGGATCTGATGCTGAAAGCCCGCGTCATTCCCTGTCTCGACGTCAAGAACGGCCGCGTCGTCAAGGGTGTCAATTTCGTCGACCTGGTCGATGCCGGCGATCCCGTCGAAGCGGCAAAAGCCTATGACGCGGCCGGCGCCGACGAGCTCTGCTTTCTCGACATCACCGCCTCGTCGGAAAACCGCGAGACCATTTTCGATGTCATCGCCCGCACCGCAGAACAGTGTTTCATGCCGCTGACCGTTGGCGGTGGCGTCCGTCAGGTCGCCGACATCAGGAAGCTGCTTCTGGCCGGCGCCGACAAGGTGTCGATCAACACGGCGGCGGTGAAGACCCCCGATTTTGTCGCCGAGGCTGCCGACAAGTTCGGCAACCAGTGCATCGTCGTCGCCATCGATGCCAAGAAAGTGTCCGCTGCGGGCGAGGCCGATCGCTGGGAGATATTCACCCATGGCGGCCGCGAGAAGACCGGCATCGATGCCGTCGAGTTCGCTTGGCGAGTGGTCGATCTCGGCGCCGGCGAGATCCTGCTGACATCAATGGACCGCGACGGCACCAAGGCCGGCTACGACATAGCGCTTACCCGCGCGGTCGCCGACGCCATACGCGTGCCGGTCATCGCTTCCGGTGGCGTCGGCACGCTCGACCACCTAGTCGAAGGCATTCGCGACGGCCACGCCGGCGCGGTGCTGGCGGCGTCGATCTTCCATTTCGGCACCTACAGCATCGCCGAGGCCAAGCTGCATATGGCTCAGGCCGGACTGCCGATGCGGCTGGACTCGCCGGGTAATCGGTCCTAGAGCCTTTCCGGCTAAGAAGAGGCTGTAAATGCCGTCATGACTGAGTTCTCGCTCTCCGATCTGGAGAAGATCATTGGCGAACGCGCACGTTCCGGCGATCCGGATTCGTGGACGGCCAAGCTCTTTCAGCGCGGCATGAGCAAGGCAGCGCAGAAACTCGGCGAAGAGGCGGTCGAAACGGTGATCGCAGCCGTCAGCGCCGATAGGGCCGCGCTTGTTTCGGAAAGCGCCGATCTCATCTATCATTGGCTTGTCGTTCTCGGCATAGCGGACATTCCGCTGAGCGATGTGCTCAACGAGCTTGAACGCCGCACCGGGCGTTCGGGCATCGCCGAAAAGGCGTCTCGGCTGGACCGGGGCTGATCGCTGCGGAGGAACTCGATGGACCAGCTCGCTCCTACCGAGAAGTATTCACCCTATCGTTTCTTCTCGGCCGAGCAATGGTCGCGGTTCCGCGCCGATACGCCGATGACGCTGTCCGCAGACGAGATACATCGTCTGCGGTCGCTGAACGATCCGGTCGATCTCCACGAGGTCGAGCGCATCTACCTTTCGATGTCACGGCTGTTGTCGGCTCATGTCGAAGCCAGTCAACTCCTGTTCAGGCAACGCCAGGCCTTCTTCAACGCGCTGGATGTGGCCAAGACACCGTTCATCATCGGCATTGCCGGTTCCGTGGCGGTCGGCAAATCGACCACGGCGCGCGTGCTAAAGGAGCTGCTGGCGCGCTGGCCGTCGAGTCCCAAGGTCGATCTGGTCACTACCGACGGTTTCCTGCTGCCGAACGAAGTTCTGCGCCGCAACAATCTGATGGAGCGCAAGGGCTTTCCCGACAGCTACGACGTCGGCGCGCTGCTGCGCTTCCTGTCCGGCATTAAATCGGCGCAGCGCAACGTCCGCGCGCCGGTCTATTCGCACCTGACCTATGACGTCATTCCGGGCGAGTTCCAGACCATCGACCGGCCGGACATCCTGATTTTCGAAGGCATCAATGTCCTGCAGCCGGGCAAGCTGCCGAAGGACGGCAAGATCGTGCCTTTCCTGTCGGATTTCTTCGACTTCGCCATCTACATCGATGCCGACGAGGCGCTGATCCACCACTGGTATATTGCCCGCTTCATGCGGCTGCGCGAAACCGCCTTCCGCGACCCGGCCTCCTTCTTTCACCGCTATTCGCAGCTTTCCGAGGATGCGGCCCGCGCCATCGCCGAGGGTCTGTGGACCAACATCAATCTGAAGAATTTGCGCGAGAATATATTGCCGACCCGCGCCCGAGCCGATCTCATCCTGCGCAAGGGCGCCAACCATCTGGTCGAGGAAGTGGCGCTCAGGAAACTGTGAAATCCCGGGACATTCCTTAAAGTCATCTTAACCCAGTCTTTCTATTGTCGGGCCTGATCTGCGGGCTCGGCAAACAAATGAATGCGCCATTCCTAAACATTGATCGGCCGGCAGCTGACCGCATCGCACATCCGGGCAGCGGCGCCGCAACGATTGCCCTGATCGTGCCTGTCCACAATGAAGAAGGCGCAATTGCTCCATTCCTCAAGGCGGTGTGTGAAAGCACTGCTCCGCTGAAGGACAAAGGCGTTGCCCTCGAGATCATCTTCGTCAACGACGGCAGCAGCGATACGACGCTCGAAAAGCTGATCGAAGCCCAACAAACCGATCCACGCATCCACGTAATCGACCTTTCACGCAATTTCGGCAAGGAAGCTGCGATGACCGCGGGTCTCGACAGCTGCGATGCCGATGCAGCGATCCCGATGGATGTCGATATGCAGGATCCGCCGCATGTCATTCCGCTGCTTGTGGAAAAGTGGCGCGAGGGTTTCGAGGTCGTTCTGGCCAAGCGAGCCAACCGGTCGAGCGACAGTTTTCTCAAGCAGCGCTCCGCCTCGATGTTCTACCGCGTTCACAACTGGATCGCGCAGCAGAAGATCCCGCACGATGTCGGCGACTTCCGTTTGATCGACCGCCAGGTCATCCAGGCGTTGCGGTCTTTGCCCGAACGCCGTCGTTTCATGAAGGGCCTGTTCGCCTGGGTCGGGTTCCGCACCGCAAGCGTCGAATATGTCCGCGATCAGCGCATCGCCGGCCAGTCGAAATTCTCCGGCTGGAAGCTGTGGAACTTCGCGCTCGAAGGCATCACCAGCTTCTCCACCGCTCCGCTTGAAATCTGGACCTATGTCGGCGCGACGATTTCCGCGCTGTCGTTCCTCTACGGCGTGCTGATCGTCGCCAAGACAATGATCTTTGGCGTTGATGTGCCCGGCTACGCCTCGCTGCTGGTCAGTGTTCTTTTCCTTGGCGGCATCCAGTTACTCGGCATCGGCATCATCGGACAATACCTCGGCAGGGTCTACGCCGAGATCAAGCAGCGTCCGATCTACATCGTGCGCCGCAAATATGAGGGAATGAGCTGATGGAGATCGACGCCTACCGACAGATGGCCGCCACCGAAGACGAGCATTGGTGGTTCTGCGGGCGTCGCGCCATCACCGAGGCGGTCATTCGCAGCATCGGCCTGCCTGAAAACGGGCGCATCGTCGAGATCGGCGCCGGCACCGGCGGCAACATCCGGATGCTGGAGCAGTTCGGCGCCGTGACGGCAGTCGAGATGAGCGATCTCGCGCGCAGGATTGCCTGGGAAAAGACCGGCCGCGACTTCCTCGCCGGACATCTGCCGGACAACATTCCTGTCGCGCCGCAAAGCTGCGACCTCGTCTGCCTGTTCGACGTGCTGGAACATGTCGCTGAAGACGAGGCATCGCTTGCCGCGATCCGCCAAATGCTGAAACCGGGCGGCAGCGTCGTCCTTACCGTGCCCGCACACCAATGGTTGTGGAGCACGCATGATGTGGGGCTGCATCATATGCGGCGCTATTCACGCGATCTGCTGCGTCAACGAATCGAAAGGGCTGGTTTCGCGATCGATCGGCTGAGCTACACAAATGCCGCGCTCTTCCCGGTAGCGGCGCTGGCACGACTGGTGGACAGGTTGCGCAAGTCGGCCTTGCCAGCCGGCCATGCCACGCCGCCAAAACCACTGAATGCAGTGATGAAGGCAGTGTTTTCGGCGGAAGGCCGCATCATACCAAATGCAAGCCTGCCCTTCGGCGTTTCGCTGCTGGCGGTGTTCCGCAAGGACAGCGCCGTCGAAACCGGTCGCCTCGACGAGAAATTGGCAGCTTGACCGCGTCATGGGCACCGGCTCGTATCGTCGACTATCGCGCTTTGCGCTGATTGGCATTGCGTCGACGCTGATCTATGCCGTTTGCGCTTTTCTGCTGTCGCGTGGACAGGCAACGGCGGCCCTGCCGGCGGCGCTCACATCGTTTGCGGCCTACGCCGTCGCCGCGCTGTTCTCCTACACCGGGCACAAATATTTCACCTTTACCTCGGGCGGCAGCCACGCAATGGAATTGCCTCGCTTCCTCCTGCTCACTGCTTCCGGTCTCGCCGTCGCGATCGCCCTGCCGGGGCTTTTGACCCAGATGCTTGGCGTCCCGGCCGCAATCCCGATCCTGCTTACCTGCATTGCCGTGCCGGTCATCAACTATGTCGTCCTCGGGCGCTGGGTGTTTCGTGGTCTCTAGCGCGCGATCCCTCAGTGAACTGCTGCCCGGCGCCAACCGCTTCTCGCCCTTTGTGGGCGTAGCGGGTACTCCGCTGCTGCTGGCCAGCCTGGTCGTCACATACGCCGTCTGGCTATCCACCGTTGCAATTCCGACCAATGTCGACGTGTCGTGGCTTCTGGTCGTCTGCGACCGCCTGCTTGGCGGAGAGCGGCTCAACACCGACATCGCGGAGACCAACCCACCTTTCTCGATCTGGCTCTACATGCCGCTCATGCTCCTGGAAAAGCTCACCGGCATCCGTGCGGAATTCTGGCTGACGCTTGGAGTCGTTTGCCTGAGCCTGGCCAGTATTTTCATTTCCGTCCGCATTTTCGCGCGCGATGAACCGGTCTACCGGCAGCCCCATGCGCTCTGGACAGCAACGGCGGCCCTGTTTTTGATCCTGTGTTTCATGCCGGATCAATTCGGCCAACGTGAGCACTTCGCGTTGATTGCCATTTTGCCTTGGGTGGCGTTGCAATGCACACGTCAGCGGAACCTCGATTTCAGCGCAGGCTCGCGGCTGGAGCACATGGTCGCGGGCTTTGGCGCGGCGGTCGTGGTCATGGTCAAGCCGCCCTATTTTGTGCTGGCCTTCATGTTGCCGTCGCTCTGTCTTGCGCTTGAAAGGCGGTCGCTGAGACCGCTCGTCGTCGCAGAGAACCTGCTTGGCGCTGCGATTGTGGCCGCCTATGTCGCGTCCATCGCGCTCTTCGACCGCGCCTATCTAAGCGACGTCCTGCCCTTGATCAGGGAGGTCTATCTTCCGTTGAGGGCCTCTGCCGCCGATATGCTGGCAAACTGGCCGAAAGTGGTGCTGCTTCTGGCCGCCGCCACCGTGCTTGCGGCCGGCGGCCTGAGACAGACGAACTGGGACGTCAGGATTCCGCTCCTGACCGCCCTGGGGTTCATTCCGGCCTTCATCATTATGGGCAAGGGTTGGCCCAATCACGCGCTGCCGATGGTCGTTGTTGCAACACTTGCATTTGGCATCCAGCTGCTGCGGTTCGGCACATTCGGCAGTGCAGGCGTCGTTCGTAAGGCCGCCCTGATCTTCGGTTGCGTGCTGGTGCTGCAAATAGCGGTCAGGGCACAGTACGCGGCGCTGACGACGGACAACGGCCCGATCGGGCGCTCTGTCGCCGCGATCCGCTCAACGGTCGAAGCCCCGACCATCATGTCGATTGCCGACCAGATGCAGGTTGCCCATCCCCTCGCTAGGCTTGTCGGCGGCAGGTTCATATCACGCCATCCGAGCGCCTGGGTGGTCTCCAACGCGGACACGCTCGCCCTCGTCACCGGCGATCTCGAACGGAGACGGGAACTTGAAACCATCCGCGATCGGGTGATCGGCGAAAACGCCGCCGAGATATCAGCGAACAAACCCGACATCGTGCTGTCAGGCTCGCCCGCGTGGACTGCCCAGATGCTGCAGGACAAGCGGATCGCTGCCGCTTTGGCCGACTATCGTCTGCTGCACGCCGAGCCGGAAATCACTGTCTATCTTCGTTATACGGCGGCCGCGCCGCTCCAAACCGATTGAGGAGGCTTCCAGAAACCATGGCACGGCTGGATCCAATCGCTCCGCTCGACGACATATGGCTCGATCTCGAGAGCCTCGGTGCAACATCATGAGCGTCTCGAACGACATTGACGGCTTGAGCCGGTGGCGCGGCCGGGATATCGCAGCGTCGCTGCTTCCTAGCCGTAATGTCCTGGCCATTGCCGCCGTCACGGTCTTCTCGATCGTCTGGCAGCAACGTTGGGGAACTGTTACCGACACCAGCTGGCTGATCACGGTCTGCGAGCGCATGCTGTCCGGTGAGCGGCTTTACTCCCAAATCTACGAGACCAATCCTCCATTCAGCGTCTGGCTCTATCTGCCGCCAGTGGCTGCGGCCAGATTGCTGGGCACCGCCCCGGAAATCCTGGTTGAGGCCTGGACTTATCTTGCCGTGCTCATCGGACTTTCGCTCTCGGGTGTGATCGTCAAGCGCGCGGGTTTCACTGAAACTGCATCGCTGTTTGCACTGGGGCCGGCGTTTTGCGCAATGTTGGTGATCTTCCCCGGCAACGCCTTCAGCGAGCGGGAGCATATCGGCACGGCGCTTTTCATGCCGCTGCTTGCGCTTCATGCCTGGCGCGCGCGCAGAGACGCAGCTGCCCAACCAAGCATCGGGCTTGCCTTACTCGCCGGCCTGTCGGGCAGCATTCTGCTGCTGGTCAAGCCCTACTATGCGATCATGGTGTTGGCGCCGGCGTTGGTCGTTGCAGTGCGCCGGCGCAGTCTGAAACCGATCTTCGCCCCGGAACACTGGGTTATTGGCGCCATCTGCATTGTCTATCTCAGCACCGTCACGCTCATCCATCCGGAGTTCCTGCGCGACGTCTATCCCCTCTTGGCCGATGTTTATGGAAAGATCGGCATCTTTTGGCCGATTGTGACCGGCTACGGTTTCCCATGGTGTTTCCTTGTCTTCCTGATCTGGTGGCTGTGGCCTGCCGGACGGTTTCCAGAGCTGGCGGCGGTGGCGTTGGCGGCATCGATCGCCGGCATGTTTCCCCTGTTCTACCAAGCCAAAGGCTATTCTTATCATGCCTATCCCGCGATCTTTTGCGCCGTGGCGGCCATTTTCTGCCTGCTGGCGGTGCCCAGGATCGTGCAGCAGCCGTCGAAGCTGTTGGCGTTCGTGACGGCTCCTTCGCGAGCTTGGGCCCTGGCGGCGGTGGCAATCGCTTTCTTGCCGTACTGGAGCACCCAGAAACCAGGGCCGGCGCTGGTTGCCGCCATTCGCGCCGCCACCGATCGACCGACCGTGGCGTTGGTCAGTTCGGATATTTCCTCGGGACATCCCTTGAACCGTATGATCGATGGGCAATTCGTTTCGACCCACGTCAGCGATTGGCTTGGAGCGTTCGCACTTTCCCTGTCCCGGGAGGCAGCCCTCTCGGGTGACACCGCCGAAGCCATCCATTACCAAGCCATCATGGTACGCTACGTCGAAAGCAAACGCGAAGAGTTCGCGCGTCTGCGCCCGGATGTCGTCGTCTTCAAGAAAAACAACACAATGTGGACAAGCCAACTGATGGGGCGTTTTGGCTTTGACGCCATCCTGGCGCACTACCGCATTCTCGTCGAGGACGAGACCGAGCGCATCTATCTGCGCGACGATTATGTCCGCCCGGGCGATCGGCCACCCGAACAGCCTATTTCGGCATCGTCACCCGTCGCAGCGTCAGATTGATGCGGCCGCCAATCCTGAGCAATGCCGAGGTCGACGGGTAGATACGGTCGACGCCGTGAAAGCAGAGCCGGCCTTCGCCGCCAAGCACGACGACGTCGCCGCTCTTCAGCCTGAACGATTTGGTGGCGCCGTCGCGCGTCGTCTGACCGACCCGGAACAGGCAATCGTCGCCGAGCGACACCGAGACGACAGGCGCGGAGAAATCGCTCTCGTCGCGGTCCTGGTGAAGACCCATCTTGGCATCCTGCGAATAGAAATTGACCAGGCAGGCCTCCGGCGGGTGCGCATAGGCGGATACGTCCCGCCACAGTTCGAGCAGCATCTCCGGGATCGGCGGCCAAGGCCTTCCGGTCACCGGGTGGGTCGGCTGGTAGCGATAGCCGTGCTCCTTGTCGGTGACCCAGCCTAGCGGGCCGCAATTGGTCATGCGCACGCTCATCTCCTTGCCGGTACGCGGCATCGCCGGCACGAACAGCGGGGCCTCCTGCACGACCTGCCTGATATCTTCCACCAGCACTTCCTGCATGGCGCGCGACAGGTAGCAGGGCATATGGCGGACGCCTTTGGGCAGTACGAGCATCGCGTCGCTTGATCCGTTGGCCTGGAAAATCAGAATGCCACGGTCAAATGAAAACGGCGACCCGAAAGCCGCCTCCGACGGTGGCTGCGTGCTTTAACCGGCGATCTTCGATCCCAAGCCGCTTCGGCTGTCAGTCATCCTCGACCCGGCCGCGCATTTTCTTGATCGAGCCGCGCCCGGCCTTGCTCTTGAGCCGTCTTTCGACCGCGCCTTTGGACGGCCTGGTCTTCTTGCGCGGCGGTGGTGGTGGTTCGGCGGCCTTGGCGACCAGTGCCGTCAGCCGCGCCCGGGCGTCCGCCCGGTTCTGCTCTTGTGTGCGGAAGCGTCCGGCTTCGATGACGATGACGCCGTCCTTGGTGGCGCGCTGGCCGGCAAGCTTGATGGTCCGTTCGCGCACCCGCTCCGACAGGCCAGCCGCATTGGCGGCATCGAAGCGCAATTGCACTGCCGTCGCCACCTTGTTGACGTTCTGGCCGCCTGGCCCCGACGAACGGATGAAGTCCTCGTGCAGGTCGCCCGGATTAATCACCGCATCGTCGGTAATGATGATCTTGTCGTCGGCGTTCATGCCGCAGTCATGGCGCGGCAGGCGAAAAAAGAAAAGGCCCGATCGAAGCCGGGCCTCGAAGCATCACCAGGGGCGACGGCTATTCAGCCGCGACCTGCATGCGTGGTGCGGCGCCGAGCACGGTGGCGTCGACATGGGCTTCGAACTTTTCGAAATTGTCGACGAACATCCCGACCAGCCTTGCCGCCTGCCGGTCATAGGCGGGCTTGTCGATCCAGGTCGATCTCGGGTCGAGAATGGCGCGGTCGACGCCGGCAACCGTCACCGGTACGTCGAAACCGAAATTGGCGTCGGTGCGGAAGCCGGCCGCTTTCAGCGAGCCGTCGAGCGCCGCCGCAAGCAGCGCCCGCGTTGCCTTGATCGGCATTCGTTTGCCGGTGCCGTAGGCGCCGCCGGTCCAACCGGTGTTGACCAGCCAGCAATCGACACCGTGGCGGGCGATGAGCTCGCGCAGCAGATTGCCGTATTGCGACGGATGCCGCGGCATGAACGGTGCGCCGAAGCATGTCGAAAATGTCGCTTCGGGTTCGGTAACGCCCTTCTCGGTCCCCGCCACCTTGGCGGTATAGCCAGAGAGGAAATGGTACATGGCCTGCGCCGGGGTGAGCCGCGCGATCGGCGGCATCACACCGAATGCGTCGGCGGTCAGCATGATAATGTTCTTCGGGTGGCTGGCGCGCCCCGTCTTGCTGGCGTTCGGAATGAAATGGAGCGGGTAGGCGCAGCGTGTGTTTTCGGTCAGCCCTCCGTCGTCGAAATCCGGCACGCGGCCTGCGTCGAGCGCCACATTCTCCAGCACCGTGCCGAAGCGCTGGGTTGTGGCGAAGATCTCCGGCTCGGCTTCGGCCGAAAGCTTGATCGTCTTGGCATAGCAGCCGCCTTCGAAATTGAAGATGCCGTGCGGTCCCCAGCCATGCTCGTCGTCGCCGACCAGCGTGCGCGACGGGTCGGCCGACAAGGTCGTCTTGCCGGTCCCGGAAAGGCCGAAGAAAACGGCCGCGTCGCCGGCGGGCCCTTCGTTGGCCGAGCAATGCATCGGCATCACGCCTTTTGCCGGCAGCAGATAGTTGAGCACGGTGAACACCGACTTCTTCATCTCGCCGGCATATGAGGTACCGCCAATCAACACGATCATGCGCGAAAGATCGACGGCAATCACCGTTTCGCCGCGCGTGCCGTGGCGGGCGGGATCGGCACGGAACGACGGCAGGTCGATGATCGTCAAATCGGGCATGAAATGCTCGAGTTCGGCGGCGGCCGGCCGGATGAGCAGATTGCGGATGAACAAGGAGTGCCAGGCAAGCTCCGTGATCACCCTGGTCGGCAGCTTCAGCTCCTCGTCGGCGCCGCCGACCAGGTCCTGCACATAAAGGTCCTTTCCAGCCGCATGGGCGCGAAAATCGGCAAGCAGCGTATCGAACTGGATCGGCGAAATCGCTTTGTTGTTGTCCCACCATACATGCGGCGCGGTGCTTTCGTCGCGAACCACGAATTTGTCCCTGGGCGAGCGGCCGGTGTGCTGCCCGGTCTCGGCCGCAAGCGCGCCATGCGCGGTGAGTCGGGCCTCGCCACGGCGGATTGCCTCCTCGTAGAGCGCGGCCGCGCCGAAATTATAGCGCACCACGCCAGTGGTTCTCAGGCCGATCCGGTCGATTGCACATGCAGGATTGCGTTTGCCGGCTTCCGACATGGGTGTCCCTTCTTCGATTTACCGCGTCTTTACCGGCGAATTCCGGAACTCCCATTGCAGGAGCTAAAAACGTCAAAACCAGAAAAGGCGAATGATATCAAATCATTAATCGATTTAAATATTTTGAAAGTTGTTTAAATCGTTTATATGTGCAAAAACACTGATGGTTGCCCAAAGGATTGGCGATGTTCATTCGTCCAATCCATATCGAGGTACAATTGTGGCCGCCGGCATGCCGCGCGTGACAGCGGATACAGCCTATGCCACATTTTGTACCTAATTTGTCCTGCAAAAGCCCCTTCTCGACGAAAGAAGGGACAGCTCATGAGGGAGCCGCTTGAAATGGCAACAATCGCGCTTGTCGACGACGATCGCAACATTCTGACTTCGGTTTCGATCGCCCTCGAATCCGAGGGTTATCGAGTCGAAACCTACACGGATGGGGCGTCGGCGCTGGAGGGACTGGCGGCGCGCCCGCCGAACCTCGCCATCCTCGACATCAAGATGCCGCGCATGGACGGCATGGAGTTGCTGCGCCGGATGCGTCAGAAATCCGACCTGCCGGTAATCTTCCTGACCTCCAAGGACGACGAGATCGATGAACTGTTCGGCCTCAAGATGGGCGCCGACGACTTCATCCGCAAACCCTTCTCGCAGCGTCTTCTGGTCGAACGCGTCCGCGCCGTGCTGCGCCGCGCCAGCACCCGCGAGGCGGCGGCCAAGGCGCCCAACCAGCAGGCCCGGTCGCTTGAGCGCGGCCAGCTTGTCATGGACCAGGAGCGCCACACCTGCACCTGGAAGGGCGAGCCGGTGACGCTTACCGTCACCGAGTTCCTCATCCTGCACTCGCTGGCCCAGCGTCCAGGCGTCGTAAAAAGCCGTGATGCGCTGATGGATTCGGCTTATGATGAGCAGGTCTATGTCGATGACCGCACCATCGACAGTCACATCAAGCGGCTGCGCAAAAAGTTCAAGGCCGTCGATGATGACTTCGAAATGATCGAAACCCTTTACGGAGTCGGGTATCGGTTCCGCGAAGCATGAGTTAATGCATGTCGCCCAAAAGTGGTCCCGGTTTTTGGGACAACGACATGCATCGAAACGCTAATGCATGTCGCCCAAAAGTGGTCCCGGTTTTTGGGCAACGACATGCATCAAACTAAAGACTAAGCGGGAGCTGCTATTCGATGGCAGTGGAAGTAGAGCGAGTGAGACGGTCGGGCGCCGCCAGGCGCCCGCCGCGGATTCTGCCCGCCTTCGTGTCGAAAATTACGGTGCCGATGCGCCGGTTTCTCGGTCATCACATCTTTTCCAGCCTGACGCGGCGCATCCTCTTTCTCAACCTTGCCGGCTTGGCCGTCCTGGTTACCGGCATTCTCTATCTCAATACCTTTCGCGACGGGCTGATCGACGCCCGTGTCGAGAGCCTGATGACGCAAGGCGAGATCATCGCCGGCGCGATTGCCGCCTCGGCGACGGTCGAGACCGATTCGATCAGCATCGATCCGGAGAAGCTGCTCGAGTTGCAGGCCGGCGAAAGCCTCGGCCCGGGCTCCGATCAACTCGACAACCTCGATTTCCCCATCAATCCGGAGCGCGTGGCGCCGGTGCTCAGGCGGTTGATCTCGCCGACGCGCACACGCGCCCGCATTTACGACCGCGACGCCAACCTGCTGCTCGATTCCCGCCATCTCTATTCGCGCGGCCAGATCCTTCGGTACGACCTGCCGCCGGTCGAAGAGGAGCAGCCGGACCTTCTGGAGCGCATCCAGAAGTTCGTCTTTGATTTCTTTCGCAACAAGCAACTGCCTGTCTATCGCGAGCAGCCGGGTGGCAACGGCGCCGCGTTTCCGGAAGTGGTCAAGGCGCTTACCGGCAGTCCGTCGACGATCGTGCGGATCTCGGAGCAGGGCGAGCAGATCGTTTCAGTGGCGGTGCCGATCCAGCGCTTCCGTGCCGTTCTCGGTGTGCTGATGCTGTCGACCGAAGGCGGCGACATCGACAAGATCGTCGCGGCCGAGCGCAAGGCGATCCTGCGCGTGTTCGGCATCGCCGCCCTGGTTACCGCCATCCTGTCGATGCTGCTGGCCTCCACCATAGCCAACCCGCTGCGCCGGCTTTCCGCGGCGGCGGTCAGGGTTCGCCGCGGCGTCAAGAACCGCGAGGAAATCCCCGACTTCTCCGACCGCCAGGACGAGATCGGCAATCTGTCGATCGCCGTGCGCGACATGACCAATGCGCTCTACGCCCGCATCGAGGCGATCGAAAGTTTTGCCGCGGATGTCTCGCACGAGTTGAAGAACCCGCTCACCTCGCTGCGCAGCGCGGTGGAGACATTGCCGCTGGCCAGGAACGACAATTCGCGCAGCCGGCTGATGGATATCATCCAGCACGATGTGAGGCGGCTGGACCGCTTGATCACCGATATTTCCGATGCCTCCCGTCTCGACGCCGAACTGGCGCGGGAAGATGCGGGAACCGTCGACCTCAAGAAGTTCATCACCGATCTGGTCGCCGTCTCGCGCGAGGCCACGCGCAACAAGAAGGCGGTCGAGATCGAATTCAAGGTCGCCAAGCTGCCGCAGGGCGTGAAAGGCTACTTCGTCGTCGGCCATGATCTGAGGATCGGCCAGGTGATCACCAACCTGATCGAGAATGCCCGCTCGTTCGTCCCCGAAGAACGTGGCCACATCACCATATCGCTGGCGCGCGCAGGCAAGTTCAACATCGTTACCATCGACGACAACGGGCCCGGCATCCGGGCCGATAACATCGATCGCATTTTCGAGCGGTTCTACACCGACCGGCCGGCCGGCGAGGCGTTCGGCCAGAACTCGGGCCTTGGCCTGTCGATATCCAGGCAGATCGTCGAAGCGCATGGCGGCACGCTGAGCGCCGAGAACATCCCGGGCACCAAGCCTGGCGAGATCAAGGGCGCGCGCTTCGTGGTGACGCTGCCGGCCGAAGCATGATCCCGGATATCGCGGCGTTACGGTCGTCATCCTCGGGCTTGTCCCGAGGATCTGCCGCGCAACGAGACGATGACTATGGTGCGAACACAATTGAAAGACCGGCAGATCCTCGGGACAAGCCCGAGGATGACGGGGCTGGATCAGGATTTCCAAAATGCATAACCCGGTCCGGTCATGCAGGCTGAAAACATTCACGGCACGGCGCTGTTGATCGGCGAGCGCGGCGTCCTCATCACCGGACCGTCCGGCGCCGGCAAGACAACGCTGGCGCTGACACTCTTGGATCATTGCCGCGCGCGCGGGCTTTTTTCGCGGCTTATCGGCGACGACAGGCTGCTCGCCATGGCTCACACCGGGCGGCTGGTCTGTCGCGTACCGACGGCCATCGCCGGTCTCGCCGAAGTGCCTGGGTTCATGCCGCGCCCGCTGCCGTTCGAGCTGGGTGGCGTGATCGACCTGCATGTCCGGCTGGTGCCGAAGGCAGAAATGGCCCGTTTTCAGGAGGAAGTCAGCGAGCCGGTGGCAGGCTGTCCAGTGCTGCGCATCGATCTTGCCGGGCGCAATGTAGCGGCGGCCTTGCCGGCAGTGATGTCGCGCCTGTCGATTGCGCCTTTCCTGTGATCCGATTTCGATTTTTTGCTGCAATGCGTCAAATTGGCTTGGGCCGGCGCAATTTTGGGCTTGTCAACGGGCCTTGCGTCGACAAGATAGCGCTCCCGCCACCTGGAACGGTCGGCGAGCATAAAATGCGCCTGTGAAGCGGCGATGACGGGAGCCACCAAAGAATGATCGGACTCGTGCTTGTAACGCACGGTCAACTGGCCGCCGAGTTCCGCAATGCCGTGGAACATGTCGTTGGGCCACAAGACAATTTCGAGACCGTGGCGATCGGTGCCGACGACGATATGGAACAGCGCCGCCGCGACATTATCGACGCAGTCGGCCGCGTCGATACGGGATCGGGCGTCATCGTTTTGACCGACATGTTCGGCGGCACGCCCTCCAACCTCGCCATTTCCGTGATGGAATCCGGTCGTATCGAGGTCATTGCCGGCATGAACCTGCCGATGCTGATCAAGCTGTCCAGCGTTCGCAAAGGCGACAACATGACGGCCGCGCTGGATGAGGCGCAGGCTGCCGGCCGTAAATACATCAATGTCGCCAGTCAGCTCCTGAGCAGCAAATGAGTGCCCTGTTGCCGGAAAAGGACAAGATCGTTCGCGACTTTCCGATCGTCAACCAGCGCGGCCTGCACGCGCGCGCCTCGGCCAAGTTCGTTCAAATCGCCAGTGGCTTCAACGCCACGGTCCAGGTCGAGAAGGATGGCGTCAAGGTCGGCGGTACCTCGATTATGGGCCTGATGATGCTGGCGGCGAGCCCCGGTTATTCGATCCGCGTCACCGCTACCGGCCCGGAGGCCGAAGAGGTCATCGATGCGCTGGAGCAACTGGTTGCTTCCCGTTTTGGCGAGGAATGCTGACGTGCTGATCGCTGCTGAAGACATGCACGGATAAAGATTTCTTTATATCCCATTGTCGTCCGACTCCCGATCTGCTAGTCAGGCCGGCACCTCGCGCCCTCCGACACGCTTTCGGGGCGGGCGCGTCCCGCAATCAATTCGCATCGGAGCACTGCCATGACGGGTAGCAAGGACTATGTGGTCGCAGACATCGCGCTTGCCGGCTGGGGCCGCAAGGAGATCGAGATCGCCGAAACCGAAATGCCTGGCCTGATGGCCTGCCGCGAGGAATTCGGCGACAGGAAGCCGCTCAAGGGCGCGCGCATCACCGGCTCGCTGCACATGACCATCCAGACGGCGGTGCTGATCGAAACGCTTAAGGCGCTCGGCGCCGATATCCGCTGGGCTTCCTGCAACATCTTCTCGACCCAGGACCACGCTGCCGCGGCCATTGCCGAGGCCGGAATTCCGGTGTTTGCCGTCAAGGGAGAGACGCTGGAGGATTATTGGGTCTACACCGACAAGATCTTCCAGTGGGCCGATGGCAGCACCTCCAACATGATCCTCGACGACGGTGGCGATGCCACCATGTACATCCTGATCGGCGCCCGCGCCGAGGCCGGCGAGGATGTGCTGTCCAATCCGGGCAGCGAAGAGGAAGAGATCCTGTTTGCTCAGATCAAGAAGCGCATGCAGGCATCGCCCGGCTTCTTCACTAAGCAGAAGGAAGCGATCCGCGGCGTCACCGAAGAGACGACGACCGGCGTCAATCGGCTCTATCAGTTGCAGAAAAAAGGCCTGCTGCCGTTCCCGGCGATCAACGTCAATGATTCCGTCACCAAGTCGAAATTCGACAACAAATATGGCTGCAAGGAATCGCTGGTCGACGGCATTCGCCGCGGCACCGACACGATGATGGCCGGCAAGGTCGCGGTCGTCTGTGGCTATGGCGACGTCGGCAAGGGTTCGTCGGCTTCGCTCAAGGGCGCCGGCGCCCGCGTCAAGGTCACCGAGGTCGATCCGATCTGCGCGCTGCAGGCGGCGATGGATGGTTTCGAGGTGGTCACTCTCGAAGACGCCGCGCCGACGGCCGACATCGTCATCACCACCACCGGCAACAAGGACGTCGTTACCCTCGACCACATGCGCCTAATGAAGGACATGGTGATCGTCGGCAACATCGGTCACTTCGACAACGAGATCCAGGTGGCGTCGCTGCGCAACCTGAAATGGACCAACATCAAGCCGCAGGTGGATATGATCACCTTCCCGGACGGCAAGCGGATGATCCTTTTGTCGGAGGGCCGTCTGCTCAACCTGGGCAACGCCACTGGCCACCCGAGCTTCGTCATGTCGGCGTCCTTCACCAACCAGGTGTTGGCCCAGATCGAGCTGTACACCAAGCCCGGCCAGTACGAGAACCAGGTCTATGTCCTGCCGAAGCATCTCGACGAAAAGGTCGCGCGCCTGCATCTCGACAAGCTCGGTGCCCGCCTGACCGAACTGTCCGGCGAACAGGCCGCCTATATCGGCGTCACTCCGCAGGGACCGTTCAAGCCGGAACACTACCGCTATTAACCACGGCGAAACGTGCCACTAGATATTGAAGCCGGGTGATTGACTTTTCGCCCGGCTTTATTTTTGCGCTGATTGATTCTTCACGCCGATTCGCGCAAGCGCTATGGTGCTGATTCGCGGTCCGGGGACGAGGCCCGGGCGCACGCATCAGGGCGGTCTTGCATTCAGGCGGCGAAGAGGACCAAGACATGCCGGGGGATAACCCGCCTTGCGCGGGACAGGCCGTTTCCGGCGGCCATCACGATTCGATCACGGGCTCCGCTGCCAGAGGCGGCAGCCTTTTATGGCGTGCCGGCAGCCGTGTCGGGGTGCTGCTTGCTTCTTCCGCGCTGGTTGGTCCGCTGCTTGGCTTTACTGCACATGCCCAAACCCGCGTGGCGCAAAAGGCCGGGCTGTCGGTCAGCACGGTCGAGGTCATGCAACTCGCCATGTTCGTCGGCGTCATGGGGGCGGCCTTGCTGTCGGCCATCTTTCTGATCCGGGAAAGGGCGCGGACCTCGGCGGAAAATGCCGAGCTCAGGACCCGCATCGCCGACGTTAATGCAGCGCTGCAGCGCTCGGAGGCGCTGCTCCATTCCCGCGATCAGCGCGTGGTGGTATGGGCGGCCGAGAACAAGAAACCCGAGCTTGTCGGGACATTGCCGATCGAAAGCGGCGCGCCGGAGGACCGGGCCGCCTTCCTGGCTTTCGGCCGCTGGCTGATGCCGCGTTCGGCGGCCGCACTCGAACATGCCGTCGCGGCGCTGCGCGACAAGGCAAAGCCGTTCGATCTGGTCATCGAATCGCAGGCAGGCCAGCCGCTCGAGGTTCACGGCCGCAAGAGCGCGGCGCATGTGCTGGTTCGCTTCGTCTCGCTTTCGGAGACACAGCGAAGCCAGGCCAGGCTGAAGATCGAGAACCAGCGCTTAGCCGCCGACCATGAGACGCTGATCGGCCTTCTGGATGCGCTCAAGATGCCATCATGGCTGCGCACCGTCGACGGGCGGCTGAAATGGGTCAACCGGGCCTATGCCGAAGCGGTCGAGGTCGAGAATGCCGAAGCGGCGGTCCGCGATGGCAAGGAATTCCTCGGCGGCCAGGCGCGCGACACGATCGCTGCGCAACACAAGTCGCACCCCGTCTTCGAACAGACGCTTTCCACGGTCATCGAAGGCGACCGCCGTATGTTTGCCGTGACCGATTTTGCCGGGGCGGATGGTTCGGCTGGTCTTGCCTGCGACATCAGCGCTATCGAGGCCATTCGCGCCGAGTATGAGCGGACCGTGCAGAGCCACGCCGATACGCTCGATCAGCTCAACACCGCCGTGGCGATTTTCGATACCGACGAGAAATTGCGGTTTTTCAATCAGGCGTTCCAGAAACTATGGGGCCTCGACAGTGGCTTCCTGCACAGCGCGCCGGACAACGCCTTGCTGCTCGACCGCCTGCGCAGCGAAGGCAAGATCGCCGAGCAGCCCGAATGGCGGCGCTGGAAAGAGGGTTTGCTCGGCGCTTACCGCGCGGTTGAATCGCAGGAGCATTGGTGGCATCTGCCGGACGGCAAAACCATTCGCGTCGTCGCCAATCCGCAGCCCAAGGGCGGCGTCACCTGGGTGTTCGAGAACCTGACCGAGAAGATGGACCTTGAAAGCCGCTACCAGACCGCCGTGCGGGTCCAGGGCGAGACGCTCGACAACCTCGCCGAAGGCGTCGCTGTCTTCGGCCCCGACGGCAGGCTGAGATTGTCGAACCCGGCCTTTGCGGCATTGTGGGGGCTGGATGCCGATGCCTCAAAACCCAACGTTCATGTCTCGACGATCCGCGACCTGTGCGACCGCCGTGCCGTCGACAGTCCGTGGGGTGGGTTCGTTGCCGCCATCACCGGCTTCGACGACGAGCGCCGCGACCGCCACGGCCAGACCGAATTGAACAACGGCACCGTTTTGCGCTACGCCGTCATCCCTTTGCCCAACGGCCAGGTGATGATGACCTTCGTCGACGTTACCGACAGCGTCAATGTCGAACGGGCGCTGAAGGACAAGAATGAGGCGCTGCAAAAGTCCGACCAGATCAAGAACGAATTCGTGCAGCACGTCTCCTATGAGCTGCGCTCGCCGCTCACCAACATCATCGGCTTTACCGAGCTTCTTTCACTGCCGTCGACTGGTCCGCTGAACCAGAAGCAACGCGAATATATCGGGCATGTCGGCTCGTCCTCCTCGGTCCTGCTTACCATCGTCAACGACATCCTCGATCTGGCGACGGTGGATGCCGGCATCATGGAACTCGACATTTCCGAAGTTCACATCGATCGAACCATTACAGCTGCCGCCGAACTGGTCGCCGACCGGCTGGAGGAACATGCGATCAAGCTTAGGATCGACGCGGCGGCCGCGCCGAAAACCTTCCACGGCGACGAGATCCGTGTCCGCCAGATCCTCTACAATCTGCTCAGCAATGCCGCCAACTATGCGCCGGAGGCGAGCACCATAACGCTCGCCTGCCGCCAACTTGCCGACGGCGTGGAATTTTCCGTTCACGATGACGGTCCCGGCATGCCGCCGGACTTGCTCGACTCAGTGTTCCGGCGCTTCGAGCCGCGCACCAATGGCGGCCGCCGCCGCGGCGCCGGGCTCGGCTTGTCGATCGTCAAGAGCTTTGTCGAACTGCATGGCGGCAGCGTCCGCATCGAGACCGGCAGGGATAAGGGCACCACGGTTGTATGCGCCTTTCCCGACACGCCGTCCGGCATCCGCGCGGCGGCCGAGTAGCGCGTTCGATGGCGGTATTGGTGCTGGAACGTTTTCTCGCCGACGAGGCTGCGACGGCGGGGCTCGGCGAGGATCTCGCCATGTCGCTGCGCATTGGCGACGTGCTCGCTCTCAAGGGCGATCTCGGCGCCGGCAAATCGACCTTGGCACGGGCGCTGATCAGGGCACTGGCCGACGATGCCGGCCTCGACGTGCCGAGCCCGACCTTCACCCTGGTCCAAAGCTACGACGCGCGTGTGCCGGTCCATCATTTCGATCTCTACCGCCTGGGCACGGCATCCGAGCTGGACGAGCTGGGCTTCGACGAGGCGCTGACGCAAGGGGCTGCGCTGGTCGAATGGCCGGAGCGGGCAGAGGCATATTTGCCGAAAACCTCGGTGCTGGTCGAACTTCTCCAGCAGGGCCACGGCCGACTGGCGAGACTGTCGGGAGAGGGCGCCGCCTTCGAGCGCGCGGCGCGATCGCTGGCGATGCGCGATTTTCTCGGCCAGGCCGGTTGGGGCGAAGCGCAGCGGCGATATTTCATCGGTGATGCCTCGGCTCGCTCCTACGAGATCGTCACGCACGCCGGATTTCCGCCGCGCGTGCTGATGAACTCGCCAAGGCTGGTGCTCGGACCGCCAGTCCGCGACGGCAAACCCTATGCCGAGATCGCCCACACCGCGCAATCCGTGTCGGCTTTCGTCGCCATCGACCGGGCCTTGCGGGCCGGCGGCGTCAGCGTCCCGGAAATCCATGCGCAGGACCTCGACCAGGGTTTTCTCCTGCTGGAACATCTCGGTTCCCAAGGGTTTCTCGACAAGCGCGGCCAGCCGGTGGTCGCGCGTTATGCGGCGGCGGCCGAACTGCTTGCCATGATGCACGGCAAGATATGGCCGGTCCGCATGCAGGCCGGCCCCGGCGTCTTCCACGAGGTGCCGCCTTTCGACCGCGACGCCATGATGATCGAGGCCGAATTGCTGGTCGACTGGTATGTCCCGGCGATCTCAGGCGCTCCGCCGAGCGAGGCGCTGCGCGCCGGCTACCACAGCGAATGGAATGCGGTGCTCGATCGGCTGGAGGGGCGCGAATACACGCTGATGCTGCGCGACTTCCATTCGCCCAACCTGATCTGGCGCGGTGACCGTTCCGGTCACGACCGCCTCGGCGTCGTCGATGTCCAGGATGCGCTGATCGGGCCGTCCGCCTACGACGTCGCCTCGCTCGCTATGGACGCGCGCGTCACCATCTCACACGAAATCGAAAAGCACACGCTTGGCGCCTATATCGACGCGCGCCGCGCCGCCGGCGTATTCGACGAGGACGAATTCCGCGAAACCTATGCAATCATGGCCGCACAGCGCAATTCCAAGATCCTCGGCATCTTCGTGCGGCTCGAAAAACGCGACGGCAAGCCTTATTATCTGAAGCACCTGCCGCGCATCCGCGACTATCTTCGCCGGGCACTGGCGCATCCGGCGCTGGCCGGGCTACAGGATTTCTACATCGCCCACGGCTTGCTGGAGGAGCGGTCGATTTGACGGCTAAGGATTTGGGCCTGGAGGCATCGGACGAGGGACCGACGCCAACGACCGCCATGGTGCTCGCCGCCGGGCTCGGCAAGCGCATGCGGCCGATCACCGACACCATGCCGAAGCCGCTGGTCAAGATCGCCGGCAAGACATTGCTCGACTGGGGGCTGGACTGCCTGGCCGAAGCCGGCGTCGCCAACGCCGTCGTCAACGTCCATTACCTGCCGCAACAGATCGTGGACCATGCAGCCCGCCGCAGTGCGCCGAGAATCGTCATCTCGGATGAGAGTGGCGGCTTGCTCGACTCTGCCGGCGGTATCATCAAGGCATTGCCCAGCTTAGGGGCGCCCTTCTATGTGCTCAACGCGGACACCTTCTGGATCGACAGCGGCGTTTCCAATCTCAGGCGTCTTGCCCTTGCATGGGAGGGCGCGACAATGGACATTCTGCTGATGCTTGCGGATCTCCAGTCGGCAACCGGGCATAGCGGCGGCACCGATTTCCTGATCGCGCCGGATGGCGCCTTGCGGCGTTCGAAGGGTGATCCAGCCGGGCTGATCTATGCCGGCGCCGCAATCGTCCATCCGCGCATCTTCAAGGATGCGCCGGCCGGCCCGCTGTCGCTCAACGCCTATTTCGATGCGGCAATCGCCGCCGGCCGCCTGTTCGGCATGAAGATGCAGGGTCACTGGATCACTGTCGGCACACCTGACGCGATCCCGCGGGCGGAAGCAGCGGTCGCCGCCGCGCTTGCCGGCGCGCCCGCTGCTGTTGCTGAGGCACCCGGCGCTCTTACCGAGTCGAAATGAGCGGCTCCCGCCGCGTTTTCTCGATCCCTCCCGGAGCGCCGTTCCTGCCGACGCTGGCCGAGGCGCTGCTTGCGGGGCGCCTGGTTCCCGGCTTTGCCTACGATGGCGATCCGCTGGTGCTGGCCGATCTCACCATCTATGTGCCGACGCGCCGTGCGGCGCGGGCGCTTCGCGGCGTCTTCGTCGATGCTCTCTCGCGCTCCGGAAGCCGCTCGGCGATCCTGCCGGTCATCCGCCCGCTTGGTGAGTTCGATGAAGATGAAGCCGCCTTCGAGGCGGGAGCTTCGGCCGCCATTGACCTTGCGCCGCCGATCGCCGCGGTAGAGCGTCTTCTGCTGCTTGCGCCGCTGGTGCGGGCGTGGAAACGCCGCCTGCCGGCACATGTCGCGGCATTGTTCGACGAGGAGATCGTCATCCCGGCCTCTGCCGCCGACGCCATCTGGCTGGCGCGCGACCTTGCACGCCTGATGGACGAGATCGAGACCGAAGGCACGGATTGGACAAGGCTCGCCGACCTTGTCACCGGCAATCTTGCAGGCTGGTGGCAGGTGACGCTCGATTTCCTGACCATCGTG
Organism: Mesorhizobium sp. M0166; assembly: GCF_040322255.1. Lineage (NCBI taxonomy): Bacteria > Pseudomonadati > Pseudomonadota > Alphaproteobacteria > Hyphomicrobiales > Phyllobacteriaceae > Mesorhizobium > Mesorhizobium sp. M0166. The sequence goes on along the minus strand of NZ_JAMYTD010000004.1, from coordinate 57,571 downwards.
ACCGAGAACTGGCCGAAGCTGCTCGAGGAACGCCATCGCTCCAATCCGGCCGCGCATCGCAATGCCCTGATAAGGCTGGAGGCGGCGCGGCTGAAGCGTAATCCGCCGGCCGGGCCGGTGATCGCCGCCGGTTCCACCGGGTCTATTCCCGCCACGGCCGAGTTGCTTGCCGTGATCGCCGGTCTGCCCAATGGTGCCGTTGTGGTGCCCGGGCTCGACCGGACACTGGACGACCCCTCCTTTGCCGCCATCAGTGCACTCGGTGCGCGCCCGGCCCTGCTTGGCCACCCGCAATACGGCCTGGCAAAGTTGATCGGCAAGATCGGCGTGCCGCGCACCGACGTCGAGGACCTTGCTGTTGCACCGCGGCCGCTTGCATTGCGCGCCGCACTTGTCGGCGAAGCGCTGCGCCCGGCGGAGACCACTGAGCTCTGGGCCGAGACGCGCGCCCGTTTCACCGCCGGCGATGTTGCCGAGGCCTTCGCCGGCGTGACGCTTCTCGAAGCCGCCAGCGAACGCGACGAAGCAGTGGCGATCGCCGTCGCGCTCAAACAGGCCGTCGAACGGCCCGGCCAGCGCGCCGCACTTGTCACCGGCGACCGTGCTCTGGCGCGGCGCGTCTCGGTCGAGCTGCTGCGCTTCGGCGTTGCCGCCGACGATTCCGGCGGCACGCCGCTCATCAACACGCCAGCCCCCAGCCTGCTCAGGCTGGCACTTCAGGCAGCCTTCCGCCCCGGCGACCCTGTCGCCCTGCTGTCGCTGCTCAAGCATCCGCTGCTTGGCCTCGGCCTGGAGCGGGCAAGCGTGCGCCATGCGGCCGAGATCGTCGAACTCGTGGGGCTGCGCGGCGGCACAGGGCGTCCGGACGTGGCGTCGCTGCCGCAGCTCTTCGACACCCGGCTCCTCGAATTCGACGGCGGCGGCAACCGCCGCCCGCCTTTCTGGCGATCGCGCCTCTCGGTCAGGCGCATCGAACAGGCGCGCGATCTGCTGATCCGGCTAACGGCTGCGCTGGCGCCGCTGGTTGCCTTTCGCGGCGAGGAAAATGCCGATCTTGCCACGCTTGTGCGCGCCAGTGTCGGCGTGCTCGAAAGCCTCGGACGCGCCGCCGACGGTAGCCTGAGCGAACTCTATGCCGGCGATGCCGGCGAAAAGCTCGCCGAGCTCTTGCGCGGGCTGGTCGCGGCCTCGGTGTCGTTCTCCTTCGCGGCGGACGAATGGCCTGACGTGATGGAGGCGCTGATCGCGCCCGAGACGGTCAAGCCGGCGCAGGGCACCGACAGGAACATCGCCATCTGGGGCGTGCTGGAAGCGCGGCTTCAGGACGTCGATACGCTGGTCGTCGGCGGGCTCAACGAAGGCGTGTGGCCGCGCAAACCGGAGAGCGACCGCTTCATGTCGCGGCTGATGAAGACCGGCATCGATCTTGAACCGCCGGAGCGGCGCATCGGCCTTACCGCTCATGATTTCCAGATGGCGATGGGTGCCAAAAAAGTGGTGCTGGCTCGCTCCGGCCGCTCCGGCGACGCACCGTCAGTGCCCTCGCGCTGGCTGCAGCGCATCCTTACCTTCGTCGGCGAGGATCATGCGGCGGCACTTCGCCGGCGCGGCGACGAACTGCTTGCCTGGGCGCGTGCGCTCGATGCCGGCGAAAAGCAGGACTTTGCGCCGCGGCCGCAGCCGAAACCGCCACTCGCCGCGCGGCCGCACCACTTCTCGGTCACCGAGATCGAAACGCTGCGTCGTGATCCCTACGCGGTCTATGCCAGAAGGATACTCGGCCTGATGCCGCTCGATCCGGTCATTCGCGATCCGGGCGCTGCCGAGCGCGGCACGCTGTTTCACGCTATTCTGCACCTCTTCTCAGCAAGGGTGGCCGACCCGCGCGCGCCGGAGGCGCTGGACGGGCTCATTGCCGCCGGCCGGTCCTGCTTTGCCGAGGCGGCCCTGCCCGCCGATGTCGAGGCGGTGTGGTGGCCGCGCTTTGAAAAGCTTGCCGCCGGGATCATCGAATGGGAGCGCGGGCGGGCCGCAGCCGTGGCACGGCGGCACGCCGAGGAACGCGCCGAAAAGACCGGTGTCGGCCGATCCGGCGTGACCCTGTCCGGCTATGCCGATCGCATAGATCTGCTGGCCGGCGGCATGGCCGACATGCTCGACTACAAGACCGGCTCGTCGCCATCCAAAGCACAGGCGCACACGCTGCTCGCGCCGCAACTGGCGCTGGAGGGCGCGCTGCTGCGTCGCGGCGCCTTTGCGGACCTTGGCGCGTGCGAGCCGTCGCAACTGGCCTTCGTGCGGCTGAAGCCCAATGGCGAGGTGTTCGAGGAATCGATCCTCGAATATAACCGCAAGCCGCGAACCGCCGCCGATCTCGCCGAAGAGGCGTGGGCACGGCTGGAAAGACTGCTGAACCACTACGCCGACCCGGCGACCGGCTATCTGTCGCGGGCGCTGCCGTTCCGCGAGGGCGAGACCGACGGCGACTATGACCATCTCGCCCGCGTGCTCGAATGGTCGGCCGGCGGCGACGCCGACGACGAGGGAGGGGAGGCATGAAAAAGGCCTACCCCATTCCAAGCGACACTGCCGCCAGTCAGGCAAGCGCCTCCGACCCGCGCAATTCCGCCTGGGTGTCGGCCAATGCCGGATCGGGCAAGACCCATGTACTCGCCCAGCGCGTCATCCGGCTTTTGCTGCGCGGCACCGATCCGTCCAAGATCCTGTGCCTGACCTATACGCGTGCCGCCGCCGCCAACATGTCGAACCGGGTGTTTTCGACCCTGTCGCAATGGACGGCCCTGGGCGATGCTGAGCTCTCGACACGGATAGAGGCGCTGGACGGCCGCCAGCCCGACCGCGAAACCATGCGCCGGGCGCGGCGGTTGTTTGCCGAGGCGCTGGAAACCCCGGGCGGGCTGAAGATCCAGACCATCCACGCCTTCTGCGAATCGGTGCTGCATCAGTTCCCGCTGGAAGCCAATATCCCGGCGCATTTCGAAATGCTCGATCCGCAAATGGAGGCTTCGCTGTTTGCCGCCGCCCGCCGCGACATGATTTCGGGTGGCGTTGCAGGCGATGCGGCATTGGCCGAAGCTTTTGCCACCGTGCTGGAGCGCGGTGGCGAACATGGGCTCGACGCACTGCTGGCCGAGATCGTGCGCAAGCGCGACGGTTTGCGCGCCTTCATCGCCGCGGCCGGCGGCGATGGTTTTCAGGCGCTGTTCGACGAGTTCCATTTCCGCGCCGGCCAGACCGCCGAAGGTATAGCCGCCTCGGTCTGGCCGCTGCCTGGCTTCCTGCCGGATTATCTCGTCACCTTTTCACGGGCGGCCGAGGCCGCCGATGCGCGCATCGTGCTGAACAATCTCTTGCCCTACGCCCGCCTTGCCTTTGCCGAGGAGGATCCGGTCCGCCGTCTGAATTGGCTCTCCAAGGCTTTCCTGAGGGCCGACGGCGAGCCTTATGATCCGGCAAAGACGTTCAAGAAGGCATTGCTCGACCGGCTGCCCGATCTTGCCGAACGTTATCTGGCGGCGGTCGACGCCATTCTCGAAATCTCCGACCGGCTGGCCTTGTTCAGGATGCTGGAAGGCACGCGTGCCGCGCTGACCATCGCCGACTGGCTGATCGCCCGCTACGAGCAATTGAAGCGCGCCCGCGGCTTCCTCGACTTCAACGACCTGATCACCCGCACCGTCAACCTTCTGGCGCGGCCCGATGCCGGCCCGTGGGTGCAATACAAGCTCGACCAGGGCATCGACCACATCCTCCTCGACGAGGCGCAGGACACCAGTCCCGACCAGTGGGAGGTGGTCAAGCGGCTGGCGGAGGAGTTCTTTGCCGGGCTCGGCGCACGCGACGCCGTCCACCGCACCATCTTTGCTGTCGGCGACGAAAAGCAGTCGATCTATTCCTTCCAGGGAGCCGCCCCGGATTCCTTTGCCGACAGCCGGCTTTTGTTTGCCGGCAAAGTTAGATCCGCCGCCGCCGCCTTCGCCGATCTCAAGCTGACCTGGTCGTTCCGGTCGACCGAAGATGTTCTTGCCGCGGTGGATCGTGTCTTTGCCGACCCGAACGTGCGGCGCGGCATCAGTCACGATCCCGATCCGCTCGACCACAAGGCGATCCGCAACGATGCGCCGGGTTATGTCGAGGTCTGGCCGTCGATCGGCGCCGACGTCGTCGACGAACCGGACGATTGGACGCAAGCGGTCGACCATGCTCACGCGCCGGCAGTCCGCGTCGCTGAAAACGTCGCAGCGACCATTGCCGGCTGGATCGGCGGCGGCGAGGTGATCGAAGGGCGTGGCAAGAAACTCCGGCCCGGCGACGTGCTGGTGCTGGTGCGCAAGCGCGACCGCTTCGTCCATGCGCTGACGCGGGCGCTGAAGCGCCGCGACATTCCGGTGGCCGGCGCCGACCGGCTCAGCCTGCCCGGCCACATCGCGGTGAAGGACCTGATCGCACTCGGCCATTTTCTCATCCAGCCCGAGGACGATCTGTCGCTGGCCGCCGTGCTGCGCAGCCCGATCTTCGATGTCTCGGAAGAGCAGCTTTTCGCGCTTGCTGCCGAGAGGCCGTCCGGCGTCTCGCTGATCGCCTCGCTGCGCCGGCATGCCGGCGAAAGCGAGACGTTGGACGCCGTCGTCAGCCGGCTCGACACATGGTCGAACGAGGCCGCATTCAAGCCGGTGTTCGAATTCTATGCCGCAGCTCTCGCCCGCGACGGCCTGCGCAAGAAGATGATCGCGCGGCTCGGTCCGGAGGCCGGCGACATCCTCGACGAATTCCTGAATTTCTGCCTGGCCGAGGAGCGAACCGGCCTGCCGGGACTGGAATCGTTCCTGTCGACGCTGGAAAACGCGGGCCCCGAGATCAAGCGCGAGATGGACCAGACCCGCGACGAGGTTCGCGTCATGACCGTGCATGCCGCCAAGGGCCTGGAAGCGCCGGTGGTATTCCTTGTCGATGGCGGCTCCGCGCCGTTCAGCGACCAGCACCTGCCGAGATTGATGCCGTTCGAAGGCTCGGGCGACTGCTGGCAGGGCAAGGGCTATCTCTGGCGCTCGGCCAGCGATGTCGCCAATGGATTTTCACGCGCCGCATCGGCCCGCGCTCGCGAACTCGCCGACGATGAATACCGCCGGCTGCTCTATGTCGGCATGACCCGCGCCGAGGATCGGCTGATCGTCTGCGGCTACCATGGCAAGCGGGCGCCGAATACCGGCACCTGGCATTCGATCGTCAGCCGAGCACTGGTCGGTGCCGCGGAGAGCGAAGAACGCCGGCATCCCGCCACTGGCGAGACCGTGCATCGTTTTCAGGTGACGAAGCTGCCGCCCATGCCACTGGCGTCAGTGGATGAGGCACGACAGGCGGAGCGCTTTGCACCATTGCCGGAAACCCTGTTCCGGCCTCTGCCACCCTTCGAGGAATTGCCGCGGCCGCTGTCGCCGTCCGGCGCCTCGGTGCTGATCGACGAGGCGCGGCAAGTGGTCGCCGACACGCGTTCGCCGGTGCTGGATACCGACGCCGAGCCCGGCTTTGGCGTGATACGCGGGCTGGCGCTGCACAAATTGCTGCAGATGCTGCCCGGCATCGCCGAGGAAAAACGCCGGGATGCCGCCGAACTCTATTTGGCAAGAGCCGGCGCGGAATGGCCCGACGACGAGCACGACAAGGCCTTGGCTGGCGTTTTCAGAATTCTTGCCGACGGCCGTTTCGCGCCGCTGTTTGCGCCAAACTCGCGCGCTGAAGTCGCCATCATGGGCAGCCTGGAGGTAAGGGGCAAACTGCGCTCGATTTCCGGCAAGATCGACCGACTGGCAGTAACGCCGGACAAGGTTTCGATCGTCGACTACAAGACTAATCGGCCAGCGCCAGCTGCGCTCGCTGAAGTGCCGCAAGCCTATATTCTGCAACTCGCACTTTATCGCGCGCTGCTTCAGCCGCTCTATCCGGGACGCGAGGTCTCGGCGGCGCTGCTGTTCACCGAGGCGCCGCGGCTGATCGAGCTGCCGGCGGCGGCCATGGACGATGCGCTTGCTAGACTCACGGGAGCGTGACACAACACTTGCTTGAACACGGACGCGATCACCACCACATTTGGTGCGACGAACAAATCGAAAGGATCTCAGCATGGCCACCGTCAAGGTCGACAAGAGCAATTTCCAGGCCGACGTGCTCAACGCCAAGGAGCCGGTCGTGGTCGATTTCTGGGCGGAATGGTGCGGCCCGTGCAAGATGATCGCCCCGGCGCTCGAGGACATTGCCATCGAACTCGGCAGCAAGATAAAGATCGCCAAGCTCAACATCGACGAGAATCCTGAGCTGGCCGCGCGGTTCGGCGTGCGCTCGATCCCGACGCTGATGATCTTCAAGGGCGGCGAAGTCGCCGACATGAAGGTCGGTGCTGCGCCGAAAACGGCATTGTCGCACTGGATCAACGGCAGCCTCGCCTGATCCGATCAAAATTTTGCGGAAAAGCCCGGCCTCGCGCCGGGCTTTCTTTTGCTGGCGTCATTGGTGGGCCGCTCTGGCACTCGCGGCTTGCCGCCCGGTATTCTTCTCTTCTGAACACAAAGGAGAAGCGATATGACCGGATCCGCCAAGGCCACCGTCTTCATCGACAATGAGCGCGTCATCGTCACCGAATACCGCTTCGCCCCGGGCGACAACACCGGCTGGCACCGCCATGGCCACGACTATGTGATCGTGCCGTTGACTGACGGCAAGGTGAAGCTCCTGACCAAGGATGGCGAATCCTTCGCCGAAATGAAGAAGGGCTCGCCGTATTTCCGCAATGAGGGCGTCGAACATGACGTCATCAGCGCAAACGATGGCGAATTCGCCTTCATCGAGGTCGAGCTGAAATAGTCCACCAACCATCGGCTGCGCCGCTACAACTGTCCGGCGCAGTGCGATCACCAATCCGCGATACGATCGCCGCCGACGAATTGGGCGCTTTTCTCAGTGTATTCGAACAGTTCTATCTTCACGCCGTTGGGGTCGCGGATCCAAGCCTGGTAGGTGTCATCGCATGCGCGTTTCTTGGAAGTGACATCAACCCCCTTTGACCTCAGATGGGCGATCGCGGCGTCGATGTTTTCCACTTCGAGGCAGAAGTGGTTGATCTGGTTCAAGTCGCCATAGCTGGCGTCGTCTTTCTGGAACACCTCGACATGGCTACGGCTGCCGCAATTGAGGTAGAAGCCGAAAATCTTCCCGTCGCGCAGGAAATTGAACTGGGTGTCCATGCCGAGGACGTCGCGATAGAAGCTTCGCGTCATCTCCAGGTCATTCGCGAAAATGCAAACGTGAGCGAGCTGCTTTACCTTGATCATGATTGGCTCCTCGCGGTGATCTGGTAAGTGTGTCCGGGTGAAGCACGCCTCAAACCGGCGGCGTGCCGTTTTCGGCCAATACCGCGCCGGCCAGGTAAAGCGATCCGCCAATCAGGATGCGTGGCGGTGGTCCGTCCCATGTGTCGCGCAGCAGCATCAGCGCATTGGCGACAGAACTGACCGGTTCGGCCGACAGGCCGGCCTCGATGGCGCGGGTCGCCAGCTCGTCGTTCGGCACGCCCGCGTCGCTCAGGCTCACCGGCACGGTGTAGACATGCCGCACCAGCCCTTTGAAGGCGCGGAAATAGCCGCTCTGGTCCTTGGTGTTGATCATGCCCGAGATCAGGAACAGCGGCCGCGGGTTCTTTTCCTCCTGCTCGGCCAGCGCCTCGGCGACGACCACGCCGGCGCCGGGATTATGGCCGCCGTCGAGCCAGATGTCGGCGCCCTTCGGCGCAAGTTCGCTCAGCCGGCCCTGAGGCAGCTTTTGCATGCGGCCCGGCCAGGCGACATTCGTCATCGCCTTCTCGGCGGCGCGGTGGCTGATCTCGAAGCCCGCCGCCTTGACCGCCGCAATCGCCGCCGCCGCATTGGCGAATTGATGGCGCCCCGGCAGGCGCGGCGGCGGCAGGTCCATCAACCCATCTTCGTCCTGATAGACCATGCGGCCGTTTTCCTCATAGGCAAGGAAATCCTGGCCATAGACGAAGGCGGGGCAGTCGAGCCGCTCGGCGGTTTCGATGAGCACCTGCTGCGCCGTCTCGCTTTCCTGCGCGCCGATGACGACCGGGCATCCGCGCTTGATGATGCCGGCCTTTTCGGCGGCAATCAGCTCGACGCGGTCACCGAGATAGGCTTCGTGGTCGAGCGACACCGGCATGATCACCGACACGGCCGGCTCGGCGATGACATTGGTGGCGTCGAAGCGGCCGCCAAGGCCGACCTCGAGGATGACGGCATCGGCCGGATGTTCGGAAAACAGCAGGAAGGTGACGGCGGTGAGGATTTCGAAGACGGTGATCTTCTGACCTTGATTGGCTTTGGCGACGCGGGCGATGGCTTCGGCGAAGACCTTGTCGTCCACCAGCCTGCCGCCGCCATCGGCGGCCAGCCGGTAGCGCTCGTGCCAGTTCACCAGATGTGGCGAGGTATGGACGTGGACGCGGTAGCCGGCGGCTTCGAGCAGCGCCCGTGAAAAGGCGGCACAGGAGCCCTTGCCGTTGGTGCCGGCGATGTGGATGACCGGCGGTAGCTGGTCCTGCGGATTGCCGAGGCGTTCGAGTAGCCGCGAAATGCGGTCGAGCGAAAGGTCGAAGCCCTTCGGGTGAAGCGCCATCAGGCTTTCGATTTCGCGGTCGGCGGCAAGCGTGGTCATGGCGAATCCTAGGCGCGCCACGGACGGCGCGCAATCGCAGTTCGTGGCGAATGCGTCAGGCGTGCGGCCGGGCTTCGGCCGGAATCACCGACGGCGGCAGGATCTCCGGCTCCTGCGGTTTTTGCTCTTCCGGCAGCTTGAGCACCATTCTCAGCAGCCGCGCAATCGTCTGGCGCATCTCCAGCCGTGACACCACCATGTCGACCATGCCGTGTTCCATCAGATATTCGGCGCGCTGGAAGCCGTCGGGCAGCTTTTCGCGGATGGTCTGCTCGATGACGCGCGGGCCGGCAAAGCCGATCAGGGCGCCGGGCTCGGCAATATGCACGTCACCCAGCATGGCGTAGGAGGCGGTGACGCCACCGGTCGTCGGGTTGGTCAGGACGACGATGTAGGGCAGGCCGGCTTCCTTCAGCCTGTCGACGCCGACCGTGGTCCGCGGCAATTGCATCAGCGACAGGATACCTTCCTGCATACGGGCGCCACCGGAGGCCGCAAACAGGATCAGCGGCCGCTTGCGCTGCAGGGCGACCTCGAAACCATGCACGATGGCATCGCCGGCAGCCATGCCGAGCGAGCCGCCCATGAAGGCAAAATCCTGCACCGTCACCACCACCGGCACGCCCTCGACCGTGCCCAGCGCATTGATGATAGCGTCTTCCATGCCGGTCTTGGCCTTGGCATCCTTCAGCCGGTCTACGTAGCGCTTCTCGTCGCGGAACTTGAGCGGATCCTGAACGACCTTGGGGTTTTCCAGCGTCTCGTATTTGCCGTCGTCGAGGAAGAATTTCAGCCGTTCCTTGGCCGATATCTTCATATGGTGGCCGGAGGACGGGATGACGAACTGGTTCTGCTCCAGATCCTTGTGGAACACCATTTCACCGGTCTCGGGATCCTTGATCCACAGGTTTTCCGGCATGTCGGTGCGGCGGCCGAGCATCGAATTGATCTTCGGACGGACGTAATTGGTGATCCAGTTCATTCGCTTCGGCTCCTGTCCTTACGAAGAGTTAGACCATGATCCCGAAAAGTGGAAACCGGTTTTCGGCAAAGGTCATGGCCAACCAGAAGATCAAGATTATTCGGCGGCAGCAAGGCGAGCCGCGCGAACCCCTTGCGAAAGCCCGCTGACCAGCGTGGCGACGGCCTCGGCCGGATCGGCGGTCTTTTCGCCCTTCGGCCCGAGCACGTTGGCGACGGCATTGACGATTGCGGTGCCGACAACGACGCCGTCGGCCGACGCGCCGATGGTGCGCGCCTGCTCGGCGGTCTTGACGCCGAAGCCGACGCAGACCGGCAGGTCGGTATGGCTCTTGATGCGCTTGACCGCTGCCGCCACCTTGCCGGTGTCGGCCAGTGCCGAACCGGTAATGCCGGTCATCGAGACGTAGTAGACGAATCCCGATGTGTTCTGCAGCACCTTGGGCAGGCGCTTGTCGTCGGTGGTCGGCGTCGCCAGCCGGATGAAATTGATGCCGGCCTTGAGTGCCGGGATACAAAGTTCCTCGTCCATCTCAGGCGGCAGGTCGACGACGATCAGCCCGTCTATTCCGCTGGCCAGCGCATCGCTCAGGAAGCGCTCGACGCCGTAGATGTAGATCGGATTGTAATAGCCCATCAAGACGATCGGCGTTTCATTGTCGCCGGCGCGGAATTCCGAGGCCATCTTCAGCGTCTTGACCAAAGTCTGGCCGCCCTTCAGCGCCCGCAGGCCGGCCGCCTGGATCGCCGGGCCGTCGGCCATTGGATCGGAAAACGGCATGCCGAGCTCGATGATGTCGCTGCCGGCGCCGGGCAGCGCCTTCATGATCGACAAGGACGTCTCATAGTCGGGGTCGCCGCCCATGAAATAGGTGACGAGTGCCGGGCGCCCCTCGGCCTTCAGCTTTGCCATGCGGCGGTCGATACGGGTGGCCATGATCAGATCTCCATGCCCAGCATATTGGCCACCGTATGCACGTCCTTGTCGCCGCGGCCGGACAGGTTGACGATGACGATCTGGTCCTTGTCCATATCAGGCACGATCTTCACCGCCTGTGCGATGGCATGGGCCGATTCAAGCGCAGGAATGATGCCCTCGACGCGTGTCGTCAACTGGAACGCCTCCAGCGCCTCGCTGTCGAGGATCGGCACATAGTCGACGCGGCCGGAATCGCGCAGCCACGAATGCTCCGGCCCGACGCCGGGATAGTCGAGGCCGGCCGAGATCGAGTGGCCGTCCATGATCTGGCCGTCGGCGTTCTGCAGGAGGTAGGTGCGGTTGCCATGCAGCACGCCGGGCGCGCCGGCACTCATCGAGGCGCAATGCTCGATGCCGTCGAGGCCGCGGCCGCCGGCTTCGACGCCGATGATGCGCACCTCACTGTCGTCGAGGAAGGGATGGAACAGGCCGATAGCGTTGGAACCGCCGCCGACACAAGCGATGATGGTGTCCGGCAGCCTGCCTTCCTGCTCGAGGATCTGGGCACGCGCCTCGGTGCCGATCACCGACTGGAAGTCGCGCACCAGCTCCGGATAGGGGTGCGGGCCGGCGGCGGTGCCGATCAGGTAGTAGGTATCCTCGACATTGGTCACCCAGTCGCGCAGCGCCTCGTTCATGGCGTCCTTCAGCGTGCCGTGGCCGGCGGTCACCGGCCGCACCTCGGCGCCCAGAAGTTTCATGCGAAAGACGTTGGGACTTTGCCGGGCGACATCGGTCGCGCCCATATAGACGATACAGGGAAGCCCGAAGCGCGCCGCCACCGTGGCGGAAGCGACGCCATGCTGGCCGGCACCGGTCTCGGCGATGATCCGCGTCTTGCCCATGCGCTTGGCGAGCAGGATCTGGCCGAGGCAGTTGTTGATCTTGTGCGAGCCGGTGTGGTTCAGGTCCTCGCGCTTGAAATAGACCTTTGCGCCGCCCCCGAGGCCCTTAGCCGCGGAAACCTCGCGAAGGTGCCTGGTCAGGCCTTCGGCGAAATAGAGCTTCGACGGCCGCCCGGCGTAATGCGTCGAGAGATCGGTCAGTTCGGCCTTGAAATCCGGGTCGTTCTTGACCTCGTTCCAGTGCCGCTCCAGCTCGAGGATCAGGGGCATCAGCGTTTCGGCAACGAAACGACCGCCAAAAATGCCGAACATGCCCTGCTCGTCGGGGCCGGTGCGGAAGGAATTCGGTATCGCCGGCTTATCCATCGCCGATCTCCTGGTCTGTGGTTTGAAGCGTGGTCAGGCGGCGCGGTTGTCGCGTGCTGCCCCGACGGTCCGGAAAAATTGTTCGATCAGCGCCGGTTCCTTGACGCCCGGGGCGCTCTCCACGCCCGAGGAAATATCAATTCCGGGCGGGTTCGCCAGCCGAAGGGCGTCGCCGATATTGCCGGCATTGAGCCCACCGGAAAGCATGTAATCGACGCCGGCGTCAAGGCCAGCCAGAACGCGCCAATCGAAGGCAAGGCCGTTGCCGCCCGGCAATTCCGAACCCTTAGGCGGCTTGGCGTCGAACAGGAAACGGTCGGCAATGCCGATGAAGGGTCTAACCCGCTCGAGATCGGCAGCCTCGCTGACCGGCAGCGCCTTCATCACCGGCAAGCCGTAGCGCACCTTCACTTCGGCCACCCGCCCGGGGGTTTCGGCGCCGTGAAGCTGCAGCATGTCGGGCTGCATCTTTTCGACGATCTCATCCAGGAACACGTCGCTGGCGTCGACCGTGACCGCAACCGCCTTGGCTCTGCCGCGCGCCGCTTCGCGCAGGCGGCCGGCTTCCGCCGGCTCGACATAGCGCGGGCTTTTGGCAAAGAAAATGAAGCCGACATGGCTGGCGCCGCCGGCCAATGCCGCAGCCAGAGCCTTGTCGGTCTTCAACCCGCATATCTTGATGTCGAGCGCCATGGCGCGGGATTGGCACGAAACAGCCAAAGAGTCGAGAAAAAGCATCCTGTTTGCCGCCGGCGCGGAACGCGCTACCTTGCTAATGTAAGAGCCGAATGCGCTACCTTGCTAATATAAGAGCGCGACGCGCTACTTGCTCAGGCACAAAGGCGGGAGAACAAAGACCATGCCGGAAAAGACCGTCGCGGAACTCAGGCACAAGCTGGCGCAGGCCCATGAGGTCATCGCTCATTTGATGGACAAGGCCGCTTTCAACGGCGCCGAGGCGCACCGGGCGCTGGCCTATTTCAGCAACGACACCTTCGAGCAGGATTTCCTGCCCTGGCCGCGCCATGTCGATGAGGGGTTGCGGCCGGAGGAGTTGAACGCGGCGAATGACGATTGATCGGACAACTACTCGAACGTGATCGCCTGCAGCGCGCCGCCATTGCGCTTGAGCCAGTCCTTGCAGCGCTCGGTGTCCGGGCAAAGCTGCTCGCATAATTTCCAGAATTTCGGGCCGTGGTTCATCTCCTTGAGATGCGCCACCTCATGCGCGACGAGGTAGTTTATCACCGGCCGCGGCGCCATCATGATGCGCCAGGAAAACGACAGATTGCCCTCCGACGTGCACGATCCCCAGCGGCTAGACGTATCCTTGAAGCGGATCGCCTTGGCGCGCTTGCCGACCGCAGCACTGTGCTTGGTCACCAGCGCTTCGATCTCGCGCTTGGCTTCGCGCTTGAGGAAATCGGCGATGCGGCGCGGCAGGTGCACGCGTTCGCCATGCACGATCATCAGCGGCCCGCGCTCGTCGCGCGATAGCGTGACCGTGCCGCGTTTCGACGGTTCATGGACGATGCGATGCGGCACGCCACGCACCGGTATCTTGATGCCGGGCCGCACCTGCGGCCGATTGGGCACCTTGGCCAGCCTTTGCTCCAGCCAGTCCTGATGGCGGTCGAGGAATTTTTCCACCTCGCCGCGGCGCAGTCCCGGCGGCACGGTGATGCGCAGGCCGCGGCCGCCGGAATCGATGCGCAGCGTCAGGCGCCGCGCCCGGTCGTTCTCGACGATCTTGAGCGGCAGCGTGCGGCCGGCAACGCAATGCTCGCGCTCCACGACGGGCGTGGGCTTGGGTTTCGTCGGAGTGCGAAAGAAGCCGAAGGACATCCCGGGACGATACGTGATTCGAGGGAAACGACTAGAACAAAAAAGAAACGGCGCCGCTGACGCGACGCCGTTGGACTATCTATCTGCGCACGGGACCTTACTCGTCGAGCAGGCCCGGCGTGGACTTGCCGCTGGGTTTGTTGTTCGTCGTCGATCCGGTCGTGGGCGACGTCGACTTGTTACGGTTGGCCATGAAGCGATCGAACTCTTCCTGGTCCTTGGCGCGGCGCAATTCGCGGGCATATTCGTCGAACTCGCTCAGCATCTCGTCGAGCTTGCGGCGTTCCTCGGCAAGCCGCTCGAGCTCCTTTTCGCGCCAATCGTCGAAAGCGACGTTGCCGGTGCGGGCGGAGCCATGACCCCAGCGCGCGGCCTTATCGGAACCGCGGCGGCAGCCGGCGAAGATGCCGTCGGTGGCGCGGTTGACGTCACGCTTGAAGCCGTCGAGCCTGTCGCCCCAGATGATGTAGGCGAGCATGGCTAAGCCGAGCGGCCAGAACACCATGAACCCGATCACCATCAACGCGATGGTCGCCGGCGTCCAGGCCGGACGGATCAATGCAGATGTGTTCATTTCTCCCAATCCTTCAGTTGGAGACAGCCAAATCCGGCTGCGTGGAATCGAAATGGGATGGAGAAAACGGCGATTCAAGACAGCAACCGCCAAAACCGGACAAGCGGCTGAAATGATTATCGCTTTTTGAGCTTTTCGAGGAAAAGCACGACCAATCCCGCAATCAGCCCCCAGAACGCCGCGCCGACGCCGAACAGCGTCAGCCCCGATGCGGTGACGGCGAAGGTGACGGTGGCGGCCATCCGCTCGTCCTCGTCTTTCAAGGCGATTGACAGCGCATTGGCGAGCGGTGCCATTAGCGCCAGGCCGGCGACCAGCGCGATCAGGCTCTGCGGCAATACGGCGAAGATCGCCACCAGCGATGCGCCGAACAGGGCAAAGACGAGATAGGCCAGCGCGTAGAACGGCCCGGTCTTCCAGCGCTCGGCCGGATCGGGATGCACATCAGGCCCGGTGCAGATCGCCGCGGAGATCGCCGCCAGATTGGTGGTCGAGGCGCCGAACGGCGCCGTCAGCAGCGAAAACAGGCCGGTGACGCCGATCAGCGGCCCGGGTTCGGGATGATAGCCGGCTGCCCTCAGCACGGCGAGGCCGGACAAGTTCTGCGAGGCCATGGTGACGAGGTAGAGCGGCAAGGCGAGGCCGATGATCGCGGTGGCGCTGAACTGCGGCATCACCAGCGTCAAGCTCGAAAGTTCCGGTGCCGGCAGACCGCCGACCCGGCCGGTGAGAAAGGCGGCGAGACCGCCGCCGATCAGCACCAGCAGCACCGACAGCGCCGGGTTGAACAGGCGGATGGCGAAGAACGCCGCAACCAGCGGCAGGATCAGCCAGGGGTCGAGGGGAACGGTTTTCACCGCATTGATGGCGAAGGTGACGACGATGCCGGCCAGCATTCCGGATGCGACCGAAGCCGGTATTCTGGCGATCAGCTTGGTCAACGGCCTGAACAGGCCTGTGGTGATCAGCAGGACCGCGGTGACGATGAAGGCGCCAACCGCCTCGCCCATCGAAAAGCCGGTCGATGCGGCGATCAGCGCGACGCCTGGCGTCGACCAGGCGGTGATGACCGGCATTTTCGTACGCCACGACAGCCACAGGCTCTCGATCGCCATCGCCAGGCAAAGCGCCGTCACCCAGCTTGCGGTCTCGACCTGCGTTGCGCCGACCGCCTTGGCCGCGGCAATGACGATGGCCAGCGTACCGCCGAAGCCGACGATCGCCGCCACCGAGGCGGACACCGGAATGGAAATGCGCATGTCTCTATCCCGCCTGCCGCACCATCGCGTCCACCGCCCGCACCAGCATGTCGAGATCCTGCGGCCGCGACAGGCGGTGATCGCCGTCGGGGATGAGCGACAACGTGACGTCGTCGGCCGGCAGCAGGCTGACCAGCTTCAGCGCATGGCTCGACGGCACGTCGGGATCGGCCAGCCCTTGCAGGATGTGGACCGGACAGTGCGTGTCGATCGGCCCGGTCATCACCCGGTTGTTGCGGCCGTCCTCGATCAGTGTGCGGGTGTAGATGTACGGTTCGACGGAATAGTCCGACGGCTCTTCGAAAAAGCCCTTTTTCCTGAGGTCGCGCTTCTGCGCCCCGGTCAGCACCGGCTCCACCAGTTCGAACGTGAAATCAGGCGCCGGCGCCAGCAGCACAAGGCCGGCGACGCTGTTCTCGCCCGCCCTGCACAACTCCTGCACCATGCGCAGCGCGATCCACGCGCCCATCGACGAGCCGACCAGGATTTGCCGGCGCTGGGTGAAGCGGCGGAAAACCGCCATGCTCTCGCCCAGCCATATCGAGATGGTGCCGTCGGCAAAGGCGCCACTCGATTCGCCGTGGCCGGAATAATCGTGGCGCAGGAAGGCGCGGCCTTCTTTGCGCGTCCATTCCGACAGGGTTTCGGCCTTGGTGCCCAGCATGTCGGATTTGTAGCCGCCAAGCCAGACGATGCCGGGCTCGGCACCTGCCGCATGCCTGACGGCGATGCTCGTCCCGTCGACGTCCAGAAAGATCGGGGTGGTGGTCATGGTGTATTCCCTCACGCCGGTCTTTTGGCACAGCAAGGCATTCAACGAAAAGTGCTCTGCGGTGTCTTTAGCTTGGTGCAACGGCGCTGATTTGCCTTCGCGTTCCCATTCGACACGGCGGTCGCTTGCTTAATGTATTGCGTATCGCGTTACAGAGCCCTATATGTCTTTGACCGTCCAGGAAGCCGCGCAATGTCCGCCCTGTCACCGAGAAAAGAGACGCCCGTATCGATGCGGTTCCGCAACGATGATCTTGCGATCAAAGATCGTGGCGCAGACCTCCTCGGCCTTTCGAGAACGGAATTCATGCGACGCGCCGCAATTCAGGAGGCGCAAACCGCCATCCTGAACGAAATCGTCATCCGGCTCTCCCCAGACGCTTTTCGGGACTTCGTGCAGGCGATCAGTGCGACGCCTGCTCCCATTCCACCCAAGGTCGCCGAGCGCCTGCGACGTAAATCTTTCGGGAGCAGCTGAATCGGGTGGCGCTGTCTGGTGTCGAACTCCTCTCGGAAAGACATCGCTTGGAAGGGTTCGAATGCGGCAAGCCCGCACTTGACCATTGGCTGGCGAATTTCGCCCATTCGAATCACACGCGTGGCTTTACTCGCGTCCTTGTGGTTCACGATGCTGGTCAGGTGATCGGCTACTATGGCTTGGCTCCGACTGTGATTGAGCCCAACACCGCTCCACGTGCCATCCGAACGGGGCGCCCGCCGGATCCAATTCCCTGTTTGCTAATCGGCCAGCTTGCCGTAGACCGCCGCCATGTCGGCCGGGGGATAGGCTCGGCGCTTGTGAAGGACGCCTTGCAACGGTGTATCGCCGGCGCGGCAATCGTCGCAGGCCGCGCCGTCATTGTTCGCGCCATTGATGGTGAGGCCGAGACATTCTGGCAAAGCTGGGGATTCATCCCGGCGCGCGACAACCCTTCGGTTCTGATGCGCTCGCTTGACGATATCCGTGCCTGGCTCTCCGGCTACTGACCATCATTCATGCGCAGCCGCGTTTGTTCGCCGCCTTGGTCTTGCTCTTCTCATCGAGCAGGTGATTTCCTGAGAATGCTGTGCTATTGACTCCGACCGCGCGCTCACCACATTGCGCGTTCGCAATTCTGAACTGAAGAACCCCTTAACGAAACGGCTCAAGGAGACCACGACCATTCGCAGACCTTTCAAAGCAGCGGCGCCCACCAAGGAAGGCCCGCGCTCCAACCGTGACATCCGGGTTCCCCGGGTCCAGCTAATCGACGCCGAAGGCCAGAACCGCGGCGATGTCTCCATCAACGACGCATTGCTGCTCGCCGAAGAGGCTGGGCTCGATCTGGTCGAGATATCGCCCAATGCAGTGCCGCCCGTCGTAAAGATCCTCGATCTCGGCAAGCTGAAATACGCCAACCAGAAGAAGGCGGCCGAAGCACGCAAGAACCAGAAGGTCATCGAGATCAAGGAGATCAAGATGCGCCCGAACATCGACAGCCACGACTACGAGACCAAGATGAAGGCCGTCCGGCGCTTTTTCGAGGAAGGCGACAAGGTCAAGCTGACGCTGCGCTTCCGCGGTCGCGAGATGGCGCATATGGAACTCGGCATGCAGCTTCTGAACAAGGTTCGCGAGGAAGTGGCGCCCATCGCCAAGGTCGAAGCCGAACCGAAGCTCGAAGGCCGCCAGATGATGATGGTGCTGGCGCCCCGCTAAAGCGCGTTGCGCTTTAGTTCTGTTTTGTGCATGTCGTTGTCCCAAAACCGCTGCGCACCCTCGGGTCAAGTCCGTGGGGAGGCTTTTTGGGCGACGTGCATAAAATCCGCCTGAATCATGTTGCAAGGCGTCCCGGCGATCGGCGGGGCGCCTGTTTCTTGGCCAGACGCTGCGATCGCCGGCGAGAGCAAAGACGCTCTGGTTCCCTCGACGATCGGATTCCCGACATGGTCAATGACGTCAAGCATTCGGAAGCCAAATACGGGCTGGGCAGCTACCAGCACACGCGCAGGATGGTGCTTGCCGTCGTCGTCGTCGTCCTGTTCGCGATGCTTTTGTTCGGGCAGTCGGTTTTTCCGCCCGATACGCCTGTGCATGAAACGATCGAAATGGTCGGCGTCGTGCTGATCTTTCTCGGCATCGTCGGACGCTTGTGGTCGACGCTCTATATTGGTGGACGCAAATCCTCCGAAGTGGTGACCGGCGGGCCATATTCGATCACCCGCAACCCGCTCTATGTCTTCTCTACTTTAGCTGCCGCCGGTGTCGGCGCACAGATCGGCTCCATCACCGCCACGATCGGCTTTGGAGCGCTCTGCGCGGGTGCCTTTTACATCGTTATCCTGCGCGAGGAGAAATTCCTCAAGGAGGTTCTCGGCGCGCCATACCAGGCCTACCTGGCGAAAGTGCCGCGCTTTTTCCCGAAGCTGGCGCTGTATCAGGAAGGCGACACCGGCGGCTTCAAGCCGCGCCTGCTGCGAACCACGCTGCTGGACGGTCTGGTCTTCCTGGTTGCCTTGCCGGCTTTCGAACTGATCGACGGCGCCCAGCAGTCCGGCATATTGCCGGTGCTGTTCCGTTTCCCCTGAGTCCGGTGTTGCTGAGTACAGTGTTGCTGAGCACGGGGTGTTGCGCGCTAGCCCGCTTTGACGTATAGGACCGCCGTTCCCAAAAAACCGCCCGGCAGGGCATGCCGTGGCGGTTTCATTTGCTTTTCGGGCTTTGGTCGGCCTGAAGCGAACAAAAAGCGCATTGGTGCGCATATAAACGGAGTAGCAAAATGCCCAAGATGAAGACCAAATCGGCCGCCAAGAAGCGGTTCAAGATCACAGGTACGGGTAAAGTTCTGTCGGCTGCGGCCGGCAAGCGTCACGGCATGATCAAGCGTTCCAACAAGTTCATTCGAAATGCCCGCGGCACGATGGTTCTGGCTGAACCGGATGGCAAGAAGGTCATCAAGAATTTTCTGCCGAACGGCCTCTAGGGCATTCGGTCTGGACAGCGTTTTAAGGAGATCATGACATGGCACGCGTAAAGAGAGGCGTCACCTCGCACGCCAAGCACAAGAAGGTCCTGAAAGCCGCCAAGGGTTTTTACGGCCGTCGCAAGAACACCATCCGCATCGCCAAGCAGGCGGTGGAAAAGTCGCTGCAGTACGCCTATCGCGACCGCAAGAACCGCAAGCGTTCGTTCCGCGCGCTGTGGATCCAGCGCATCAATGCGGCGACGCATGAGCATGGCCTGACCTATGGCCGTTTCATCGACGGTCTCAACAAGGCCGGCATCGAGATCGATCGCAAGATCCTGTCGGATATGGCCATCCACGAGCCGCAGGCATTCGCCGCACTCGTGGCCAAGGCCAAGGTCGCGCTCGAATATCTCAAGAATACCACGCCGAATGCTTTTGAAAGCGCTGTCGCTTAAGACCAGCGCTTCCCAAGCTATTCGACACTTGATTTGGGAAACCCGCGCTGGCAGGGCTGGCGCGGGTTTTTCTTTGCTTCCAATCGGATCTGGAACATGAGTGACATGGAAACTCTCGAAAATTCCCTGATGGCCGAGATCGCCTCGGCCGCCGACGAGCAGGCGATCGAGGCGGTGCGTGTCTCGGCCCTTGGCAAGAAGGGCTCGGTTTCCGAGATGCTGAAGACACTCGGCTCGATGAGCGCCGAGGAGCGCCAGGTCAAAGGCCCGGCAATCAACGGCCTCAAGAACCGCGTTACCGAGGCGCTTTCGGCGCGCCGTGCCGAGCTGAAAGATGTGGCGATCACGGCACGGCTTGCCGCCGAGAAGGTCGACGTCAGCTTGCCGGTCAGGCAATCGCCGGCCGAGCGCGGCCGCATCCATCCGATCAGCCAGGTTATCGACGAGATCGCGGCGATTTTCGGCGATCTCGGCTTTGCCATTGCCGAAGGTCCCGACATCGAGACCGACTATTACAATTTCACCTCGCTGAACTTCCCGGAAGGCCACCCGGCGCGCGAGATGCACGATACCTTCTTCTTCCAGCCGGACGCGCAGGGCGAACGCAAGCTTTTGCGCACCCACACCTCGCCGGTGCAGATCCGCACCATGGAGATGCAGAAGCCGCCGATCCGCATCGTTATTCCTGGCAAGACCTACCGGCAGGATTCCGATGCCACCCACTCACCGATGTTCCATCAGGTCGAGGGGTTGGTGATCGACAAATCGGCTAATGTCGCCAACATGAAGTGGGTGCTGGAGGAGTTCTGCAAGGCCTTCTTCGAGGTGCCGAGCGTCAAGATGCGCTTCCGGCCGTCCTTCTTCCCGTTCACGGAGCCCAGCCTCGAGGTCGACATCCAGTGCGACCGTTCGCGGCCCGGCGAGGTGCGCTTCGGCGAGGGCTCGGACTGGATGGAGATCCTCGGCTGCGGCATGGTCCACCCCAATGTGCTCCGTTACGGCGGCCTCGATCCCGACGAATACCAGGGCTTTGCCTGGGGCATGGGCATCGACCGCATTGCCATGCTGAAATACGGCATGCCGGATCTGCGCGCCTTCTTCGACGCGGATGTGCGCTGGCTGTCGCATTACGGATTTAGGCCGCTCGACATGCCGACGCTGTTCGGGGGCTTGAGCGCGTGACGAGCTGGCCGCAGCAAATCCGCGGGCAGCTCGCCTTCCTGCACATGTCCGACGCGCGGCCGCATAGCTTCAAGTGCAGCGTGCCCAGACCAGACGGAACACAGTCATGAAACTTACCCTCTCCTGGCTCAAGGATCATCTCGAGACCGACGCCTCGCTGGCGGAAATCGTCGAGCGTCTCACCTCGATCGGCCTCGAGGTCGAGCATGTCGACGACCGGGCGAGCCTGGCCCCCTTCGTCATCGCCAAGGTGCTGACGGCGGTCCAGCATCCCGACGCCGACCGGCTGCGCGTGCTGACCGTCGACACAGGCGACGGCAAGCCGCCTGTGCAGGTTGTGTGTGGAGCGCCGAACGCCCGCGCCGGCCTGATCGGCGCCTTTGCAGCACCGGGCACCTATATTCCCGGCATCGACGTGACGCTGACCGTCGGCAAGATCCGCGGCGTTGAAAGCCACGGCATGATGTGCTCCGAGCGCGAGCTCGAGCTGTCCGAAGAGCATGACGGCATCATCGACCTGCCGGCCGATGCGCCGGTCGGCACCAGTTTCGCCGCCTATGCCCATCTCGACGACCCGCTGATCGAGATCAATCTTACGCCGAACCGGCCGGATGCCACCAGTGTCCATGGCATCGCCCGCGATCTGGCGGCGAGCGGGCTCGGCACGCTGAAGAGCGCGCCGATAGAGCCGATCTCCGGCAAGGGCGAGACGCCGATAAAGGTGACGATCGAAGCGCCGGAGCTCTGTCCCGGCTTTGCGCTGCGCCTGGTGCGCGGCGTCAAGAACGGCCCGTCGCCGAAATGGCTGCAGCAACGGCTTCTCGCCATCGGCTTGAGGCCGATCAGCGCGCTCGTCGACATCACCAATTACGTCACCTTCGACCGCGGCCGGCCGCTGCATGTTTTTGACGCTGCGAAGGTCACCGGCAATCTCACCGTGCGCCGGGCGCGAGACGGCGAAAAGGTGCTGGCGCTCGACGGCCGCGAATACACGCTGACGCCGGAGATGTGCGTGATCGCCGACCAGGACGGCATCGAATCGATCGCCGGTATTATGGGCGGCGAGCATTCCGGCTGCGACGAGAACACCACCGACGTGCTGATCGAGTCGGCGCTTTGGGACCCGATCGCCACCGCCCGGACCGGCCGCACGCTCGGCATCATCACCGATGCACGCTATCGGTTCGAGCGCGGCGTCGACCCGGAAATGATGGTTCCCGGCCTGGAGCTGGCGACGAAGCTGGTGCTCGATTTCTGCGGTGGCACGCCGACGCAAACCGAAGTCGTCGGCTATACCGGCCATCGGCCGAAGATCGTCTCGTTCCCATTGTCGGAAGTGAAGCGGCTGACCGGTATCGAAGTGCCGCACTCGACGAGCCTCGACATTCTAGCCCGCCTCGGCTTCAAGCCGGAGGGCGCCGGCGATGTCGTCAATGTGGCAGTCCCGTCCTGGCGGCCGGATGTCGACGGCAAGGCCGACCTGGTCGAGGAGGTCATGCGCATCCACGGCGTCGACAATATCGCGCCGCAGCCGCTCGGCAGCCACGACGCGGTCAACGCCAAGATCCTGACCGTGCTGCAGATCCGCACCCGTGCCGCCAAGCGGGCACTTGCCGTGCGCGGCATGATGGAGGCCGTCACCTGGTCGTTCATTCCGGCAAAACACGCCGAATTGTTCGGCGGCGGCCAGCAGGCGCTGAAGCTTGCCAACCCGATCGCCGCCGACATGTCGGACATGCGGCCGTCGCTGCTGCCGGGGCTGATCGCGGCAGCGCAACGCAATGCCGACAAGGGCATCGGTGATGTCGCGCTGTTCGAAGTGTCGGGCACTTACGAGGGCGACGGCGCCGACCAGCAGCGACGTGTTGCCGCCGGCGTGCGGCGCGGCACCGCCAAGCTCGAGGGCTTCGGCCGCCATTGGGCCGGCAACGCCGGCGCCGTCGGCGTGTTCGATGCCAAGGCCGATGCGATCGCCGCACTCGAAGCCTGCGGCGCGCCCGTCGAGCGGCTGCAGATCGAGGCCGGCGGCCCGGCCTGGTATCATCCCGGCCGCTCCGGCACGATCAAGCTTGGGCCGAAGGTCGTGCTCGGCACCTTCGGCGAATTCCACCCGAAGACGCTGGAAGGGCTGGACGTCTCCGGCCCGCTCTGCGGCTTCGAAGTATTCATCGATGCGGTGCCCGAGCCGAAGGCCAAGCCGACTCGGACAAAGCCGAGACTGGATCTGTCCGCCTTCCAGGCGGTCAAGCGCGACTTCGCCTTCGTCGTCGACAAGGCGGTCGAAGCCGGCACACTCGTTCGCGCCGCCCTTGCCGCCGACCGAAAGCTGATTTCCGGCGTCTCGGTGTTCGACGTCTTCGAAGGTGCCGCACTTGGGGCGGCGAAGAAATCGATCGCCATCGAGGTGTCGATCCAGCCGGTCGAAAAGACGCTGACCGACGAGGATTTCGAGGCGCTGGCCAAGCACATCGTCGAGAATGTCGGCAAGCAGACCGGCGGTGTGCTGCGCGGCTGAGCTTGCGGACACATGGCGAATCGCCCTCCAAAGGGCGATGAACCATTTGCGCTATTCGGGGCTGCCCTTTGAGGAACAGCGTGCAGCCTTTCTCGATATCGTCTCAACCGATCCGCTGGTCGGCGAGACGCTGAAGCGGGCACGGGAGCTAGGCCTACCCGAGTGGCTGGTCGTGTCCGGCGCGCTCTACAACAGCGTCTGGAATTATCTGACCGGAAACCCGTCGGGGTACGGCATCCGGGATGTCGACCTGTTTTATTTCGATGAGAGCGATCTGTCATATGAAGCCGAGGACACAGTCATCCGCCGTGCGGCGGAGCATTTCGAAGGGCTGAAGCTGCCGGTCGAGGTGCGCAATCAGGCGCGGGTGCATCTGTGGTTTGAGGCGCGCTTTGGCGGTTCCTATCCCAGGCTGTCGTCGTCCGCCGAGGCGCTTTTCTATTTCGCGTCGAAAACCCATGCGGTCGGCGTTAGATTCGGCACAGATGGGCAACTCGCGCTCGTGGCGCCGTTCGGGCTCGACGACATCTTCTCGTTTCGCATTACCCCGAACCGGGCACTGGACAATCGGCAGACGCACGAGACGAAGGGCGCTCGCGCAAGGGAGAACTGGCCGGAGATCAGTGTCGTGCCTTGGTAGAATGTCGGCGCGAGGCACCCCCCTCTGCCCTGCCGGGCATCTCCCCCTCAAGGGGGGAGATCGGATGTCGCCTCTGCTTTCGCTAATCACCGGCGCCGGAAGGGCGGGCAGCGCGCTGGAACTGCCAATCTCCCCCCTTGAGGGGGAGATGTCCGGCAGGACAGAGGGGGGTGCCTCGCGTCGAGGTCTAGTCAAAAAGGGTGCCGAAACGCCCCGTTTCGACTACTGTGCCGTTCACCCGTTGACCAGCGCCAGCAGCTCCTCGGTATAGCGCTTGCCGACCACCTTCTCCGGCGACAGGGCGTCGCCAATAGATGCCACTTCGGCCTGGCTCAGCACGATATCGGCTGCCGCCGTATTCTGCTCCAGATGGCGGATTTTTCGCGCACCAGGGATCGGCACAATGAAGTCGCCCTGATGCAGCACCCAGGCGAGCGCCAGCTGCGCCGGCGTCACGCCCTTCTCGGCGGCCATCTTTTCCAGCACGGCGACGACCGCCGCATTGGCCGCCATGGCGTCGGCCTGGAAGCGCGGCAACCCGCGGCGCCAGTCGTCGGCGCCGAGAACATCGGGCTTGGCGATCGTGCCGGTGAGCAGGCCGCGGCCGAGCGGGCTATAGGGGACAAAGCCGATGCCGAGCTCGCGGCAGACGGCAAACACTTCTTCTTCCGGATCGCGGGTCCACAGCGAATACTCGCTCTGCACGGCGGCGATCGGATGCACGGCATGCGCCCGGCGGATGGTAGCCGCACTCGCCTCCGACAGGCCGAGCGCCCGCACCTTGCCCTCGCGCACCAGCTCGGCCATGGCGCCGACCGTATCCTCGATCGGCACGTTGGGGTCGACGCGGTGCTGGTAGTAGAGGTCGATCACTTCGGTATCCAGCCGCTTCAGCGACGCTTCGGCAACCGCCTTGACATGTTCGGGGCGGCTGTCGACGCCGGCCATGCGCTCCATGCCGCTGCCTTCTTCGAGGATCTTGAAGCCGAATTTGGTTGCGATCGTCACCTTGTCACGCACCGGCTTCAGCGCCTTGCCGACCAGGACCTCGTTCTCGTAGGGGCCATAGACTTCGGCCGTGTCGAAGAAATTGACGCCGATCTCGACGGCGTGGCGCAGCGTGGCGATCGCGTCTGCCTCCGGCTGGCCGCCATAGGCAAAGCTCATCCCCATGCAGCCGAGGCCGACCGGGTAGACGTCGAGTTCATTGCCAAGCTTGCGGGTTTGCATCACCTGTCTCCTTGTTGTGATGGTTGTGATGCCGCAGAGATAGCCTCTTGCGCTGCGTTCGATAATCGGCTCTCATCTGCACGGGCTGTTCCAAGAAATAGATCAATGAAGCGAACCCATCTTTCACAGCTCGCTGTGCTGGCAACTGTCGCCCAATGCGGCAGTTTTCGCGGTGCCGCCAAGGAGCTGGCAATCGCGCCATCCGCGGTCAGCCATGCCGTTTCCAGCCTCGAAGCCCGCCTCGGCGTCCGTCTTCTGGCGCGCAGCACGCGCAGCGTCGCCCCGACCGAGGAAGGCGCGCAGCTGCTCGAGCGTCTCAGGCCGGCGCTGTCGGAGATCGACCTGGCGCTGGAATCGGCGATCGAGGCGCGCGACCGGCCGGCCGGCAATCTGAGGCTCAACGTGCCGCGCACCGCGGCCCATCTGACGCTGACGCCTCGACTCGGCGCCTTTGCCGCGGCCTATCCGGACATCGTGCTGGAGATCGTCATCGAGGACCGCTTCACCGATGTCGTCGAAGGCGGCTTCGACGCCGGCGTGCGGCTGGGCGAGAGCCTGCAGCGCGACATGATCGCGGTGCGTATCGGGCCGAACCTCCGCGGCGCCGTGGTCGGCGCGCCATCCTATTTCGAGACCAGGCCCAGGCCGATCCATCCGCACGACCTTGCCGGCCACCGCTGCATCCGTTTCCGCTTCTCCAGCGGCATTCTCTACCGCTGGGAATTCGAGAAAAACGGCGAAGAGATCGAGATAGCGGTGCAAGGGCCGCTGATCCTCGACGAGGACCATCTGATTGCCAACGCCGCGGTTGACGGCGCCGGGCTCGCCTTCGTGTTCGAGGACTATGTCCGCGACGCGCTCGCCGCCGGGAAGCTCGTTCGCGTGCTGGAGGACTGGTGCCCGCCCTTCGACGGCTTCTTCGTCTATTACCCCAGCCGCCGCCAGATGCGGCCGGCACTCAGGGCCTTTGTCGATTTCTTCGGGATGAGTGCATAGGGGCACCGCCGGAACAGCGGCGGGCAATCTCTTCAGGCTGAATGCTCATCTCACGGCCGTTGGCGGCGCCGGCGCCGGCAATTATTCGTCTCCAAACACAAGTGGAACCGCCTTTCTGGCCTGGAAGAAACCAGACCTGGCATTCGTTCACCGACCATGTCTACACTGCCCAAAAACCAAACGGCCGGCTACGGCTGGACGGCGATCATCCTTCACTGGCTGATCGCGGCGCTCTTTATCGGCCAGTTCGTGCTCGGCTTCGTCATGGTGCGGCTGTCCAGCCAGCGCACCGCCTTCGAACTGATCCAGCTGCATAAATCCTTCGGCTTCCTGCTGCTTGGGCTGGTGATCCTGCGCATCGCCTGGCGCCTAGGCAGACCGGCCCCGCCGCTGCCGCGCTCGGTCGGGCCGTTCGAGCGCCGGATGGCACCGCTGGTCCATCTCGCGCTTTATGCGTTTCAGCTCGCTCTGCCGCTGTCCGGCTGGGCGCTGGTCTCGGTCTCGGTGCTGGAGATCCCGAGCGTGCCGTTCAATCTGTTCGTCATGCCCAATCTGCCGCTTGGCGAATCGGACACGGCAGAAAGCTTCTGGGCAGCGACGCACTGGTATCTCGCCTATGCCGGCATCGGACTTGTCGCTTTGCATCTCGCCGCAGCGCTGCGCCACCATTTCTGGCTGAGGGATACCGTGCTGAAGCGCATGATCACGGCTTCGTCAGATCGCGACACGGAATAGAGCGGACGGCTCATTCGTTGATGGGGCGAGGACGCAAGAAAGCGTTGCCTACCAAGAGGACCATTTCCATGTACGCGCGCATCTTCGGATTTGCGGCCGCCGCCGCTTGTTTTGCCATACCTGTCTTCGCCGCCGTTGCCCTTGGCGACGCGGCCGGCAGCTACACGATCAGCCCGGGGAGTTCCAGCATCCACTTCTCGATCGGCAAGCTCGGCGGCGGCGGGCTCGACGGCGCTTTCTCCCGCTTCAAGGGCAGTATCCTCATCGACAACAGCGATGTCGGCCGGTCCCAGGTCAATTTCACCATCTTTCCCGAAAGCGTCGGTACCGGCCAAAGCCGCATCGATGCCTTTCTCCGCTCGGACGCGGTTTTCGACGCGGCCAACAATCCGGAGATCCAGTTCCGCTCGACCAGCGTCAAACGCACCGGCGACACGTCGGCCCTTGTCACCGGCCGGCTGACGGCGCGCGGCAAGACCTTTCAGGAAAAGTTCACGGCCGAGCTTGGCGGCCTCAAGGCGGGCACGATAAAATTCCACGTCACCGGTAAGGTGCTGCGGTCGCGCTATGGCATGGATGTCGGCACACCGATCTATTCCAACGTCGTCGACTTCGACATGACGCTGACGGGTAGAAGGGGATAGTCTTTGCAGGACCTGGGTTCCTCGCCCCCGCAAAGCGGGGGAGAGGTGGCCCGGCGAAGCCGGGACGGAGAGGGGGACGACGGCCGCCAAGCCAGAATCCTGCAAGGGCAGGGCGCGGACTGATTATGATGCGAAGCCCATAACGGGCGCGTGAACAGCCAATTCGGCCGCCGCAAAGGCCCCTCTCCGTCTCGGGCTTCGCCCGAGCCACCTCTCCCCACTTCGTGGGGCGAGGAACTCAGGTTCCGCGAGGGCAGCGCCGGCATCCGACATGCCGCAGACGATCGCCCTGTTCGCCGCCATGCTCCCGCATTGGCTTTTCTCTTGAATTAGGGCAAACCTCCAGGCCTGCAATCGAGAGGAGAAAACTGATGTTCCGATGGGGTGTTTTGTCGACGGCCAAGATCGGCCGCGAGCAGCTTTTGCCGGCAATCGTCGAGGCGGAGAATGGCGTGCTGTCGGCTATCGCCAGCCGCGATCTGTCGAAAGCCCGGGCGCTCGGCGAACGCTTCGGTGCGCGCCACGCATTCGGCTCCTATGAGGAACTGCTCGCCTCCAGCGACATCGATGGCGTCTACATTCCGCTGCCGACCTCGCAGCATGTCGAATGGACGGCCAAGGCGATCGAGGCCGGCAAGCATGTTCTGGTCGAAAAGCCGCTGGCGCTCGATGCCAAGGACATTCCGCCGCTGATCAAGCTGCGCGATGCCAGGAAGGTGCTGGTCTGCGAAGCCTTCATGGTCGTCTACCATCCGCAATGGATCAAGGTGCGCGAGCTGATCGCCAACGGCGCCATCGGCCGGCTGCGCCATGTCCAGGGCGCGTTCTCCTATTACAATGTCGACCCCAACAACATGCGCAACAAGCTCGATCTCGGCGGCGGCGCGCTGCCCGACATCGGTGTCTACCCGACGGTGTCGACGCGCTTTTCGACAGGCAAGGAGCCGCTGCGCGTCCAGGCGACGATCGAGCGCGACAAGACATTCGGCACCGACATCTATTCCTCGATCCGAGCCGATTTCGGCGATTTCGAGCTGTCCTTCTACCTGTCGACGCAGATGGCGGCGCGGCAGGTGATGGTGTTCCACGGCGAGAAGGGCTTCATCGAAGTGTTCTCACCGTTCAACGCCGGGCTCTACGACCATCACCGCGTCGAGCTGCACAACCAGAACCACAGCGAGGCGCAGGTGTTCCGCTTTCCCGGCACGCAACAGTACCGGCTCGAGGTCGAGGCCTTCGCGCGGGCCGCGCAGGGCGGCCAGGACCGCGTCTTCACCCTGGAAGAATCGGTGCTCAACCAGAAGGTCATAGATGCCATCTTCCGCGCCGGCGAGAAGGAAGGCTGGGAGGCAGTCTAGGCGGCCATGATCCCAAAAAATCGGGACCGGTTTTTGGACGAGATCATGGCCAGATAGATGCCCGACGACGCGGACGTGATCATTGTCGGCGCCGGCCTTGCCGGTCTTGTCGCGGCGGCCGAACTGACTGAGGCCGGCAAGAAGACCATCATCGTCGAGCAGGAGCCGGAACAGTCACTTGGCGGTCAGGCGTTCTGGTCGCTCGGCGGTATCTTCCTCGTCGATTCGCCCGAACAGCGGCGCATGCGCATCCGCGATTCGTATGAGCTGGCGCTCGAGGACTGGCTGGGCACCGCAGCCTTCGACCGCACGGAAGATCTCTGGCCGCGCCGCTGGGGCGAGGCCTATGTTGGCTTCGCCGCCGGCGAGAAGCGCTCCTGGCTCATGCAGCGCGGCCTTAAATTCTTTCCGGTAGTCGGCTGGGCCGAACGCGGCGGCGGCAATGCCGTCGGCCACGGCAATTCGGTTCCGCGCTTCCATGTCACCTGGGGCACCGGCCCCGGCGTACTCGAGCCGTTCGTGCAGCGCGTGCGCGAGGCCGAGAAGCGCGGATTGATCCGCTTCAAATTCCGTCACCGGGTCAACGAATTGACCCGGACGGGCAGCGTCGTCGACGGCGTGCGCGGCGAGATATTGGTGGCGAGCGATGCCGAGCGCGGCCGCAAGAGTTCACGCGAGATCACCGGCGATTTCGAGCTGAAGGCGCAGGCCGTCATCGTCGCCTCCGGCGGCATCGGCGCCAATCACCAGCTGGTCCGGGAGAATTGGCCGCAGCGGCTGGGTGCGCCGCCGAAACGCATGATCACCGGCGTTCCCGATCATGTCGACGGCCGCATGCTGGCGATCGCCGAGGCTGCCGGCGGCAGGCTCATCAACCGCGACCGCATGTGGCACTATGTCGAGGGCGTCAGGAACTGGGCACCGATCTGGACCGATCATGCGATCCGCATCCTGCCCGGCCCGTCATCGCTGTGGCTCGACGCGCGCGGCAAGCGCCTGCCCGTGCCGCTCTATCCCGGTTTCGACACGCTGGCCACGCTCAGCCACATCATGAGCACCGGATACGACTATTCCTGGTTCATCCTGACCAAAAAGATCATCCAGAAGGAGTTCGCGCTGTCGGGTTCCGAACAGAACCCCGATTTGACCGGGAAGAGCTGGCGCCAGGTGCTCGGCCGCGCCACCAGCGGCGTGCCCGCGCCGGTCAGGGCGTTCATGGAGAAGGGTGAGGATTTCATCGTCGAGCCCGAGCTGCCGGCGCTGGTCGCCCGCATGAACGCATTGGCCGGCGGCGAGCCGCTGCTCGAACTGGGGCAGGTCGAGCGCGAAATCCGCGCCCGCGACCGGCAGCTCGACAATCCGTTCTCCAAGGACATGCAGATCACCGCGCTGCGCGGTGCGCGAGCCTATCTCGGCGACCGGCTGATCCGCACCGCAAGGCCGCACAAGCTGCTCGATCCCGCCAATGGCCCACTGATCGCGGTCCGGCTCAGCATCCTGACCCGCAAGACGCTCGGTGGGCTTGAGACTGACCTCGACAGCCGCGTGCTGGGCGCCGGCGGCCAACCGGTCGAGGGGCTGTACGCGGTGGGCGAGGCCGCCGGTTTCGGCGGCGGCGGCATGCACGGCTATGCAGCGCTCGAAGGCACGTTTCTCGGCGGCTGCATCTTTTCCGGCCGCAGCGCTGGACGGGCGGCGGCACGCGCGGTGGGGTGAAACAAGGTCGACCGCGACGCGCTTTAGGCGAAGGGCTGCAAATTGACGTCCTGAAGCTTGGAACCGGCAAGCAAAGCCTCGAGCACCTGCTTCTTGAGAGACAGGCACTGCGAACGGGCAAGTTTGACGATGCCGGAAATGTCGCCTGCCTCGCAGGCCAGGACCAGTTCCTTTTGCTGGGCGATGATCAACTGGGTGAAATCGCGCGACTTGAACCCGAGGTGGAGAACCCGCGCCGACTGGTCGAGTATCTGGTCCAGCAGATGCGCCAGCCGCAGATTTCCCGAGAGCTCCGCAAGGGCCAGACGAAAGGCACGATCGGCCGCAAGGAAGGCGACGTGGCTGCGTAGCGTCTCCGGTTTCAGCACCTTTTTCGCTGCCAGCCCGATGTCCTCGAGCCCGCGCTCGGTCATGTTCGATGCTGCCACCCTGAACACTTCCGGCTCGATCAAGCTGCGGACATCGAAGATCTCGTTGACGTCCCGCAGGCTGAGCGTCGCAACGACGTAGCCGCGGCGCGGCTCGCTCCTGACCAGCCCTTCCTGCATCAGGCGGGCCAGCGCGGCGCGGATGGTCGCCTTTTTGATCTGGTATCGATCGCCGATCTGTTTCTCGGTCAGCGCTTCACCGGGGCGCAGCACGCAGGCAATGATGTCGTTCCTCAGCTGCTCATATGCCTGTTCCCTGCGAAGGACGTCGGCGGCTGACAGTGCTGTCGCCTCGACCGTGGCCGGTCTTGCCGGTTCGGCGGTCAACTTCGTCGTTTTCATATTTTGTCCGTCTGGCTGTCCGGTTGACGCTGGCATCGGCATTCGCTAGCGTGAGCATCTCAGATTGATGATCTGAGCATCTCAGGGAGCATAACTGATATGCCTTTACCCGCCAACTCGCCTCTCTACGCCGTTGCCGATGATATCGTCAATGCCGCGAGGGGGCCAAATCCCCTCGAAGCGGTAAGGACGATCCTGGGCGACTACACCAACCGTTTTCACGCATCGGGAACACTCGCTCACGAAGAAGACGACGACGAGGTGCTTCTGCATGCGAGCCCGAACCTGACGATCTATCACATCACGCTGTCGCCCGGCCTGCAGTACCCGCCCCACAACCACCTGATGGATGCCTTGATCGGCATCTACAAGGGCAGCGAGACGAACTTCATCTATCCCGTTGCCGGCAGCGAACTCGATGTTCCCGAAAGGCAGGACATCGCAGCGCCTGCCGTGGTGCACATGGCGTCAAATACCGTGCATGCGGTTGCGAATACCGGCAGTGCGCGATCGGGTGCGCTGCATGTCTACCTCGGCGATCTCACACGAACCCACCGCCAGCTGTGGAGCCCGGACGGCAACCAGGCTGAGCCGTTTGACAACGACCGCTACCTGGCCGGCGCTCGGCCCATTCAGCAGTCCGGGCACGAATGAGCGCAGGGGCGACGCGGGCGGCGAAATTGGCCGTGATCAGCGAACCCGTCGGAATCGCGTCACACTTGTCACTCTCGCCAATCCGCTATCGCCCCTATCCTATCTCACGACCAAGCAAGACGTCGCGGCGATGCGGCGACAAACCAGCAAGGGAGATGCACAATGACGGCACATCAGAATGGCACAGGCGAGCAGACGACGCGGCTCGCGATGAAGACACCACCGGTCGTTTCGCCTCACGCATGGGAGGCCGCGCGCCAGCAGCTGCTCGTGAAGGAGAAGTCGGTGACCCGGGCTCGCGACGCACTGGCCGCCGAGCGCCGGCGGATGCCGTGGATGGCGGTGGAGAAGACCTATACGTTCGAAGGGCCTGACGGAAAGGTGAGCCTGCTCGACCTGTTCGAGGGCCGCCGTCAGCTGATCGTCTACCGCGCCTTCTTCGAGCCCGGCGTATTCGGCTGGCCCGACCACGCTTGCCGCGGCTGTTCGCTGGGGGCGGACCAGGTTGGCAACCTCGCCCATCTGAACGCCCGCGACACCACGCTTGCCTACGCCTCGCGCGCACCGCAGGCCGACATTGCGCGGCTGAAGGCGCGGATGGACTGGAAGATGCCCTGGTACACCATCACCGACAGCTTCGATGCCGACTTCGGCGTTGACGAATGGCACGGTCATAACGTGTTCATCCGCGACGGCGACCGCGTGTTCCGTACCTACTTCATCAACAACCGCGGCGACGAGGCGATGGGGACCGTGTGGAGCTATCTCGACCTGTCGCCGCTCGGCCGCCAGGAGGTTTGGGAGGATTCGCCCGAGGGCTATCCGCAAACGCCGACGTATAAGTGGTGGAACTGGCACGACAATTACGGCGCCGAAGCCGTCCCCGACAAAAAATGGGTCGAGGTGTCGGACGCCGGAGAGGCCGCGTTCCGGAACCGCACCGAATAGAACGTCTTTTGGGTCGCGGAAATGCGGCTAGGACAATTGGAGGAGCGGGATGCACGGTTCATTCGACCGCATCCCGCTCGCTATGTAGGACTACGGACATGAGCGAGATTCATGCAGGCGGAACCACCGGCGATGCGAGCCCGGCCGGCCATAGTGCAGCCGATTGGCTGTCCTTTGCGGCCGCGCCGACCTTCGCGACCATGGCGCTGCTGACGCTTCTCGGCGGAGCGCCGGATATGATGTGCTCGACCGGGCAAGAGGCGTCGCCGCTGGGCGGCATGGTCCCGATGTACCTGCTGATGACCGCCTTTCATCTGGGACCTTGGCTGAGGCGGGTTTCCGGGCGCCGACGTAGCCGCAAGTAGGGAGGGGATACCCTCACCAGATCCATTCGCCTTTCCCCAGAACCGTCACTGCATCGACAATCCGGGTAAAGCTTGAGCGGGCGCGGCCGGCCGTGTGCCTAGCGCGCAAATACCCATGCACCAGCCCCGGCTCCTCAAACCACCAGGCGCGCCCGCCTGCAGCAACGATGCGGTCGCGATAGGCTTCGCCGTCCGACGACAGCGGGTCGCATTCGGCGGTGATCACGACGGTAGGCGGCAGATTGGCAAAGTCGGCGTCGGCGAGCGGCGACAAGGTGAGATCGCCGGTGCGGTCCTCGCCACCGGTCCTGATGTCCTTGTAGAAAACGAGGTCGCGCACGTTAAGCATCGGCGCTTCCGCGTGGGTGACGTAGGAACCAGCGGAGCTGTCGCCGCCGAGGCCGGGATAGACCAGAATCTGGCCGATTGGCTTGCGCGCATGGCCGCGCGTCGCGTGGCTGACGGACGCGGCGAGATTACCGCCGGCACTGTCGCCGCACAGCAGGACAGGCCGTTCGTAAGTAGTCGACGCCCATTCGAAGGCGCCGATGGCATCGTCGAAGGCGGCCGGATGAAGGTGTTCCGGCGCCAGCCGGTAGTCGACCGAAACCACTTCGTAGCCGGTGCGGCCGCAAAGCTCGGCGCAGAGGTCGTCATGGCTGTCGAGCCCGCCGAGCATAAAACCGCCGCCATGGAAATAAAGCACCATCGCCGCCGTTTGCGGCGCCGGAGCGCGGTAGATGCGGATTGGAACCTGATGCCATGGCGTGGCAATGGCGGTGGTTTCCGCCGTGACGCCTTGGGGATAGCCGGCAAAGAACTCGCGGCACATCCGGTTATAAATCTTGCGCTGCTCGGCGATGGTGTAGTCGATCGTGTCGGGCGGATAATAGGAGTTGGTCCGCTCGATGAACGCCCAGGTCTCGGCGTCGATGAGGTTCTTGTAGTCGGTCATGGGCGCTGGACGGGCTGCCAAGGTTGAGCCTGGACACCCCCCTCTGTCCTGCCGGACATCTCCCCCGCAAGGGGGGAGATTGGCAGCTTTGCCGACGGCGTACGTCTTGCAACATCGGCGATTGGCGAAAGCGAGGGCGACATCCAATCTCCCCCCTTGCGGGGGAGATGCCCGGCAGGGCAGAGGGGGGTGGGACGGAACGCCATCATCTCCTCAGCGTCATCTCCCCTTCCACACCGGATCGCGCTTCTCGGCAAAGGCGCGAAAACCCTCGAGATTGTCCTCCGAGCCGTAGAGTGCGTCAACCGTTGGCAGTTGCCGGCGCGTCACCCGGTTCATGGCGTCCTGGAAGGTCAGCGATTCTGCGACCCGGGCCGTTTCCTTGATCGCGGCGAAGACCAGCGGCGGGCCGCTGGCGAGCAGCCGGGCGATCTCCCAGACGCGGTCCTCCAGCCTGTCCTTGGGCAGCACCTCGTTGACCAGGCCCCAGCGATGCGCCTCGGCGACGTCCATCCAGCGGCCGGTGAGCAAAAGGTCCATGGCGACATGATAGGGGATGCGCTTCGGCAGCTTGATCGTCGCCGCATCGGCCAGTGTGCCGGCACGGATTTCGGGCAGGGCGAAGGAGGAGTGATCCGACGCATAGATGAGGTCGCAGGACAGCGCCAGCTCGAAGCCGCCGCCGACAGCCATGCCGTTGACGCAGGCGATCACCGGCTTGTTGAGATCGCGCAGTTCCTGCAAGCCGCCGAACCCGCCGACACCATAATCGCCGTCGACCGCATCGCCGCCGGCCGCGGCTTTCAGATCCCATCCGGCGCAGAAGAACTTGTCGCCTGCGGTCTTGACGATGGCGACGCGCAGGTCGGGATCGTCGCGAAACGCCTTGAACGTCTCGCCCATCAGCCGCGACGTCTTCAGGTCGATGGCGTTGGCCTTGGGCCGGTCGAGCGTGACTTCGAGGATAGTGCCCTCGCGGCGGGTGGTGATGATTTCAGCCATTCTTCTTGTCTCCCAGCACCAGCAGCGCATCGGCGATCCAGGCGCCCTTGCCCTCGGTGCAGACGATCAGCGGATTGATGTCGAGCTCCTCGATCTCGCCGGCGTTTTGCTGCACGAAGCCGGCAATGCCTGACATCGCATCGATTGCCGCTGCGACATCGGCCTTCGGCCGGCCGCGATAACCGTCGAGCAGCGGGAACAGTTTCAGCCCGCGCAAAGCGGCCTCGATATCGTCGCGGGTCGCCGGCAGCATCAGCGTGACGCTGTCGCGCAACAGCTCGACCAGCACGCCGCCGGTGCCGAGCGTCATCACCGCGCCGAACATCGGGTCGCGGGTGAAGCCGACGAGCAGCTCGGCGACGCCGTCGCGCACCATGCGCTCGACATAAAGCCCGGTGCCGAGCGGGCCGAGATCATGTGCGGCGGTGCTGACAGATTCGGCATCCCTGAGGTTGAGCCGGACCGCGTCGAGCTCGGATTTGTGGATGACGCCAAGCGCCTTCAGCGCCACCGGGAAGCCGAGCGCCATCGAGGAGATGACAGCTTCGACCGCGTTGCCGGCGCGCTCGCCCTTCGGCACGGAGAGCCCGGCCTCGATGAGCCGCGCCTTTGCCTCGGCCTCGTCCGGCGTGACATGGTCGCCGGCCGGCGCGCCAGACGCCGAGGTGTCGATCGGCTGCGCCTGCGGCTCGCGCCACGCCCAGCCGATGAAGGCCGCCGCCTGGGCGGCGTCCATGGCCTCGGAAATGCCGAACAGCGGCACCATGCCCCGCGCCATCAGCCCGGCAGTATATTCCTCGGGCAAGTTCTCCGGCAGCGAGGAGACGATCGCGCCTTGCGCCTTGTTGGTCTTCAGTGCCGCTTCGAAGGCGCGCAGCGTCGCCCACCAGTCGGTGTCCGAACAGCGGTCGGGGCGCGGGAAATCGAGCACCAGCATGTTGAGGTCGAAGCCGCCCGACACCATGGCGGTAAAGGTGGCGGTCATCGCCGGCTCGTTGTTCCAGATGAAGGTGTGATAGTCGAGCGGGTTGGCCACCGCGACCAACGGCCCGAGCGTCGATTTGACATGCGCGCGGTGCTCGGCGGTGAGTGGCGGAAACATCACCCAGCGGCCTTCGGCGCTGTCGGCCATCACCGACGCCTCACCGCCCGAACAGCTCATCGACGACAGCCGGTAGCCGGGCAGGGGACCGGTGACGTGCAGCAGCTTCAGCGCCTCGATGAAGGCCGGAATGGAATCGACACGCGCGATGCCGAGCCGCTTCAGGAACGCGCCGGACGCTGCGTCTGAGCCGGCCAGCGACGCGGTATGCGAGACGGTCGCCTGCCGCGCCTGCTCGGAGCGGCCGACCTTCATGGCGATGACAGGCTTCTTCAGTTCGCGCGCCCGCGCCGCCAGCCGTTCGAAGCCGGCTACCGAATCGAAAGCCTCGATATGCAGGCCGAGCGCGGTGACGCGCTCGTCCTCGATCAGGCCGAGCGCCATTTCGGAGAGCCCGGTCTGCGCCTGGTTGCCGGCGGTCATCAGAAAGGCGATCGGCAGGCCGCGTTTCTGCATCGTCATGTTGATGGCGATGTTCGACGACTGGGTGATGATGGCAACGCCGCGACCGCCTTCTGGCAGCCTGATGCCGCCATGCTGGTCGGGCCACAAAAGCGCGCCGTCGGCATAGTTGATGAGCCCGTAGCAGTTCGGCCCGATGATTGGCATTTGGCCCGCCGCCGCGACCAGCTCGGCCTGCAGCCGTTCGCCGTCTTCGTCATAGGCCTCGGTTTCGAG
This sequence comes from Mesorhizobium sp. M0166, assembly GCF_040322255.1. Lineage (NCBI taxonomy): Bacteria > Pseudomonadati > Pseudomonadota > Alphaproteobacteria > Hyphomicrobiales > Phyllobacteriaceae > Mesorhizobium > Mesorhizobium sp. M0166. The sequence continues at coordinate 20,337 of NZ_JAMYTD010000004.1, read as the reverse complement.
GAAGCCGGCGGCAAAGCAGACCGCACCGCCGGCGCCGCGCTCGGCCAGTGCCTTGACCACCTCGATGGTCAAGTGCCGGTTGACGCCGACGAAAGCGGCATCCGGCGCACCGGGCAATTCGGCCACCGAGCGATAGGCCTTGCGGCCGGCGACCTCGGCCTTGCTCGGATGCACCGGCCAGATCTCGCCGGCAAAGCCCATCTTGATCGATTGCGCCACGACGGCGGCGGCCTGCGCACCACCGAAGACGGCGATTGTCCGCGGGCGCAAAAGGCGCTCAAGTTTGTGCATGAATACCCCCCTCTGCCCTGCCCTCTTTGGCAAAATTTGGCATCTCCCCCTCAAGGGGGGAGATTGGCAGCTTCGTCATAGGCTCAAGGCCTGCAACGGTGATAATTGGCCAAAACGAAAAAGCTGGCCGATCTCCCCCCTTGAGGGGGAGATGTCCGGCAGGACAGAGGGGGGCGCGACGGAACGCAAGCATGGTAATTCCTATCCGCCCACCGCCCGCAGCAGCGCCCGCGAGATGATGTGGCGCTGGATTTCCGACGTGCCTTCCCAAATGCGCTCGACACGCGCGTCGCGCCAGATACGCTCCAGCGGCAAATCGTCCATCAGCCCCATGCCGCCATGGATCTGGATCGCCTCGTCGGCGACGAAGGCAAGCATTTCGGTGGCCTTCAGCTTGGCCATGGCCATGTCCTGGTCGGTGACGGTGCCCTGATCGTACTTCCAGCCGGCTTCGAACACCATCAGGTCGGCGGCCTTCAGCTCGGTCGCCATGTCGGCGAGCTTGAACGACACACCCTGGAACTTGCCGATCGGCTGGCCGAACTGCTGGCGCTGCGCGGCGTATTCGATGGCGTGGCCAAGCGCCCGCTCGGCGCGGCCGAGGCAGGTGGCGCCGACCTGCAGGCGCGTTGCGCCGAGCCATGAATTGGCGACGTCGAAGCCCTTGTGGACCTCGCCCAGAATCTGACTGGCCGGCAGCCGGCAATCGTCGAATTCGAGGATGGCATTGGTGTAGCCGCGATGCGAGACGTTGCGGTAGCCGTCGCGCACGCTGAAACCCTTGGTGCCCTTGTCGACGAAGAAGGCGGTGATCTTCTTGCGTTTGCCACGCGAAGACTCTTCCTCCCCCGAGGCCATGAAGACGATGGCGAAATCGGCAATGTCGGCGTGGCTTATGAAATGCTTGGTGCCGTTCAGCACCCAGTCGTCGCCGTCTTGCACGGCGGTTGCCGTCATGCCGCGCAAATCGGAACCGGCGCCTGGCTCGGTCATTGCCAGGCAATCCCACTTCTCGCCGCGAATGCAGGGAAACAGATATTTTTCGCGCTGCTCCGGCGTGCCGGCAAGAAGGATGTTCGAAGGCCGCGCAACGCAAGTCCAATGCAGCGCGTAGTTGGCGCGGCCGAGCTCCTTCTCGTAAAGGAGCCAGGTCACCGTATCGAGCCCGGCGCCGCCGACATCGGCCGGCATGTTGGCGGCATAGAGGCCGGCTTCGATCGCCTTGGCCTTGATCTCCTCGATCAGCTCGCGGCGCAGCACGCCGGTACGCTCGACCTCGCGCTCATGCGGGTAAAGCTCGTTCTCGACGAATGCCCGCGTCGTCTCGACGATGAGCTTCTGCTCCTCCGAAAGACCAAAATCCATGGTCTCAGCCTTTCTTCCTTTTCTTCGGCTTTTCAGCCTTGGCCTTTTCGGCCGCCTTGGAGACAACGGACTTCTTCGCCGCAAGCTTGGCCAGCTGCCTGGTGTAGTCCTTATGCAGGGCGCCGGCACCCCAGCCTTTGCCTTTGTTCTGCTTCGACAGGGCCTCCATGATGGCGACCAGATTGTCGTCGCGGATCTTTTCGAGCTCGCGGATCGACAGACCGTGCGCCTGGTCGTCCGACTGGGTCGCGATCAGCTCGACCAGCTCGTCGTTGAACTCCGGCACGTCCATCAGCTTGGTCCACGGCCATTTCAGGCACGGGCCGAACTGCGCCATGAAGTGGCGCATGCCCGCCTCGCCGCCGGCAACGCGATAGACCTGGAACATGCCCATCTGCGCCCAGCGCAGGCCGAAGCCATAGCGCATGATGTCGTCAAGCTCCTCGACCGTGCAGATGCCGTCCTTGACCAGCCACAGCGCCTCTCGCCAGGCCGCTTCGAGCAGGCGGTCGCCGACGAAGGCTTCGATCTCCTTGCGGATCACCACCGGCTTCATGCCGATCGAGGCATACATCTCCTTGGCGACTTCGATCGCCTCGGGAAAGGTCTGTTCGCCGCCAACGATTTCGACCAGCGGCAGCAGATAGACGGGGTTGAACGGATGGCCGACGACCAACCGTTCCGGGTGCTTCTTCATCGCCACCTGCATGTCAGTCGGCTTGATGCCGGAGGTCGAGGAGCCGACAATGGCGTTGGCCGGCGCATAAAGGTCAATCTCGGCCAGCACGCGGTGCTTCAGGTCGAGCCGCTCCGGCACGCTTTCCTGGATGAAGTCGGCATCTGCCGCCGCCTCGGCGATGGTCTTGGCGAAGGTGAGCCTGCCCTCTTTCGGCAGGCCGCCGGGCAGCATCTGCTTGTAGGCGCGGCGTGCGCCCTTCATCACCTCGCCGACCTTGCGTGACGCCTCGGGGTCGGGATCGAAGATCGACACGTCGATGCCGTTGAGCAGCAGCCGCGCCACCCAGCCGGCGCCGATGACGCCGCCGCCGATGGCGGCCGCCTTGTTGATGATGCTCATGCGGAGGCTCCGGTTCTTGTGCTGGCTGTTGCGGGGTCGGTGAGGGCGACACGCTCGCCGGCACGGATCACGGACGCGTCATAGGCCTTGCGCGCGAACACTTCGAGCACGAAGGGCCGGAAGAAATCGATCGGCAATGTCTCATAATCCGGGTCGAAGCTCGACTGGTCCCAACGCTCGCAAAACTCGTCGCAATCGTCGAAATACATGTGCCCGGCGAAACGGTCGCGGGCGTGCGGATTACCGCCGAGGTGATGGGCGTAATAGAGACGCTGGAAATCGCCGTGCTTCTCCACCACCCAGGTGCATTGCTCGCGCACAAAAGGCTTCAGGATCGACGCCGCATACTCGTCGTGATTATAGGGTGCATAGATGTCGCCGATATCGTGCAGCAGCGCGCTGGCGATCCAGTCGGTGTCGGCGCCGTCGCGCCAGGCCCGTGTTGCCGCTTGCAGTGAATGGCCGAGCCGGGTGATCTTGTAGCCAGACAGCCCTTCGTCGAGCTGGACCAGCGCGTCGAGCAGCCGCTCGCCGGTCTTTGCCGCATAGTCGATCTCGTGCTCGGTGAGGAAGGCATAGTCCTCGCGGTCGCCGTCCTTCATGGCGGTGAATTTCACGGTCTTCATCGGCGGCTCCTCCCAACCGGCTACCGGCCTTTCAAAGCGGTGCGCGCTTCGTCAGGTTCAGCTTCTTGCGGACTTCGTCCGGGCCGATGACCCTGGCGCCCATATTCGACACGATGCTGACCGCCCGCTCGACTAGCTGAGCATTGGTCGCCAGCACGCCCTTGTCGAGCCAGAGATTATCCTCCAACCCGATGCGGACATTGCCGCCGGCTAGCACCGCGGCCGCGACATAGGCCATCTGGTTGCGGCCGATGGCAAAGGCCGACCAGTTCCAGGTTGGCGGCACATTGTTGACCATCGCCATGAAAGTGTTGAGGTCGTCCGGCGCTCCCCACGGCACGCCCATGCACAATTGCACCAGCGCGTCCGGCTTCAGCACTTCTTCCTCGACCAATTGCTTGGCGAACCACAGATGCCCGGTGTCGAAGGCCTCGATCTCCGGCTTGACGCCGAGCGCCGTCATCATGCCGCCCATGGCGCGCAGCATGCCGGGCGTGTTGGTCATGACATAGTCGGCCTCGGCGAAATTCATGGTGCCGCAGTCGAGCGTGCAGATTTCCGGCAGGCACTGGCGCACATGCTCCATGCGGTTGCTGGCACCGCCCATATCCGTGCCTTTTTCGTTCAGCGGCAGCGGCTTTTCCGGCGGGCCGAACACCATGTCGCCGCCCATGCCGGCGGTCAGGTTCAAAACGACATCGACGTCCGCCGCGCGGATGCGCTCGGTTACTTCGCGATAGAGATGCACGTCGCGCCTAGGCTTGCCGGTCTCGGGATCGCGCACATGGCAGTGGACGATCGCAGCCCCTGCCTTTGCTGCCTCGATGGCCGAATCGGCGATCTGCTTGGGCGAACGCGGCACATGCGGGCTGCGGTCCTGCGAACTGCCGGACCCGGTTACGGCACAGGTAATGAAGACCTCACGGTTCATCGCAAGCGGCATCGGACTCTCTCCCAATAGAACGTAGGGCAAGAATGCCTGACTTGCCGGAAACTGTTTTGCGTTTTACGAAGATCATGTGACGAAAAACGAAAAACCGACGATCTTTCGGGCTGAGCGTTTGCCGCTCAAGGTAACGCTGCTGGTATTCTCCGGCTCGTCGATCATGTGCGTCGCCTCCGCCGTCGATCCGTTGCGCGCCGCCAACCGTATTGCCGGTGAGACGCTGTTCGATTTCAAGCTGGTCTCGGTGACAGGCGAAGCGCCGGTCACCACATGCGGCCTGCCGGTGGCGGTCAGCGGCCGCTTCGATGCGGCTGACGCAACCGACATGCTGGTCGTCGTCGCCGGTTTCGGCACGCAAAACTACGCCACATCGGCCCTGCTGTCCGGACTGCGGCGGGCGGCGCGCACGGCACGTGCCTGCGGCGGCGTCGAGGCGGGTACGTGGCTGGTGGCGCGCGCGGGCTTGCTGGAAGGGCGCAGCGCCACCACCCACTGGGAGGACATGGAGGATTTCTCTTCGGCCTTTCCCGGCGTCGACGTGCGCCCCGACCGCTACGTCATCGATGGCCCGGTGTTCACCACAGGCGGCGCCTCGCCGACCTTCGACCTGATGCTGCATCTGATTCGCACGCGGCTCGGTATGGCCGTCGCGCTCGATGTCGCGAGCGTCTTCATCTACGACCAGGCGCGCGCCGCGACCGACGCGCAGCCGCTGGTCTCACTCGGCCGTCTTGACGGCTACGATCCCAGGCTGGCGCAAGCCATCCGGCTGATGGAAGCGCATGTCGACCAGCCGCTGACCATCACCGCGGTGGCAAAGCGCGCCGGGGTGACGGCACGGACGCTGGAAAGCATCTTTCGCAAGTCGATCGGCGAAACACCCGGCGCTTACTACCTCAGGCTGCGCCTCGGCGCCGCGCGCCGGCTGGTGGTCGATACGCGCATCGCCATGGCGGACATTGCCGGGCGAACGGGGTTTTCGTCCGCCGCGGCATTTTCCAGAGCGTTTTCAAGAGCGTTCGGCGAAGCGCCGGTCAGGCTGCGCCAGAGGTAGGGTGGATCAGGCAGCGTCCTGGCGGTCGCTGTTGCCGTCGATCTGCGAGCGCATCTGTCTCGCAAGATGGGTCTCGAAGCGGCTGGCGACCGCGCGATCCCATTCGTTTGCACTCAGCGCACCTTGCTTCGGGTGCGGCAGCGCCATCAGCCGGTCGATGATCGATCCGGCCTCGCCAGATGAGAGCAGGGCGTCGATTTCGCGTTCGTGCTGCATATCGTTTCGCCTCCTTCTTTCTGTTCCCGCCACGAACCACACTATAGGAGGTTCGTGACGGCTGTTTGAAGGCAAGAGCGAGGCGATTGATGGGCGATGCCGGGCAAAGTTTTGTCCGCCGCCGCGCATCTTGGGCACGATCGTTCCGGCAGGTCAGGCAGTGCTTCAGCCAAGCCGCATCGACAGTTCAACATCCTCGCCGAACGGCGTGGACATGTAGCCACTCCCGGTCGAGCGCACCCGCTCGAGGTATTCGGGGCAAAGATCGGCGTTGTCGGCAACGACGAAGGCGCCCGGCCTGAGGCGGCTTTCAACCAGACTCAAGATCTCGGGATAGAGCGCTTTGGCGCCGTCGAGCAGAAGCAGGTCGACCGTTTCGGGAAGATCGACGCTTAATGTTTGCAGCGCGTCACCTTCGCGGATTTCCACCATGTCAATGAGACCGCCTGCTGTCAGATTACGCCTCGCACGCGCCACCTTGGACGGCTCGAACTCGCTGGTGATCAGGCGGCCGCCGCCATTGTCCCGCAAGGCTGCGGCAAGGTGCAGGGTCGAAATGCCGAACGAGGTTCCAAATTCGACGATCGTCCGTGCGCCGCTGCCTCGTGCCAGCATGTAGAGCAGCGTGCCGGTCTCTCGCGAAACGGGAAGCCAGAGATCCTTTAGCCGCCCATAGAGCTCGACGTATTCGGTCTTGCTTCGAACCAGGCGCATCCGCTCCTCGGCGGAGAGTTCCGCCACTGCAGGGCTCGTTGCCGCAGCGGCTTCCTCGAACAGGCGGTCCAGCAGGGGTGCGAGCGGCTTTGTCGTCAGTGTGGTCATATCGGTCTCCAGTCAAAATTGAATGCGTCCTTGTGCGCCATTCAAAATACGACTAATCATTCGCATTCACTAATCGCATTGGCGCGCCTCTCAATGAGCGATCACCGAAGTCCGCGGATTTCCTCGCGAAAACAGCCCAAGCAGGCCCGCTCGGCAGAGCTCGTCGCTGCGATTTTGCAGGCTGCTGTTCAGGTTTTGGCGAAAGAAGGCGCGCAGCGCTTCACCACGGCGCGGGTGGCCGAGAAGGCCGGTGTCAGTGTCGGATCGCTGTATCAGTATTTTCCGAACAAGGCGGCGATCCTGTTCCGGCTCCAGAGCGATGAATGGCGGCAGACGACTGGTTTGCTGCGCGACATCCTCGAGGATATCAGGAAACCGCCGCTTGACCGGCTGCGCGGCCTGGTCCACGCCTTCCTCCGCTCGGAGTGTGACGAGGCCGCGGTGCGTGTGGCGCTCGACGACGCCGCACCGCTTTATCGGGACGCGCCTGAGGCGCAGGCGGCAAGGGCGTCCGGAGACCGCACCATCCAGCTCTTCATGCAGGAGGCGTTACCCAACGCCGCGCAAGCGACTCGCGAATTGGCCGGCGACCTGGTCATGACCACGCTCAGCACGGTGGGGAAGCAGTTCTCGGAGGCGCCCCGAACCCCCGCTGAGATTGAAGCCTACGCCGACGCCATGGCCGACATGTTCTGCGCCTACCTGAGAGGCCTCGATCACGACTAAGACCTTGTCGTCGGTCTCAGCCCCGCGGAAAGTGCTCTTTATCCCGCGGCCGCTGAACAATGCGGCCGCGAACCGGGTACGCCTCAGACGTACCGGTTGACGATATTTTCGAGCAGTTCCTGGCGGCCGGATCTGGGCTGCGGCTCGATCTTTTCCTTGACGACGCGCTCGGCGATTTCCTCCAGCGTGCGCTTGCCGGCAAGCATCGCCTTGGCCTCGGCCGAATCCCAGCCGGCATAGCGCTCGGCGAGCGGGGCGGACAACGCCTTGTCCTCGACCATGCGCGCCGCTGCCTTGAGGCCGCGAGCGCAGCAATCCATGCCGCCGATATGGCCGATCAGCAGATCCTGCGGATCGAGCGACTGGCGCCTGAGCTTGGCGTCGAAATTGGTGCCGCCGGTCTTGAAGCCGCCGGCCTGCAGCACCTGGTAGTAGGCGAGTGCCATCTCCGGCACATTGTTGGGGAACTGGTCGGTGTCCCAGCCCGACTGGTAGTCGTTGCGGTTCATGTCGATCGAGCCGAAGATTCCCAGCGCATTGGCCAGCGCCAGTTCATGCTCGAACGAATGGCCGGCCAGGATGGCATGGCCCTGCTCGATGTTGAGCTTGACCTCATTCTCCAGTCCGAAACGCTTGAGGAAGCCATAGACGGTGGCGACGTCGTAATCATACTGGTGCTTGGTCGGCTCCTGCGGCTTCGGCTCGATCAGGATGGTGCCTTCGAAGCCGATCCTGTGCTTGTAGTCGACGACCAGGTTGAGGAAGCGGCCGGCCTGTTCCTGCTCGCGGCCAAGGTCGGTGTTGAGCAGCGTTTCATAGCCCTCGCGGCCGCCCCACAGCACGTAGTTCTCGCCGTTCAGCCGCTTGGTGACGTCGATGCAGCGTTTCACCGTCGCCGCCGAATAGGCAAAGACGTCCGGATCGGGATTGGTGGCGGCGCCCGACATGAAGCGGCGGTTGGAAAACAGGTTGGCCGTGCCCCACAACAGCTTGACGCCGGTCTGTTTCATCTTTCCCGAGAAATAATCGGCGATCTCGTCGAGCCGCGCTGCACTTTCGGAAAAGTCCCGGCCCTCCGGCCGCACATCGGCGTCGTGGAAGCAGAAATAAGGCGCGCCCAGCAGCGAAAACATCTCGAAGGCGACGTCGGCCTTGAGCTTGGCCAGTTCCATCGTGTCGGTACCGCCGGCCTTGGGAAACCACGGCCGCTGAAACGTCTGGCCGCCGAACGGATCGCCGCCCGGCCAGGCAAAGGAATGCCAGTAGGCGACGGCAAAGCGCAGATGGTCTTCCAGCCGCTTGCCGGCGACAATCTCGTCGGGATTGTAGAACCGGTAAGCCAGCGGATTGGTTGAGTCCGGTCCCTCGTATTTGATCTGTTGGATGTCGCCGAAAAAACCGCTGCTCATGTTCTTTTCCTCTCGCATGGTTCGGCCTGATTACCTCAGGCGTAATTGGTTTCGCGCTGGCGCTGGGTGAAAAGGCTCATGTCAAAGCCACTCAACGAAGGAGACAGACCATGACCGACCTCAACACCATTGCTGAAAACTACATCGCCGCCTGGAACGAGAGCGACGCCGTGCGCAGGCAAGCCTTGCTCGAGGCGACCTTCACCGAGGATTTCGGCTATCGCGATCCGATCATGCAGGGCGACGGCCATGACGGCATCGCGGCGCTGATCGACGGCGTGCAGCAGCGCTTTGCCGGCTTCAGGTTCTCGCTGAAAGGCAAGCCGGACGGCTTTGCCGATACCATCCGCTTCTCCTGGAACCTCGGGCCGGATGGCAGCGAGTCCGTGATCGAAGGCACCGATATCGGCGTCATCGAAAATGGCCGGTTGAAAAGCATCACCGGCTTTCTCGACAAGGTGCCGGCACAGTGAGGCCTTCTCGGCGGGCCGCGGCGAGGGCGGGAATCCGCTCACGCTGTGGCGCTCCTGATCGCGGGATAAAGCGCCCGGTAGCGCTGATAAGCATCCTCATAGGCATCGCCGAGGGCGGCGACCGGCTCGACCGTGGTGTCTGTCGCCGGCGCCGTGCACACGGCGCGCGGATCGGCACCGGTCGCCGCGATCAGGCCAAGCCGGGCCGCACCGAAGGCGGCGCCGAAATCGCCGTCGGCTGGAATATCGACCGGCAGGCCAAGCGCTGTCGCGATGGCCTTCAGCCAGTAGCGCGAACGCGAGCCGCCGCCGATCGCCGTTACCCGGGTCAGCGTCGTGCCGGCTTTGGCCAGCGCGTCGAGGCTGTCGCGGAAGGCGAAGGCGACGCCTTCGAGCACGGCCTGGGTCAGCGCCACGCGGCCAGACTCGTGGGCAAGCCCGGTAAACGCGCCACGAATGGCCGAATCATTGTGCGGCGTCCGTTCCCCTGAGAGATAGGGCAAAAACGAGACGCCGGTCGGCGCCTGCAGCACATCGCCGAGTTCGGCGGTCAACTCGCCGGCGCTTTTTCCAGCGATCCCCGACAGCCAGTTGAGTGAATCGGTTGCCGACAGGATGACGCCCATCTGGTGCCAGGTGCCGGGCAGTGCGTGGCAGAATGTGTGCACCGCGCTTTCCGGATTGGGCAGATAGGAGGCATTGGCGGCAAAAAGCACGCCCGACGTGCCGAGCGAGACGAAAGCCTGGCCGGCGCCGACCGTGCCCATGCCGCAGGCCGAGGCCGCGTTGTCGCCGGCGCCGCCGGCGATCGGGATACCCGCCTGCAAGCCCCATTTCACAGCCAATTCGCTGCGCAAGGCACCGGCCTTGGCCGTGCCTTCGACCAATGACGGCATCTGCCTTTCGTCGAGCGACGTGGCGGCGAGCAGCTCGGCGGACCAGGCTCGTTTGCCGACATCGAGCCACGACGTGCCAGCCGAATCCGACATTTCCGAAATATGCTCGCCGGCGAGCCAGAGCCGCAAAAAATCCTTCGGCAGCAGGACCTTTGCCACCTTGGCGAAAACAGCCGGTTCGTTGTTCTTCACCCAGGCGAGCTTCGGCGCGGTGAAACCGGGAAAGACGATGTTGCCGGTCAGCTTGCGAAAGCGCGGGTCGGCATCGAGTGCGGCCGCCTCGGCGTGGCTGCGTGTGTCGTTCCACAGAATGCAGGGGCGCAGCACCTGGTCGGCGGCATCGAGCAGGGTGGCGCCATGCATATGGCCGGAAAGGCCGATGCCTTTGACCGCCGCGAGTTCCTTCGCATGCATGGATCTCAGCTCGCCGATCGCCGCTTCACAGGCGCGGATCCAGTCGGCGGGGTTCTGCTCGGACCAGCCGGGATGCGGCCGCGACACGTCGAGTGGCGCATGGCCGGAACCGACGATGCTCTGCCTTGCATCGATCAGCAGCGCCTTGACGCCCGACGTGCCGAGATCGAGGCCGAGATACATGTTTCCTCCCATGTCCGTCATGCCTGGCGGCGACGGTCTTCCTTGCTTCCCCGCCCAGTCCTGCGGCGAAGATATCCCGGCAATCGTGCCGCCGGAAACGCACCCCGGTCAACACGCGAAGATTTTTTCGACACTCGAAAAAATCTTGCCGGGGCAGTTTTTAAGGCAAGATGTGGCCTTGGTCAATTCGCCGCGAGAGCGGTTGCGCGCCGTGAAAACAGTGCCGACAACGGGCTGTCCGGCCGTGCCAGCGCGCGTTCCGCCGCAAGCGCCCTCGCCAGCGCGCCATCACCGGAACGCAAGGCCGCCTCGATCAGCGTCAGGTCGATGACGTCGCGTTGGGCGTGGCTGCCGCCGAAGCGATGGGCGATTGCCCGGATCGGCCGGATCAGGCGTATCGTCTCGGCATAATTGCCCTCGCCGAATGCCTTGATGGCGAGCGTCAGGGGATGGCCGACATCCCGGGTGAAAGCAGCGTTGTCGTCTTCACCCTGCATCGCCTCGCGCTGCGCCTCGAGCAAGCCGCGGGCCGGCGCGTCGAGGCCGGCGCCGACAAACGCCATCATCGCGTGGGCGTCGTTGAAGGCATAATGGCCGGCGCTGGCCTTGGGCAACCAGTTGGCGGCGAGCGCAGACCAGCGCTCGCCGACATCGACGCCGCCGAGATGCAGCCGCCACAGAATCGCCGAGGCATCGACCATGTTGAGCGCCAGCGTCGAGCGCTCGCCATAGATGGGCCCGTCGTAGAGCGCCAGCACCTCGTCGGTCTCGCCGAGATCATAATGGAACAGCGCCAGATGCCACCAATTGTGCACCTGCAGGAAGCTTTCCCGCGTCCACGCTTCGGGATTGGCGCGCATCCACAGAATGCCGTCCTTCTGCCGGCTCTGCATCTCCATAACATGGGCCACCGCATGCTGGGCCCAGCCGTCGCGCGGCTCGAGATCGACCGCCGTGCGGCCAAGCCTTTCGGCACGCGCGTAGTCGCCCATTTCCTCCAGCCCAAAGGCCTGCATGCCGAGTATGGCGTGGTAGCCCGGCATGCCGCTCTGCCAGGACGGCAGCGCGCGGCCGATGCGGTCGCGCAGCATGCGGGCATTGCCGGTGAAGAAGTCGATCTGGTGGCCGGTCAGCAGCGCCAGCGCATCGAGCGGGAACTCGATGGCGATATCCTCCAGCACGCGGGCGGCCTCGTGCCAGCGTCCCACCGCAAGGTGGCCAAGGGCGGCGACATGCGCCTGCTCGCGCGTCGTCGCGGCAAGCGGCAGCGCTGCCTCGTGACATGCCTTGGCCACCGCCGTCGCTTCGCGCTCTGTGGCGAGGCCAAAGAGATAACCCTTGAACACATGCGCCATGACGAAGCCGGGATCGTCGGCGATTGCCCGGTCAACCGTACCGACCGGATCGCCGATGAAGCACTGCAATTCGCGCACAGCCCGGCTGTAGGACGAGAGCCCGGCCTCCGTCGCGCCGGACAGTGTCAAGCCGAATGCATCGCTGACCGCCATTATCTCTCCTCAGTTGCCCGATCGCATCGCCACCGTCGCGATCCCGGCGCCGACCAGCAGCGTGCCGCCGGTGCGATTGAAGATGCGGATCGCCTTCGGGTTGCGCACAACGTTGCGCGCTCTTGCCGCGATCAGCGCGTAGCCGAAGGCGTTGGCGAAGGCGAGCGTCAGGAAGGTCGTCTCGAAAATCAGCATCTGTGTCCAGAAATCCGCGTGCCGGTCGAGGAACTGCGGCAGGAAGGCGACGAAGAAGGTGATGCTTTTCGGATTGAGCGCGGTAACCAGCCAGGCGTGCGCCATCATCTTGGCCGATGATACTGCATCGGTCCGCGGTTCGGCCCGGAGCGCGCCGCCGGCGCGAAACAGCTTGATGCCGAGATAGATCAGATAGCCGGCGCCGATCACCTTCAGCACCGTGAATACGGTGGCCGACGCCGCCAGCAGCGCGCCGATGCCCAGCATCGACAGTGTCATCGCGGTGAAGTCACCGAGCGCCACGCCGACTGCCATCGGCAGCGCGGTGCGCCAGCCCTGGCCGAGCGCATAGGACACCACCAGCAGGATGGTCGGGCCCGGGATGACCAGAAGGATTGCCGAGGCGGCGGCAAACGCGGCCCAGTTTTCGAAAGACATTTTCTCCTCCTTGAGCTCAAAGAAGAGGATAAATCCTTGGCCTCGCGAAGATGTAAAGGGGCAAGAATCGAAAAAGCCCCTCGTTAACGCCAGGCGGCCGGCCTTCACGCTTTTTCAACCATGATTGGTGAAAATGCCTGCTATCCGGCCGGACCGTGTTTCCCGCCGATAGCGTAGGGTTTGGGTAAATGCGTGAGTTGCCGCAAGGTCTGTCGCTGCCGCACACCGGCGACGCAATCGAAACCGAAATACAGCTTTCCCGCCGCACGGTGCTGTCCGGCGCCGGTGCGCTGGCGCTGCTCGGCGTCGCCGGCTGCAGCCAGACGCTGGATCTGCCGTCGCTCCAGCTCGACGACGTCACCACCGGCTCGATCCGGCCGGTCCGTCCGAGCATCAGCGTCGACAAGAACATCACCAGCCCCGACGTGATGTACGCTTCGCTCACCGACGGTGGCTTCAACGTGCCGGAAGTGCCCTATCTCAAGGTCAAGCCGGAGTTCCGCCGCCAGATCGTCGTCGATCCGACCGGCGAGCAACCCGGCACCATCGTCGTGCACTCGCAGGAGCGGCTGCTCTATCTGGTGCAGCCCGGCGGCGAGGCGATCCGTTACGGCGTCGGCATCGGCAAGGACGGATTCCGCTGGTCCGGTCGCGCCAACATCCAGTACGGCAAGGAATGGCCGGTCTGGACCCCACCGCCCGAGATGATCGCCCGCAGGCCGGAGCTGGTGAAATGGCAAGGCGGACAGCCGGGCGGCCTCGACAATCCGCTTGGCGCGCGTGCCCTCTACATCTATCAGAACGGCAGCGACACCGGTTATCGCATCCACGGCTCACCCGAATGGTGGAGCATCGGCCAGGCGATGTCGTCGGGCTGCGTGCGCCTGATCAACCAGGACATCATCGATCTCTACAGCCGCGTCTCCAAGAAAAACCCGGTCGTCGTCGTCTGAACGGCGGCTTCGCTTTCAGCGATCACTCTGCCGTTGCGCGATGCCGCAAGACAGGCGAATGTGCCTGCGATTTCATCGCCCGGGAGACGTAAGCAATGGCCGGAACTTTTGTCATCGCGCAAGGCGGCGGTCCGACCGCCGTCATCAACCAGACCGTGGTGGGCGCCACGCTCGAAATCCGCAAGCGGCATCCCGGCGCCAAGGTCCTTGGTTCCATCCACGGCGTGCGCGGCATTCGTGACGGCAATTACGTCGATCTTTCTGCCATTCCCGAGGACCGCCTGCGGCTGATCGCGGCGACACCGAGCGCCGCGCTTGGTTCGACGCGCGACAAGCCGGATGCCGCCTATTGCGACCTCATCCTCAACGGCTTGAAGAAAGCCGGCGCCGATGCCTTCATCTATATCGGCGGCAACGACACGTCGGGCACGCAGCAGATCCTGACCGACGCCGCCGGCGGCAAGATCGCCTTCGTGCACGCGCCGAAAACCATCGACAACGATCTCGAGGAGAACGATCACACGCCCGGCTTCATGTCGGCGGCCGAGTTCGTCGCTGGAGCATTCCTTTCGGTCGATCTCGATTTCCGCGCTCTGCCGGGCATCTATGTCGGCATCGTCATGGGGCGGCATGCCGGTTTCCTGACGGCCGCATCCGCGGCCTGGCAGCTCGACCAGGACAGCGGCCCGCATCTCGTCTACGTGCCGGAGCGGCCGTTCTCGGCGGCAGGTTTCATCGACGACGTGCGTGCCACGCTCGACCGCCACAAGCGCTGCATCGTTGCCGTCTCCGAAGGCGTCAGCACGGCCGACGGCAAGGCGCTGGTCGAAAGCCTGGTGCCGCCGGAAAGGCTGGAGCGCGACCAGCACGGCAACGTCAAGCTGTCGGGCAGCGACCTGCCGGCAGCCTTGGAGCGCGCGCTCGCCGAAGGATTGCCGGGCAAGCGGGCACGCGTCGATGCGCTCGGCTATATGCCGCGCGGCTATGTCGGCGCCATCAGCGCGGTCGACGCGCAGGAGGCCTTCGATGCCGGCGCCTTCGCGGTCACGGTGGCCGACGAGGGCGGCGGTTCGGTGGCACTGCAATATGACGGCAAGAAAACCGTGCTGAAGAAGGTGCCGCTGAAGAACGTCGCCGGCAAGACGCGCCACATGCCGGATGATTTCATGCTGCCCGATGTCAACCGGCTGTCCGACGCGGGCATGGCCTATCTGAAGCGGCTGGTCCCGCAAAAGTACAAGATCGGCAAGCCGTTCGTCTGATGCCGGCCTTGATCTGATGGACAGCTGGTTCAGCAAAACCATCGTCGACGCCAAGACGACGATGCTGACCGAGCCCTTCGTGCACGAATTCGTGCGCGCCAACATCTGGCATTTGCGCGGCCGCGATGTCGACCTGCTGGTCGACACCGGCATGGGGATCTGCCCGCTGGCGCCGCAGATCGATACGCCGGCCGGCAAGCAGCTGCTCGTCGTCGCCACGCATATCCATCTCGATCATGTCGGCTCGCTGCACGAGTTTCCGTTGCGGGCAGGGCCGCGCCACAGCGCCGCGCAGTTCGACAGCATGGATGAAGCGGTTACCTACGCCTACATGTTCCATGGTCTGGAAGGCGCCGTCTCCAGGCTGCCGGCGGAGGGCTGGAAAGCGGCCGATTACAGGATTCAGCCGGCGCCGCTGACTAGGACCCTGGACGAGGGCGATAGGATCGACCTCGGCGACCGGCAATTCCGCGTCCTGCATCTGCCCGGCCACTCTCCGGATTCGATCGCACTGTTCGACGAGGCAGACGGCCTGTTCTTCGCCGGCGACGCCATCTACGACGCCATGCTGATCGACGACCTGCCGGATTCTGATCGTGCCGCCTATCGCCGCACTATGCAGCGCCTGCTCGACCTGCCGATCCGGATCGGCCATGGCGGCCATGGACCGAGCTTCGACGGCAGGCGGATGCGCGAGATCGCCACCGCCTATCTCAGCCGGACCGACGGGAAAGGCGAATAGGAGGCCTCTGCTGAAGCGGCACAAACCTGAAGCGATTTGTCTTGCGCAGCTATTTTGTTCTTGCTTTGTGCCGGCAGCTATGCTACTAATTTGGGTATGGTGCTGATTCGCCCCAACGACCCGCCGCAAGGCGGGTTTTGTTTTCGGGTTTCGGCGCCAGCCCGGCAAGGCGGCTGCCAGCCGGAAATTAAATCTTCGTAATATTATCTGGAAACCATGATCGGCGCCCTAGATGCGGGGCTGTCGATCCGGTCGGCTGCCGTGACAGGCGAGACAGGCAAGGCCGACGACCGACACGCGATGAATCGTTCCGGTGACGGAACGTTACCGCGCTTCACCAATCTCTCGCCCGGACAACGGCCATGTCACCAATCCAGACCCTTCGCAGACATCGCGTCGCCGCTCTGCTGGGCGCCGCGCTGATCGTCAGCCCCTTCGCCTTGCCTCTCGCTCCGAGGCTGAATGATGTCCTGGCGGCAACAGTGACACCTCCCGTCACCGGCATGACGGCGCCGAGCGGCTCGTTCGCGCCGGTCGTGGCGGCCGACAAACCGGCGGTGGTGACCATCACGACGGCCATGAAAGCCCAACAGCCGAACACTATGAGCGACGCCTCTCCCTTTGGCGGAACCTCGCCTTTCGACGACTATTTCCGCCATTTCTTCGATGACCAGGGACAGCCCGCCCCCAAGACACCGCCGGAACAGGCGCCGCGCGCAGAGGCCCTCGGTTCAGGCTTCATCGTCGGCGCCGACGGCACCATCGTCACCAACAATCACGTCGTCGACGGCGCCCAGTCGATCAAGGTGACGCTCGACGACGGCACCGAGCTTCCCGCCAAATTGATCGGCCATGACGCCAAGAACGATCTTGCCGTGCTCAAGGTCAAGGCCGGCAAGCCCTTGCCGACCGTCAAATGGGGCGATTCCGACAAGCTCATGCCGGGCGACCAGGTGCTCGCTTTCGGCAATCCTTTCGGCCTTGGCACCACGGTCACGGCCGGCATCGTCTCGGCCCGCGGCCGCGACCTGCACAGCGGGCCGTTTGACGACTTCATCCAGATCGACGCGCCGATCAACCGGGGCAATTCCGGCGGCCCGCTGACGGATGTGAACGGCAATGTCGTCGGCATCAACACGGCGATCTTTTCGCCGAATGGCGGCAGCGTCGGCGTCGGCTTCGCCATCCCCTCGGACCAGGCACAAAAGGTCGTCGCCAAGCTGATGAAGGGCGGCTCCATCCAGTACGGCTATCTCGGCGTCCAGATCCAGCCGGTGACGCCTGACATGGCGAGCGCCATCGGCCTCGATCACCCCGGCGGCGTGCTGGTCGCGCAGGTCAGCGACGGATCGCCGGCCGCCAAGGCCGGCATCGAGACCGGTGACGTCATCACCAGTTTCGCCGGTCGCGACATAAAGGACCCAAGGGACCTGTCGCGCGCCGTCGCCGAAATTGCGCCCGGCACGAGGGAAACCCTCAATGTCTGGCGCAAGGGGCAAAGCCTGCAGATCTCCGTCGAGGTCGGACGCAACGAAGACGACATGACGACGGGGTCGGTGACCGGCGATCGGGGTCAGCCGTCGACCGGGCAGGGCCTTCGCGCACCGGCGCTCGGCCTCGGCCTGATGGATGTCACCCCGGATGTGCGGCAGGCAATGAACCTGGCCGGCAACCAGCACGGCGCGCTGGTCGAGCGCGTCGACCCGAACAAGGCGGCATCGGCTTCCGGCATCCAGCCCGGCGACATCATCGTCGCCGTCGACCAGCATCCGGTGAGGAGCGCCAGGCAGGCTAACCAGGCGATTGTGCAGGCCGCCAAATCCGGCAAGAAATCGGTGCTGCTGCTTGTCGAGCGTGGCGACGCCCAGATGTTTGTCGCCGTGCCCTTCGCCAGTGGCTGAAGCGGGCGCCGCGCTGCCAAGATCGATGTAGAGCATTGCCGCCAGGCCGAGCCAAGATTTCAGTTGCCCGCGCGCGCGTCTTCGAGAAAACTGACAAAGGTCGACTGGACCTTGCGCAAACGGATATTCTCGATGGTTACCCGAGGCTTCTCTTCCGGACGAAAGCCGCCGACGGATGCGGATGCACGTATCCCGCCGGGGCAATATCTCGAGCAAGGTTTCCCGGTCCTGTCGGCCGGCCCGACGCCGCATGTGCGCACCGAGGATTGGTCGTTCACGCTTAAGCAGGGGCCGCGGCCGATCAAGAAGTGGAACTGGGCCGAGTTCAACGCGCTGCCCTTGACCAAGATGACGCGCGACATCCATTGCGTCACCGCGTGGACCAAGTTCGACACGGCGTGGCAGGGCGTGCTGGTCGACGACATCCTTGCCGACGCCGGCATCGAGCCGCCCACCGCCTTCACGCTGGCGCTGGGTTTCGACGGCTATTCCACCAACGTGCCGACGAAGGATCTCACCGGCGGCAAGGCGATGGTGGCGCTGCTTTACGAGGGCAGGCCGATCACCCCCGACCATGGCGGCCCGGCACGGCTGCTCGTTCCGCATCTCTATTTCTGGAAATCGGCCAAATGGCTGAACGGGCTGCAGTTCACCGAGCGCGACGAGCCGGGTTTCTGGGAATTGCGAGGCTATCATATCTATGGCGACCCGTGGCGCGAGCAGCGCTACACGAACGATCCATGAGCGACGCACCGGCGGCGCAGTCGCCCTGGCAAACGGTCACCATCACCCGCATCCAAAAGCGCACGCCGCGCGTCACCAGCTTTTTCCTGCAGCCGTCGCGGCCTTTCGCCTACCATGCCGGGCAGCATGTCGATGTCAGGCTGACGGCGCCTGACGGCTATCAGGCGCGCCGCTCCTACTCCATAGCCTCCGCGCCGGAGACCGGCGAGACCATCGAACTGGCGATTGAAAAACTCGAGGACGGCGAGGTCTCGCCGTTCTTTCACGAGATCGCGGCGGTGGGCGACGAGGTCGAGTTGCGCGGGCCGCTCGGCGGCCATTTCGTCTGGTCCGACGGCGACGGCGGACCGCTCCTGCTCGTCGGCGGCGGGTCGGGCGTGGTGCCGCTGATGTCGATGGTCCGTCACCGGGCGATGCGGGGATCGCTGGTCGCGGCCGCCCTGGTGTTTTCGGCGCGGGTCTGGGACGAGGTGATCTTTCGCGACGAGTTGATCGACCTCGCCGAGCGCCGGGATGGCTTCGACCTGGTACTAACGCTGACGCGCGAGCCGGCCCGCCGTCCGGCGGATTATGCGCGGCGGATCGACGCCGCGATGATGGTGCAAGCCATGACCAGGCTGCCCGCGCCACCGAAACTCGCCTTTGTCTGCGGCTCGAACGCATTCGTGACGGCCGCCGCCGAGGCACTGATCGATGCCGGGGTGCCTGCGGCTCTCATCCGCACCGAACGCTACGGGGTCTGACCCGGTTCTGCTTTGCCCGGTCGCTGCCTTCGCCGGCCGGCATAAACGGGCCGAAAACCGGCAGAACGGCGAGGCCGCGTTTGGCGGAAATGGTTAACGATTCGACAAACAACCCCGGCTGCGACTTTTATCGGTTTAAAAAATCGAACCGAACGGTTCGTTTCTGTTGACAATGCGTGCAGGACGCTGTGAACGCTGCCTACCCAAGTCGCTTGCAGCCAGACCGAGGTTATGCGTTATCTGCTTGATTTCACATAGTAAAATTGTGGCAAAGGGAATCTCTGGCACAATTTCAAGGTGTAGAAGCGTGGTCCACACCAAACAACTTCGTGATTGGAAACTCACTATTGCCTTTCCCACATCGGGGCTGTCCGGACGACGCGAATTCCTCCCAAGACACGCCGCTAGACGGACGGAAACTAAGATACTGGAGTACTAAAATGAAAAAGATCGCTCTTGCCGCCGTCGCCGTTTTGGCCATCACCGGCAGCGCCTTCGCTGGCAGCGACAACTTTGGTTCCAAGGGTGCGAACCAGACTGCCGCTTCGGTCGACAGCTCGTATACGGCTTCCATTCAGAAGCCCGTTCATGCTGACCAGCAGCCTGTCCAGGGCGCCGACCGTAACCTCTTCGGCAACAACTAACAGCCGATCCCGGCATCAGGGCGGCGGGCATATCCGCCGCCCGGGATCTGAAAAAATTCAGGAGTATTAAAATGAAAAAGATCGTTCTTGCTGCCGCCGCCGTTTTGGCCATCACCGGCAGCGCTTTCGCGGCTAGCGACAATTATGGTTCGAACGGCGCGAACCAGCCTGCGCCTTCCGTCGATAGCTCGTACACGGCTTCCGTCAGGACGTCGGACGATACTGAAAAGCAGCCGGCCGTCCAGGGCGCCGACCGCAACCTTTTCGGCAACAACTAACAGCCGATCGCGGACCATGATCCCGTAAAGTGGAAGCCGGTTTTCGGCAAAAGATCATGGTCCAATAACAGGATAAGCGGCGGGTGAGCTCGCCGCTTCGATTGAAATCCAGGAGTATCAAAAATGAAAAAGATCGTTCTTGCTGCCGCCGCTCTCTTGATTGCCGCCGGCAGCGCTTATGCCCGCAACGATAATGTTGGCGGGACCGACATCAACAAGCAGGCGACCGTCAACGTCGACAAGACGCAGACGTATTCGGTGCGTGACAGCAACTCGCCGATCTACAAGCTGCTGAATTCGTCTGGCGATGTGCCCAAGTCGGCGCCGCCCGGCGCCCCCCCCCACCAAATAGGGCAAAAAAAAAAACCCAAAAGGGAATAAACCCACAGGCTATATATAAAAAAAGACGCGGCGCCCGCAAAGGATATTT